>JACRNI010000107.1 GCA_016234925.1 Deltaproteobacteria bacterium | reverse complement strand
ATGCCTGTTTTCTTGACAATAGTATTTATTCTATTATCAAGAGATTCCTTCTCCATTATTTTTGAATAACCAAGATGCACACCCATGCCTGATTGAAGCGTCAGAGCCTCAATATTGTACCTTGCATACCAATATGCCTCATTGGCCATATCAGGGGCAATAACCTTTGAATTTGCCTTTAAATTTGACGGAGACATGAATTCCGTTGATGCAAACATTGCCGCAGAGGTGGTAAAGTTAGAATCAAACTGACCGCTTTTTTCTAGATTTAGATATGTCTTTATGGTAGCGAGTGATTTCCTTATATTTTCCTTAAAGGCAATCTTATCCACATCTTTCTTTTTTTGGGTCTGTTCAGGGGAAGGCGGCGCGGGTTTTTGTTCATCAAAATCGCCCATTGCATAACTATATGATGCGCCGACGAATAAAAAGATGAATAAAAAAAGGGATGTAAAAACAATATTAAGGGAATGTCTATTCATTTTCTGCCTTTGCTCCGAAAATGCATTTAGCGGGGTTAGAAAACCCCGCCTATTGATAGAGGCTAATAGGTCAAGCATCTTGCTTGACTGTCAGGCTGGAAGCCTGACCTATAATGTCCTGCAAAAAATTAACATCCAACCGCTTATCTCTTAACATTGGCATAAGGACTATGTCATACTTATCGTTTTTGTATGAGTTAAAGTCAGACAGTCTTTCAAATACCCATCCCTTTGAAACACCTTTTCCGCCTTCTAATAACTCAACCAGAACTGCCGCATTTTCAGGCTCATTGTTCTTTGATGTAATGTACTCGTCAAATATTGTATAATTTGGGAGAAATGCCTCAACCTTTATCGCAAGTTTAGTATCTGGAATAGATGTCTCTTTGCCGACATCTAAAGTAAGCGCCTTCTCTTTTTTCTTTTCTTTATCAATAAATTTTATGCTGACTGTTTTCCATCTTTCCTTAACATCAGGAGGCACCCTAACCTCGCGTTTAGCGCCGCCGTTTTGACCGCCCATTGTCGGATGACCTGGTGGAAGTTCCTGTGTCACAGGAGGCATAGCCGTCATCTCATGTTTTTGTTCCGCTTTCCCTGCCTCTTTTTTTTCTTCCTTTTTTCCGCATGCAGAAGAAATTGCTATTAAAAACCCTAGACATAATACTAACGAACTTTTCATTAGACCTCTTCTCATTCCTTACCTCCTGAATATATTTTATTTAAACATAGAACTGCCATTATTATTTCATAATAAATTCAAATATGCAAATATTTTTTTAATATAGAACAGCATACAGAGCGTCAGAACAAAGTTAGAATACAGGTGTTAGGGATTAGGGATTAGTTTTTTTACTAACCCCTAACTACTAAACCCTAATCCCTGCCTCAATACGCAGGTATGCGAAGTTATGACGCTCTGTATATTATGGTACTGATATAGGATAAGGTTTTCTAGATGTCTCGCCATGATAATTTTTATATCTGAAGAGTGCATCCATGCCATGGCAATCTGTGCAGAGCGCTGATTCGCTCTTATTCCTCAAAAAGCTATTTACCGCATTTCCTTCGATATTCTTTCCTGGCCCATAGTCTTGTTTAATTGCGCTCCACTGGTGGGGGTTGTGGCATGTAGGGCAGGTTATATAACCTGTTTCCTTTTTCTTGCCATCTTGAGAATAAAGCGGAAAATATCCGCCTTTCTTGGCATCCTTTGATTTTGCCGCAGGTGATACAATCACAACATCTGATGGATGTATGAACTTTACCGGCTGCTTATCCCCAGCAATCCTGTTATCTGAATGGCAGCTTCTGCACAGCATCTCCATTTTATCCTGACCTGTCCCAAGTTCCCTTGCCCATAATAGAGTCTCCTCTTTTGAATTATGGACAAAATGACATTGCCCGCAAACACCTGATTGGCCTATAGTCTGTCCTTTAAAATTCTTTGCATCCTTTGCTGCTACCCGCATATCATGCTCCGTATTAAAAACATACTTCTTATCCTGATGACAGTTGGCGCAGAGTATAGGGTCAGGCGCTGCGCTCATTCTAAGGAAACTGTTTGCTGCATTCCCTTCAACATCTTTCCCCTGCCCCCCCTGTCCCCCCTGTCCAGAGAAACTGCTCACATCATCCGGATCCCACTGATGAGGGTCATGACAGGTGGCGCATACTAACATCCCATCCTTTCTATCCTTTTTCCCTTGAAGGGTATAGAGCGGAAGGGTAGTTTCTTTCATATAAGGCTTTATTTGTGTTCCAACAGGATGGGAATGCTCGCCCGCCGCCTTCTTTTCAGCCGCACCGCCTTTCATATGGCAGCTCTCACAGAGGCTTTGTGAAACATCATTACTGCTGCCTGTCTTTTTAGCCCACAGCATCGGCCCTGCTGCATTATGTGAGACATGACAGGCGCTGCACACACCGCCCGCTGCCGCAGTTTTTCCAACTACATTCTTTTCCGAAGGACTAAAATTGTTAAGGTTATGTTTTGTAAATATGACAGGCCTCTTGGTAATATGACAGTTTGCGCACAACTCGGAATTTGGTCCATTTGCAATCCTTAGAAAACTGCTTGTCCCCTCTCCAGATTCATCTTGTTTCTGAGCAGACCTTTCATTAGTTCCCTTTGGTTTCCATTTGTGAGGGTCGTGGCATGTAGCACAACTCACATTGCCGTTCTTTACCTTTTTCCCTTCTTCATCAAAAAGAGGGAGTCTTTTCATTTCTGGCACGGACAACACACCGCCCTTCAAAACATTCATATAGATGCTTCTCCATGCGCCATCCTCATCCTTAATCCCGGTATTTGCGATATGAACACCAACTGGATGGCTGTTTTCCAATCTTACCTCGCTATTTCCTGCTATCCCGCTCTTTTTATGGCATCCAAGACAGAGATTTGCAGCAGGGTCTTTTTCAGACCCCATCTCCTTCCTCGCCCATATCCTTATGCCGCTGCCATTATGCGGGAGGTGGCAGCCCCCGCAGGGTCCTGATTCGGACATAGCCTCACCCTTTATATTTTTTGAATTCTTTGCGATTAAAGATGTATAATGCTTAGTATCCTGAATATCAAACTTGTCCTGATGACAGGCAGCGCATATTTCGTTCTTTGCACCGGATGAAATGCGGAGAAAACTATTTGAGGCATTCCCTTCCTCATCCCTCTGGCTGATCTTCTGGGGGGCATTGGGGTCCCACTGGTGGACATTATGACAGGTGCTGCATACAACCATACCCTCGTCTTGATTCCCGCTCTTTTTTCCGCGCCCATCATAAAGCGGAAGCGCTGTTTTAATGCCAAGGGTTTTTACATCCACGCCCACCGGGTGAGTCTCCTTGCCAACCAGTTTTTTCTTTGCAATGCCGTTTTCAGAGTGACATGATGCGCACATCTTCTGCATAGGGTCGTTGCCCTCGCCCATATCCCTTGCCCACATCTTTGGACCCGTCCCTTTATGCATCATATGACACGCGCTGCAAATACCTTTATCTGAAACCATAAATCCATCTATATTTTTTGCCTCTGGGGCAGTCATTTCCATATTATGCTTGGACTTTGCCACAACAGACTGGGATGAATGACAGTAAAGACAGATGCCCCCTTTTTCATTTTTTTCAACAAGGAGATGGTTATTATTTGTGGCATTATGCGGTGAATGGCATGTCCTGCAATTTATCCTGTTGTCAAAACTCAAGTACGGTGTTTCCCCGTTCTGCCATTTTTCAGGCAGTTTTGCTTCCTTCGTAATAGTAACATCCACTGGGTGACTATTAAACCTGAGCGGCGATTTTGCGACTATATCAGGCGACTTTGTATGACATGCCTCGCAAAGCGCTGAATGTGTCAAACCCTTGCCGCTGTTTGGCATGACAAGAAAATGCTCGCTGGTGCTTCCGTGCGGAGAGTGGCAGGTCTGGCATATTACCTCGCCTTTACTCCCTGTCTTACCGCCTGCCTTTGTTATAATCTCAGGAACATTGAAGACCACATCCACAGGATGACTTCCAATTTTTGGACCCCTCCCCTTATCCTTGTGGCACATCCTGCACATGGAGGAGTTCTTGTTAGATGCCCTTAAAAAAATAGTGGCCTCAATCCCCGGTCTTGTATCCACACCATGTGCAGAATGGCATGTAAAGCATTGCATCTTTCCATCTTTATCCAGAGGAAAAGATAGAGGGATTTCTATGCCTTCAGATGGTTTCGTCCCTGGTTTGTGCCTGTTTGTCTCCCATACCTTGAAACGGGAATCATTTACCGAACCATCATGGCAGCTGTAGCACATCATCTCAGCGGCGGCCTGTTTTTCCTTTGGGTATTCAGCAAGATCAGTGGATTTACCCTCGCGGTAAAATACATCTACCCAGTTGTAATGGCATATGGCGCATTCCTTTGAAGGATTGGGTTCCATAGAGGAGGCAAATGCATTGGTAACAACCAGTGCAATAAAAAAAAATATACCCGAAAAATGTATTTGGTTTTTATTTTTCGGGGCAAACGCAAGATTTGAGCCAAAGACAAGGAAAAGATGGCTGGACAAAACGGAGCATACTGTTTTGAGTATGTGAGTATTTGGACAGACAGATTTGACGCAGTATTTGACCAAAGATTGCGTTTGCCAAAAAATGCAACTGCATTTTTTGAGTATAATATTTCCTGTCTGTTTCATTTTGCGCTATCCCTTTTTTTTATAGACACCCACCCTATTAGCAAACATCTCAACAACAAATATCCTGTCGCTGTCATCAACAAAAATCCTTACCGGTGTTACAAATTTCCTCACCTTGCCGGTTTCATCGCCAAGGGCGGCTATTATCTTCCCTTTTTTATCAAAGACCTGTATTGTCCCGGTATAACTATCTGTAACATAAACCCTGTCCTTTGAATCTACAGCCACGCCTTTGGGCCTAAAGAACTGCCCCCAATCAACCCCCCATTCCCCAATATCATTTGCAAATCCGCCGTCAGGAGATATTACCCTGACCCGCGTATTTATGACGTCAACGATGTAAAGATAGCCGTCTTTATCTATGGCAATTGTAAATGGCCATCTAAATCCGTCATCCCTCATACCCATTTCACCCAATGATTTGGTTATACTGCCTGCCTTAAGGTCATAAACATATATTTTATGATTGTCATTATCTACAATGTAAAGAACCTTTTTTTGTTCATCCACAGCCACATCAGTCGGGTCAGGGGGTTTATTTCCATTCACACCCTTAAGGTCTATTTGATTTATATATCTCCCGTCAGAGGTAAACATCTGGACACGGTGGTTGCCTGAATCTGCCACATACACCCTCCCTTCCCCATCCAGACATAGACCAAGAGGAAAATTCATCTCACCCTTATCGCTCCCTCCTTTGCCAAACTTGAACAGAAATCCGCCTGCTGCATTGAATACAAGAACCCTGTTATTGACGCCGTCAAGCACATAGATGGAACCGTCTTTAGACACTGCTACATCGCTTGGATGCTTCATCGGGTCGGTCTTTAACTCTATGGTAAAGAGACGGCTGACAACCTCAAAATCTCCGCCAGATGATGCGCCGGCAAAAAATAAGGGTAATATTACAGAGAGTAAAGGGATTAGACCTTGCGGCAAGGATAGGTATTTCCAGAACATACGAGTGCGCCTAAAGTATATCATTTGTCCTCTATATACAGAGAGAGCGTCATAACTTCGCATACCTGCGTATTGAGGCTTAGTAGTTAGGGGTTAGTAAAAAAACTAATCCCTAACACCTGTATTCTAACTTTGTTCTGACGCTCTGTATGCTGTTCTACTTATGACGCTGCGTGGGATTTGAAACATTCATGCCTTCTTTATGGCACGGATTGCATGAATTTACAGATTCAGACCTGAGCCGTTTGCTGCTGTCAGCGCCTTTATTTGCCCTGCTCAATATCTGAACCCCTGATTTGTGAGGATTGTGGCACGTGGCGCAGAAGACCTTTCCTGTACTTGGTTCTAAAGGAAATATAATGTCATTATCCTGTTCAAATCTCTTTATCCTTTCCCGAACATCTAAAGATGCCTTGACATGATGATTAAGCGTCTTTCCTTCATTTGTGATGCATCCTAAAAGGTCAATCTCACTCCTATGACAGCGGGTGCAGAGCCGATTCAGGTCATCCTTAACCCGGAACGTTACATCCTCTATCCCTTTCGCCTTCATCCTGTCAGGTGTTATGTTATGGCAGTATACACATATCCCTTGTTTTATCTGCCCCTTATCATCTATCTGGTCGTGGGGATTAAATATTGCGTATTTGGAGGCATCATGACATTTCATACATATATCAGTTCTTTTTGCATAAGGACCGCCTCTAAAAAATCTTGGATTATTTTCCTTACGATAGGATTCTGTCTCAAGACACTGATATTTCAGTTCATGACATACACCGCAGGTCAGTTTTCCTTCTTTTTTAATTGCATTTTTAAACTCATCTGCCATTTTGCCGTAATTTTCTTCATCCGGCACCATGCCGACTGCATGGATATATTTATCTTTGGATATAATGGAATGGCAGCTGTTGCAGAGTTCTATGGTATTGCCGTTAAACTTGAGTTCAGGATTTCCTGCTGTCGGATGGCTGCCTTTATGGCATGCATTGCAGTTATCTTTATTCCAATGGGGGTTTATTATTTCCTTTTCAGCAGCATAAGAAATATGGAAACTGCCTCCTGTAAGGCATAATATTGCTGCCGTGATAATAAGATACATGAACTTCATATTAAACCGCCTCTATCACCTTTTTTCTTTCCTTGCATTCTCCAGATTCATCCGCCTTTCAATCATGATGTTGGGGTCAAACATTGTCGGGATGTAAAACTCCTTATATTTTTGTATCACGCCGACAACCTCTGTTGAGGAGAGAACCTGCGCCCTTTCCGCCTTGTAATACAGTTTATTAAAATCTATATAGCCGTTTTCCTTGTGGCAGTCATCACAAAATACAGGCTTTTGTGAAATACCCTTATGCATCTTTAGTTTTGCTGCTGCCGCCTCATCTCCTGTTATTGTATGGCGGGATTGAAGATAATTCTGAACTTCCTTGTCAGTTAGGCTTTTATCAAGCCGCTTTAATGAGCCGCCTTCCTCTTTGAACGGCACAATAATAGCGCTATATTGCCCCGGCCTGCCTTCAAGGGATTTTAATTCTTCATCTGTCCCTGTCTTTATCCATTTATATACAAACCTCTGTCCTTCTTCCCTTTTAACATGACACACCTCGCAGGCAACAAAGAAAGCATGACCATTTAGGAATGCCCTGACATCCTTTGCCTTTGAATGAGGATATGTCCCGTGACACTTAAAACACGGTGATGGATTCTGCTTATCTATGTTTATTGAATCGTCTATATTGTGAAAGTGGTCTTTTAGACTGCTTGCAGAAACCACCTCTTCAAACTCCTCATTATAGGCTGCAGCCATCTTTGCCGCATAGGCAACAGGTCTCAAGTATGTAACCCATATAAGCCATGCAAAAAAACTAGCATGGAGGAGGAAGACGATTGTCATCAGGATATTTATCAGCAGCCGTTTCATTTCAGCGCATCTCCCTCCTTTTTACCGCCCGCTTCCGCTTCCTCTTCCGCCCTCAGTCTTTCATACCAGAGAGGGTGATGGTGCTTGATATCATCTTCTGACATCATGCCGTGAATAAATGTTGTATTTAAGGGATAGTTGCCTGGTTTGAAAAAGACCGTTATAATGTGCCACACCATGATGGCAAGCGCAGCAAGTGTTGCCTCGCCTCTATGAAATGCCTCTGCAATATCAAGATAAAACCTATTCCAACTTGACTGCGTCCAGAGCATTATCCCCGAAACTATAACAATGGGCATGCCAATATAGATGGAAAAATACTCCAGCTTTTCAGCATATGTGAACCTGTCAAATTTAGGTCTTTCACCTCTCAAACCAATGAGATAACCTAGATTTTGCACAGCATCCTTTGCATCCTTAAATCTCGGAAGCATATCCCATATCCAGCTTCTCCCGCTTCTTACAAATAATATATAATAGATATGTATTGCACCCAGACACATAACCATAATTGCTGCAATCCTGTGAAGTATCCCCCTCCAGTAAAATATTGTCTTAGCCGCCCCTCCAAAAAATTCTATGACTATTTTTTCACCTTCCAGCATAAAGCCTGTCATTACCAGTATCCCGATGCTTAACATGAGGAGATAATGCTGAAATCTTTCAATCTTATTTAATCGGACATAATACTTCATTTTTTTATCAGTGTGATTGACCATGAGCCCCTCCTCTCTTTCTTTCCCTTCTTCTTTCCCTTGCAGCAGCGCGAAAATCAAGTATTTGATGAACTACCATCCCGCCGACAACAAATCCTATGACTACCTTATAGCCTGTGTTTATCCAGTAAATGACATTCCTACGGAAGATGTCATCTGCCTCATGCTTACTCGCTTCACCAGAGGCGGCAGCATCTGCATTATCCTCTACTGTAAATGAAGGCGTGATTCCAGAGGGGTGAACCTTCTTCATACCGAGCGCAAATTCTCTGGTCGCAGTTGGATGACAGGAGTCTACACCGCCGCTGTTTTGACAAGTCTTTAGACGGCTTGCCTCATTGACCGGAGAGTTATTGTCTGTTTTGGGCAATATGTTATGGGGATTGAATCCCAGAACCCTGGGGGCGTGACATGAGAGGCAGTTCGCCACCTCCCCAAATCCATATTTTATTGCCTTGCCGTGAAATGTATCCTTAAACCCGACTACCACATCCAGTTTATGCCTGTCCATTATCCTGCGGTTTTCATGGCAGCCTCCGCAGAGCGCAACTATATCCTTTGATGACCTGCGCTGCCCCATTCTGTAAAATTGGTGCTTGAGAAACCTCTCTGCCCATTCCTTTTTTTCATGGCACTGGGTGCATATGTTTAAAAATCCCAGATGTTTATCCGAACTAAGGCTGATTATCGGATTTGTATGGCAGGAAAGGCATGTCGGCAGGTCATTTTTGTGTTTGGGGTTCTTTGTCCCTTCTATGCCGTGAACACTTTTGTTAAAGGTCTCAACTATCCTCTTGTGAGAAAACTCAACCCCGCTTGACGGGTCCTTTATATGACAATTAGTGCTGCAATCAACCCTTTCCACATCAGTATGCGGTATCTTATCCACCTTTATATGGCAATCCTTACACCTCAGTTTCCCATGAACTGTATTTTTAAATATAACTTCCGGAATATAATATACCCTCTTCTTTGCCGTACCCTCAGACCCTTTCTCATATCTCCCCATGCCAGAATACTTGTGGCACATGAGACAATTTTCCTGATCCTCAGCATATACAGGAAAGAAGAATATAGGGAGCAGAATGATAATGAACAATACTATCTGCAGTATGATAAAGGATAATAATATCTTTTTAAGCACTGTAATCCTTTCTTTTTGCCAATCCCTGCTTAAAGATTGCAGGGACAAGTTTTTAAAAATATAATAACTTATACTTAATAAAAAAGCAATTTCTATGCCATCCTTAAAATAACCGCTAACTATTTAATTTTACTAGAATATTAGTTTTTAATCATAAAAATAGTGGTGGGTTAAAATAGACCAGATGATTTAAAATAGACCAGCAGTCTGGTTTAAAATGAAAAAGGTATCCATACACAGCGTCATAAATAGAGCAGCATATACATAGCGTCAGAACAAAGCAGGACAAGGCGCCGGGGCACCCACGCCAAGCGGCGTGGGTCGGGTGAGGAGTGAGGAGTGCGGCGTACTTTTATCGTACGCCGCAGCGACGAGCGAGGAGCCGGGGTACCCACACGAAGTGTGGGGCGGGTATGCAAAGTTATGACGCCATGTATAATTATTCTTCTTTCAAAATCCTTCTTAACCTCTGTCTTGTAATACCAAGGATATTTGCAGCCTTGCTTTTATTCCCTTCCTCCATTTCCACAACCTTTTTAACATAAGACAGTTCCATATCATCCAAAGAGGCTAATGTAAAATCTTGAGATGCAGCCGCGCCTGCTGTTTTAGTCCTCACCTCATCTGTGTATTCCTTATCCAGTTGTATTGTATCACCATTGGTAAGAAGGACTGCCCTTTCAATAAAATTCTTTAATTCCCTGACATTCCCTTTCCATTCATAGTTTTCTATAAAGTCCATAGCATCTTTTGAAAAACCCTTAATCCTCTTTCCAAAATCTTTTTTATATTCTTCCAGCAGGTGCATTGCAATGATGGGTATGTCCTCCTTCCTTTCCCTCAAAGGCGGGATATGTATCGGCACAACATTCAGCCTGTAAAACAGGTCTTCTCTAAAACGTCCGTCTTTTACATCATTGGCAAGATTCCTGTTAGTGGATGCAATAAGCCTTACATCAACCTTTATGGGCGTTGTCCCGCCAACCCTTTCAAAATGCTTTTCCTCAATAACCTTCAGCAATTTGGCTTGAAGGTTCAAGGACATTTCACCTATCTCATCAAGGAATATTGTGCCTTTATCAGCCAGTTCAAATTTCCCCATCTTACGCTTTATAGCGCCTGTAAAAGCGCCCTTTTCATGTCCAAAGAGTTCGCTTTCCAAAAGCCCTTCAAGAAGCGTGGCACAGTTTACATTTACAAACGAGTTATCTTTTCGCGGGCTGTTGTAGTGGATGGCGGAAGCCAGCATACCCTTGCCTGTTCCGGTCTCCCCCTGTATCAGCACAGTAGAGGAACCTGACAGCGCTACCCTTTCTGCAAGATTACACATCTTATCCATCACCCTGCTCTTTCTTACTATCTTTTGAAAACTATACCTATTTTCCTGACTCTGATTAAACTCCCTCATCTTTATCTTAAGTTTCCAGACCTCAATGAGCCTAAAGATTACTGCCTTGAATTCCTCCAGATTCACAGGCTTGCAGATATAGTCCATTGCGCCGAGTTTAATTGCCTCGACTGCCTCCTTAACCCCGCCCTGCCCTGTTATCATTATAAATTCTGTTTCTTCTTTAAGGTTCTTCATCTCTTTCAAAAGGGTCAGTCCGCTCATATCAGGAAGCCCAAGGTCTAACAAAACTATGTCAGGGTTAAAATCATGGAACTGTTTGACAGCATCCTTCCCATTATTCGCCTGAATCAAATCAAATTCACTGCTTGCCAGTGCACGGCATATAAGATTTACAAACAATGGTTCATCATCCACTATTAAAACTGTTGGTTTCATCTTTCTCCCTCCATAACGGCATCCAGTTTGATTGTAAAGCTTGTCCCTCCGCCTTCCTTACTCTCTACAAATATCTCGCCTTTATGCTCCTCTACAATCCGATAACTTATGGAAAGCCCAAGTCCGCTCCCTCCGCTTGAGCCTTTTGTGGTAAAGAATGGGTCAAAAATCTTATTTATATATTCAGATGGAATCCCATGCCCGGTATCTGAAAAACTCACCTCAACATTATCATGGACATCTTTTGTAGCAACCGTGAGGCTGCCGCCGTCAGGCATTGCATGGATTGCATTCAAGATGATATTTAAGAATATCTGCTGCATTAAATCAGGGTCTGCCTTAATCTTTGGCAACTGGTGTTTAAGATTTGTAATGACTTGTATGCCTGCATTCTCAGCCTTTTTTCTTACCAAAACTAATGCCCTGTCCACAACCTCATTGATGTCAATAATGGAAAACTGAGGCGGATGCGGTCTTGCAAATCTCAAGAGGTTATTCAGCAGATTTTCTATCCTCTGGATTTCACCTGATATTGCCAGAATATCCCCTTTGTAAGCCGAATTTGCAGTGGATTCCTTCTCCATAATCTGCAGGGCGAACTTCACGCTGTTAAGTGGATTTCTTATCTCATGGACAAGTCCTGTTGCAAGTTGTCCCACGGATGCAATCTTTTCCGCCTGTATCAGCTGCCGTGTTCTTTCCTCCACCTTTTCTTCCAGTGTAGTATAGAGTCCATTCAACCTCTTCAGCATAATATTAAAACCATGCACAAGGGTTCCAATCTCATCTCTGGATTTGTAGGCAACAACTCTAACAAGGTCTTTGCTCCCTATAATATCATTTATGGCGCCTGCTACATGGTGAATAGGTTTTGTGACAAATATCCTTATCAGTATCCATAAAAATCCAATTACTACACTTACTGACAGCAAACCCCCGACAACTGAAAAGGTGATAATACTTTTAACACCCCTGTCAATCTCTCCCATGGTTGTAGATATCTTTAACATGCCGAGGACATCGTGCTCTTTTGTATGACACCTGTTGCACTTTATCCCATTAAATATCGGCTTTATCTGAACAAATATATTCCCTTCTTTGCCTTTATCCATATAATTCATTTCCTTCTGTTCATTTAACACCTTTTGAAGCCGTTTATCATCTTCATCCATAATCCTTATCGGCTTAAGTTCGTCACGGTGAAAATGTTCCTCCCCAAGCCTTTGATTGACCATATTTAAGGTATCCATGTCTCTGAATGCAAGCATCCCATCCCGTCTTATTACATAAAGTTCCTTTAGATTATTTATCCCTCTTAAATCATTGCTCCACTGCGATGCAATATCGCCATTCCCAGTAAGCATTATAGTATAGATGCTCTTCTGTATTGTTTCACCGATGAGACGGGACTTCTCAATACCTTCTGTCTCAAGACTATTTATCTCTACAAGTGCATTCATAGTAAATGCTGCGATAAAAGATATTACTATGACAAAACCTGTTATCCCCAGTATCTTCCTTTCCAATCTATTTTTCAATTTAATACCCCTTGATATTTATACTTTTATTATATCAGAACATTTAATGAAAAGAAAAAGTTTACACCTATGGTTTGTTTGGATTGTGTCGAATTTTCTTGATAAATTGAAATATGCAAATAAAATTTTGGATATTATTGACCAGATAGTGGATATGGTTTTCTTGAAGTATCGCCGTGGAAAAACTTATATCTGAATAATCCATCTATACCATGGCATTCAGTGCAAAGCGCTGATTCGCTCTTATTCCTTAGGAAACTGTTTACCGCGCTTCCTTCGGTATTTTTCCCAGGGCCATAGTCTTGTTTGGCTGCGCTCCATTTGTGAGGGTTATGGCATGTCGGGCATGTTATATAGCCCGCATCACTCTTTTTCCCATCCTCAGTATAGAGCGGGAAATAACCGCCTTTCTTCTTCTCAGTTGGTCTTGTCTCAGGCGATACTATCACGACATCCATTGGGTGCGAAAACTTAATCGGCTGTTTATTCCCTGCAGCCCTGCCGTCAGAATGGCAGCTCCTGCAAAGTTTCTCCATTGTGTCCTGTCCTGGACCGAATTCCCGCGCCCATAACAGCGGCTCCTGTGAATTATGGACAAAATGGCACTGACCGCACAAACCCGACTGCAGCACACCTTCACCTTTTATATTTTTAGCATTTGACGCGGTCACGCGCATATCATGTTCTGTATTAAGCACATATTTCTTATCCTGATGACAGTTTGCGCATAGGATTGGGTCATCACCTGCTGCAAGCCTTAAAAAACTGTTGGTTGCATCACCCTCGACATCCTTTTTAGCGCCATTTTCAGTATTTATATCATCAGGGTCCCATTGATGCGGGTCATGACAGGTAAGACAAACAATCTTTCCTGATTCCTTATCTCTTAATCCGTTATTTGCATAAAGCGGCAGCATATTATCAGGCATTATCTTCTTATTTATATTTACAGCGATTGGGTGTGACGGCTTGCCGATAATCTTATTCTTTGCAGGTCCTTTTTCTGAATGGCAGTTCGTGCACAACTGGACAGCCATATCGCTATCACCGCTCAATTTTCTTGCCCATAATCTCCATCCAAGCGCATTATGGGGCATATGACAGGAATTGCAGACACCGCTTTCCTTTGCAGCACGGCCGTCTTGCGGAGTTTTATCATCAGGCGCTGATACTGCAAGGTTATGCTTTGATAACGCAACAGGTCTTTTGTCAACATGACAGTTTCTGCAAAGTTCAGAATCAGGAGACATTTGAATCCTCAAAAAACTTGTCTTCCCGTCGCCTTCAATATTTTTACCAGCGCCTTTTTCATTTTTTGTGGGGTTCCATTTGTGAGGGTCATGGCAGGTTGGACAAGCCATATTGCCGTCTTGAGCCCTATCGCCATTTTCATCAAACAACGGCAATGGTTTTATTGTCTGTGATAACGATGCCTTTAATATATTGAGGTATTTGCTTAGCCATCCGTCTCGTTTCGGTATAATATCTATATTAGTTATAGGCACATTTATAGGATGCGTAAACTTGCCAACCTGTTTATCCTTTGCAATGCCGTTATTGCTATGGCAGGAGATACAAAGACCGGAAACCTTATCAGCGTCTGCGCCAATATCCTTCCTTGCCCACATCCTAGGACCATTGCCATTATGCGGAAGATGGCATGTCCCGCATATGCCTGACTCAGAGGGCGACTCACTCTTTATATTTTTACTTTCCTTTGCAGTAACCATCATATCGTGGTCAGTGTCAGTTATATATATCTTGTCCTTGTGGCACTCCATACACAAGGCGCTGTTTTTACCTGCCGCTTTCCTAAGAAAACTATTGCTCGGTCCGCCCTCTTCATCCTTTGCGCCCTCTTTTGCAGGGTCAGCAGGATCCCACTGATGCACATTATGGCATGTTGCGCAAACCACATTGCCGTCATCTTTTTTGTTTGTTGGAACGCCATGCTCTGTAAACAAGGGAAAATCAATTGACACGCCGATTTTTTTTATATTTCTTCCCACAGGATGAGAATACCTTCCAATGGTCTTTTTCTTTGCAATGCTATTTTCTGAATGGCATGAAAGACATTCCCTTTCTATAAGGTCTTTTCCATCCCCAAGGTTTCTCGCCCACATCTTTGGACCCTTGCCGCTGTGAGGAACATGACATGCGCTGCATGTTCCCTTATCTGAAACAGTCTGCTCCCTGATATTTTTTTCTTCAGGCGACATCTTTCCTATGTTGTGCTTTGTAATATCAACGGTCTTTTTATCCTCATGGCAGGTCTTGCAAAGCGATGATTCTATGTTTGACTTTACAAGTATAGACCTGCCTTTAGCGGCATAATGGGGCTTATGGCATGTCTGACAGATTATCTTGCCGTCAGTCCCTGTCCTGCCTCCAATCTCTTCTGCCTTTTTATTTATATCAATTTTATCAGAGGCAACATTTACAGGGTGCGTGCCCATCCTTGCTGCTTCTTCTCTATTTTCTGCATATCGATCAGAATGGCATATGCCGCAGAGTTGTGAACTGTCATTTCTTACAATCAATAACTTTTTTTCAGGCGCGCCTTTCATCCTGTGACAGGACTGGCATATAACCTGAACCGCATCGGTTCCAACCCTTGCCCCTAATTCTTTAAGTTCCTCTGTCGGCAATTTTGCAATCTTTCCCACTTTAAAAAACGGATGCATGCCCTCGGCAGGACCCATTGCCTTTTCAATATGACATGCAAGGCATATTGCAGAGTTTTCTGTCGGCTCTCTCAAAAATAAGGTCTTTGTCGGGTCGCCCATATCATCCCAACTCCTGCCGTGGGCGCTGTGGCATGTGCCGCAGTATACCTCCCCTTTTATATTTAACGGGAAAACCTTCTTGCCTTCTTTTGTTACAGGTATTTTTACCTTTTCACTAGGCTTTACATAAACAGGGTGCCTGTGCTTTTCTTTATCAAATGCAAATCTTGAATCATTTACATAACCGTCATGGCAGGTAAAACATATCCTCTCTGTTGAAACAACACCCTGCCTTCCTTCTATCATTATCGGCGTCTGCGGTATCTCTACAAGAGGGGTTACTTCAGCCCTTCTAAATTCAGTAAGCCATTCTATATGGCATATGGCGCAGCCTCTTTGGGATGAAATCTCGCGGGCAAGGGCATAAACAGTGAACAGTGAACAGTGAACAGTGAACAGTAAAAAATAAAAAAGAACGGATGACAGGATGAAATAGACTTTGTTAGTTTTTTTTAACTTTGAGATTTGCACCTGAAAATGCCTCTTGGTTTAATATTGTCATTCCCGCAATCTTTAAGCGGGAATCCAGAGTCTTTCTGTTTTAGCCAATATCATAAAAGACACTGGATGCCCGATAGAAACATTCGGGCATGACAGTTGCTAACTTTTCATTTCAACTTATACACACCAACCCTGTTCTCAAGCACTTCAACAACATAAAGCCGGTTGTTATCATCAATAAATATAGAGGCAGGAGATGTGAACCTCTGGATTTTTTTACTGCCGTTTCCAAGCACATGCTGAAAATCCGCCTGATCATCAAACACCTGTATAACATCCATATAACTGTCAGTCACATAAACCCTTCCTTTTTTATCAACTGCAACGCCCTTTGGCCTGAACATCTCACCGGGCAAAACACCCCATGAACCGATTTGCCTGACAAATTTTCCAGTGTCAGAATTAAATGCCTGCACCCTCGTATTCAGGACATCAACAACATAAAGGAGACTTTTATCAGGGTTGAATGAAATTGTTGCAGGGTATCTAAAAGAACCTTCTGGTTCACCTTTTTCTCCCCATTCGCCGACATATTTGCCTGCCTTTGTATAAACAAGTATCCGCATGTTTGAATTATCAGTGATATATACATAACCCTTTAAATCATCTATAATAATATCAACAGGGTCGGGCTTTACCATGCCTTCTTTTTTTTGAATATCAAAATCTCTTAAAAATCCTCCCTTGCTGTCAAAAACAACTATTCTGGCATTCTGTGAATCACAAACATAGATATTGTCGCTGCCATCTATGCCAATACCAACGGGCGTATCAAGCGCGCCTTCGCTGCTGCCTTCCCTGCCAAACTGAAATAAAAACCTGCCGTTATAATCAAACACTTTAATCTTACCATGCGTGCCGTCAAGCACATAAATATGCTGGTTTTTGCCGACAACAACATCCGTTGGAAGAGAGAATGGACTATTGGAAGGTCCTTTTATATCAAAAAGGTGTTCAACAGGCTCAAGTTTAAGTTCTGCTGCCCCTGCCCCAAAAAATGGGGCAAGGGTAGCAGAAAGAAAAATTAATAATATATATAAAATTCGCATAAATTTATTTCTTCGCTGGCTGTCCTGCGAAAGGCGCCTCTTCCGGAGGCGCTGTAAATCTGCCGCGCCACCATGCTGCTGGGTCTGCAGGCGCTTCAGTTATTGGTTTATCTGCCCCCTTGCCAAGGAGTTCCTGCGCCTTTTCAGGCGAGATATTCATGTCTTTGAATATGCCCGGCATATAAAATTCTTTATACTTTTGCGTTATGCTCACGACATTCAAACCAGTCAAGTCATTGATTCTCTGCTCTGAAAAACCAAGTTCCTTAAAAGGAATAAAACTATCCTCTGTTCTGTGGCATCTTGTGCAGAATCTTCCCTTTGCGCCAACATTTTTGTGGAATTTACCCTTTACCTTTGCCTGTTCAGACGGCGTTAGCTGGCCTCTTACTTTTATAAAATCCCGCGCCTCTGGCGCATCTTCAGATATTTCAAGCATTTTATTATTAACAAATGCAGTTATCTTTGAATAATAATCATCGGTCTTTGATAACGCGCCTGTTTTGGGGTCATATGAAAGACCAAACGGCTTTCCCTTTGGCTTAATCCCTGCATAATTTGCCCATCCAATCTTAATATTTTCTTCAGGTATGCCGTCCACATGACAAGTCATACATCCAAGAAACTGCGTATGCATATTTAGGAGCGACCTTATCATCCTTTGCTTTTTATGAGGATAATTGCCATGGCAGTAATAGCACACAGGCTGATTACCTTCTTCTGTATAGTCTTTTACAAGGTTATGAAAATGCGCCTTTTTATCAAATACGGTTTCCTCTTTGACATCTTTTAAAAGAGAAGTTGCGCTGCTCTTTTTATCCCCCCCTGCCTTTTCTGCATGAACCTTGCCATCCCCAAAACCAACCCTTGCAACAATGCCTATTATGAGCATGCCCCAGATTGACCAGAGGAACATTGACACAAACCATGCCCAGATTGGATGTCCATCTCTTTCACCTTGAATTGACCATATATCGCTGCTCTTTCCATTCCTCATCCTTGCCTTGTGGTCAACAATAATAAGAAGCCCGACTATTATTGCGACAAAGAATACTGCTGCTATTGCAATAAATATAATGGTTAGTTTATCCATTTGTCATCTCCTTTAAAAGAAATTTCATATCATCTCCTCCTATGAAAGAAATTGATTACACAGATTTTGAAATACGATTACACAGATTTAAGACCACTATTTGTTTTAATCCGTGTAATCTGCCTTTATAATCAGTGTAATCTTTCATATCATCTCCTTTAGTGCAAATATTAGATAAATCCCAAGTATTATCATTGATACTATGATTATAATAAGCGATGCATATGCAACCTTCTTTTGAAAAGGTGTAAGCGCTTGTTTCATTTTAATCACTTTCAAAACCCGGCTTTAAAGTCCTTATCCTTGCCTCTGCCTCTCTGCTTAAAAGTTTTTTCTTTAATAATAATTCCTTTAAATAAACCCTCTCTGACGGCATCTCTACAAGGTTTCTTAAATATTCAAGGAAATGCTCCTCTATCTGATGCTCCCTTGTGAGTCTGCCTGTCAAAAATGTCCACTGCATTGGAAATCTGCCAGGCGCAAAATGCACATTATACCAATGCCAGAATGCAATAACTATCAGAGCCAATAAAGCCTCATGCGGATGAAAGAGCCTTGTTACGCTCTGAACATAATCTGCAGGGAGGGGATTGAATCTTGCAATTGTATCAGGAAACAAAAATGTGGCGCCTGTTACCATCATCACAGTATTGCCAAAGAGCGCTGCAAAATAGTGAATCTTTTGTTTGTATGCAAACTTGTCCATCTCAGGCCTTTGGTCTTTCTTGCCGAGAAAATAAAATATGTCATCCCTTATATCAAAGGCGTCCTTTAGATGCGGGATAACAGTCCTTCTCCAATCAAACCTCTTGTTCTTGATCTTTAAAAGCGTATCAAAGACAAGGGTAAGGATATGATAGACCGCTGCGAAGATAAATATGGATGCCATTGCCCTGTGTATAATCCTTGTCACATATATGCCGCCGAGGAGTTTATTGAATGGGATAGCCCAGAAGGTCTCATTGTAATGAACAGGCAGCCCTGTAAATGCCAACAAAAGAAATGAGATGAACATCATTAAATGCTGCGCCCTTATATGTATTGAATACCTCGGCAAGTCGCCGACAGGGTTTGAATCCACATTTTTATACAAAAGCACGCGGTCATCGGGCATCATCTCAATGAGTTCTTCTAATTCTTTTCTGTCCTTTTCACTGGTCTTGTTTATTGCTATTGTCGCATTTAATACCTTTTTTGCATCTTCTGATAAGCGCATATATCTTTAACCTCCACTCATTATTTTAATGTCTTCTACCTTCTATCCCTGCCCCTCTTGCTCTTTTTCCTCCATGTTGAACCCCTTCTTAAAACCCATGCAATCCCATCCCTTTTCCTGCCAATGGTCTCTAAAATTGTAAGACCTAGCAGGGCATATGTTACCATATCGCCGAAAGGACCATAAACATTTGCGATATAATAGATAAACGGATTATCATCTTTTCTCTCTGTTGGGTGCGGGTCAATCCTCGCAAAGTTTTTATTTGCATCTGTATGACACTTCCCGCATGTATTTACCCTGTTGTTTTTATGCGTGGTTGATTCTGGGTCTTTTGATGAACGGATATCATGGACAGCAAGGTAGTAATTTTCGCTTTTTGCATGACAGGATAAACAGTTTGCAGCCTCCTTAAATCCATATTTTGTAACCTTGCCATGGAAACTCTCTTGATATGCCTCGCCTGCAAATGTAAATTTCTTCCCAAGATGTTTTCCTTCCCCCTCGTGGAGTTTTTCATGCCTTTCAAGGAATTCCTCATTGCCATGGCAGGTAAGGCACAACTCTACGACTTCTTGAGGCGAACGTTTTACAGACAATATCCTTCTTGCTGTGTGCAGGTATCTATGCTCTACAAACTCCCGCTTTTGATGGCAAACATCGCACCTGTCAGCAATCGCGGCTGGAACCTCTGCCGAACGTACAGTCCCGTCAGCATTTGGAATCTCATGCGGTATATAAAGCGGGTTTGTATGGCAGAATATGCAGTATGGCTTGTCTTTATCTACTTCTTTCGCCGCTACCTTTTCCCTGCCGTGGACACTCTTCATATAGACATCATAAATATTATTGTGGTCAAAGTCTTTTCTTGTCGCAGGGTTTTGAATACTGTGACATTTAGAATTGCATTGAACACCTTCTTTTACAGGGTCATGCGGGAGTTTCTCAATATAACTATGACAATCCCTGCACTTTACCCTGTTATGCACAGTCTTAGAAAATATCTCTTCATCAACATAATAATATTTTCTCTCACCCTCCTCTGTTATCCTGCCCATCTTTATATATTTGTGGCACATGAGGCAGTTTTCATCATCTGCCGCAATCGCTGCCTTTGCCAAAAACACATAAAAAATGGCGGCGATAAAGATTGAAAACCCAACAAACATCTTTTTCATTTTTGCATCCTCCTTTTCCATAGAAGTTTTTAATCTTACACCCAAATTGAGCGATTCTTTAAAAAAATATGCTGTAGCCGCAGGCTTTAGCCTGCGTTTTTCAAAACCTGATAGGTGAATCAAAATCCTGTTTAGACCACGCAACCTAAAGGTTGCGGCTACCAAAACCGCTCAATTTAGATTACAATTGTTATTTGTTATTTATCATGGCAGTTCATACATAACGCGCCGCCGCCGCCCGCCCGCAGCCTTTGCCTATTATCAGCGCCCCTGTCAGCCTTTGTAAATTTTTGTATCCCCCTTTCATGCGGATTATGACAGGTTGCGCAGGTTATCTTGCCGGTACCGGGTTCCAGAGGCAAAACATACTCCCTTTCTGCTTCTGTAAATTTATATCTTTTCAACACCTTCTCATACGGCAGTCTAATATGACTTATAACCTTCTCCTCACCGGGCTTTTCACCTGGTTTTAAAGGCTGTGCAAAATCCTCATCAACCTGAAACCGAACATCCTCTATGCCCTTAACCCTTTTTACATCCGGTGTAATCTTATGACAGATAATGCATTTGTCAATAAGTATCTCGCCTTCATCTGTTATCTGCTCATGCGGGTCAAGCCGGGCATATTGGCTGGCATCATGGCAGTTATAACAAATCTCTGTCCTTGAATTATATGGTCCGCCTCTAAAAAATCTTGAGTCAATTGCCTTGCGGTTATAATTCTCTTTCAGGCACTGATAAAGCATTTCATGACAAACAAGGCATGTCATCTTTCCTTCTTTGTCTCCGCGATTTAGCGCCTTTTTAAAATCATCCGGCATCTTATTTAATTTTTCCTCTGATGGAACCATTCCTGTTGCATGAATATATTTATGCGCAGACACAACATCATGGCATGAATTGCACATCTTGATTATATCACCGCCATACTTGAATGCCTGCTTTCTGCCTTTTTCAGGAATACCCTCATGACATTCATTGCATAAGCCCTCCTTCCAATGAGGATTGGGATATTCCTTCCTTTCAACTTCAGAAACAAACGGGGCAGTCTCTTTTTTTAATTCTATAGAGCCTTTTTGCTCCACAGGTTTATCAGCGGCGTTGACAAAAACAGGCAATAGGCAATAAATACAGGCAATAGGCAATAGGCGATAAATACGGGCAATAGGTGATAGGCGATAGGCTATGGGTGAAGGGTTTTTATAGCCCATTGCCCATTGCCCATTGCCTGTATTTTTACTGTCCAAACGCATAAACAAAACCATCCTTTGAACCAAAAAAAACCGTGTCTAATGCAATTGCCGGCGATGAATGTATGCCGCCGCCTTCAATATTATGCCTCCAGATAATTATGCCTTTTTTAAGGTCAAGGGCATATAAATATCCATTCTCTGTTCCAACAAAACCAACCTTCGCTTCGCTTGATATTGCGATAGTTGAACTTATGCCCGCGCCAAGGTTATACCACCAATTCATCTTGCCTGTTTTTGCATTAAAAACATTCAAATAGCCGTCTTTTGAAGCAGCATAGATATTGTCTCCCCATACAACAGACGTTGCATATATTCTGTCATCCAGTCCTTCTTTCCACACAAGCTGCCCATCCTCTGCATCCAGCGCATATATGTTTCTGTCGTAAGAGCCGACATAAACAATGCCATTATTTATAGAAGGCGATGAATATATAGCAGAATTTGTCCTGTAAAACCACTGTATTTCCCCTGTTTTCTGCCTTAACGCATATACAATGGAATTCTTTCCTGCAATGTAAACTATGCCCTTATAAACCGCTGGAGAAGAATATATGCCGCCGTATTTGTAGTCAGAAAGAAATCTCTTCCACAATAACTTCCCATCCGCTGCATTTAGAGCATAGATATAAAGGTCATTTGAGCCGATGAAAACCATGCCGTCGGAAATAGACGGCGATGTTAAAACATTATTGCCTGTTCTAAACTTCCATATAAGGCTGCCTTTTTTCGCATCCAGCGCATATACATAACCATCCTTTGAGCCAAAATATACAATATTATTAACAACTGCAGGGGAAGATGTAATCTGCTCACTTGTTTTAAATTTCCATAGAAGGCTGCCTGTTGACGCATCAAGCGCATAAAGATTTGAATCATGCGAGCCTATGAATAACTTCCCGTCAACAACCGCAGGCGATGAATATACTGACCCGCCTGTTTTGTATTTCCATTTAAGTTTTAAAGGAGGGATAATCTTATCAGCAGAGACTGGAACATGATTTGGTGATTTAAGGAATGTCGGCCAATTGTCAGGCGTATTTTCTGCGCCAAACGTCAAATCTGCGCCTAGAAATAAAACACTTGCAGAAAAAATATATCTTAATATAATTCTAAAGACCATGTCGCTTGGTATATATCTCCCCAAATCCCGATATAGAAATTGTCATTGCGAGCGAAGCGAAGCAATCTCGCCTTTTGTGATTTGAGATTGCCACGAACCCTTCGGGTTCTCGCAATGACAGCAAAGATGAGCCGTTAACAAGTCTAAATCGGGATTTGGGTATCTCCAGTTTAATTATTTTGCTATCCGCAAACCTTAAACCTTGAAAGTTCTGTCTCTAACTCTATGCCTGCTTCCTTTATATTTTTCACAGCAGCCTTAATCTCCCCGCTTGGATTATCACCGTGTTTCAAGATGCTGTCAAGCCCTTTTATTTCAGCATCCATTGCATTAACATGGTTGTTTATATGGACAATGCCTTTCCTAATGTTTTCAGTCATTGCATTAAAACTATCCTCCACATGGTCTATAATATTCCCCATGGCAGTATGCGGCATAGTAACTGTCAAATCGCCTTCCACAATCTTTGCCGCAGCATCCTTGAACTTCATAAAATAATCTTCCAGCCTTTTAATATCCAGTAATACCATCAGAAATGCAAAAAGAGAAATAACTGCTGCGGATATGAGGTTGACTCTTATAAGAATAGGCACAACAACCTCTCCTGTAGTAGTAAACTTCAGATGACTGCTGTAATATGCTGTTTCTATCTCATTGTTAATCATATAATAAAGAATCATCCCAGTCATAACAGACCAGAATATGACAAAAAGACAAAATATTAGAATAAATCTAGACTGAAACCACTTGTCAATAAAATAATGCCGCCTTTTTTGCATATTTCCTCTCTTATTTTATATGACACGCAAAACAAAGGGCGCTTCTATTATTGCCCATAACCATTTGTGAGTGCCTGTCAGAATATGGATTATGACAACTGCCGCATCCAATCTTGCCTGCAAAAAGTTTTATTTCCTTTGGCAATAACATAGGTTGAATAAGTGTTTTATCAATTGAGGCAGCCTTTCTATAATCAATCCCTATCGGATGACTGACTCCAACCTCGCTGGAATGTTCAAATGTCCCGCTGCCAAGTTTATCCACACTAACATTGCTTGCCAATTGTCCGTCGTGGCATGAAAGACATTGAATAGACACCTCATCTATAATAACACCGGCATCCTCAACTGTATACCTGCTCCCGAAATGCGCTGATTCCACCATGCCTTTATGCATCCCAATACCGCTCTCAAGATTTTTGCCGTGGCAAATCATGCAAAATCCCTTTCCCCTCCTCTCTGAACGGAGAAAATATCTGCCATAACCTCCTTTATGAACTACATGGCATGTAATGCATGTAATTCTCTTCTGCCAATCAAGCGGAAGATACTGCGCAACTTCCATAGTAGGCTTTAAACCAACAGGATGAGACGCCTTTTTAGCCATATCATGGCAGTCCAAGCACAAAAGACTTACACCTTTTAAAAATGTCATATCCTTTGGACTGTCTCCATCCTTAGGCAAAGCAATATGGCAATCTGCACAGGCAATATTAAATTTTGCGTGGCCCTCGCTGCCTTGAGAACCAACATAAATTGCTGTGAAGATAACGAATACGATAAGGCATATCTGCAGCCATAGTTTCATGCAGCCCCCAAATTCCGCTTTAGCGGAATTTAAAATCGCAGATTCATCCTGAAATACTGCGTTATCGTCAATTTTGCTCCTCACCGTATTGGTCATATACGGTTGCGTCGCAAAATTGCCTCTAGCCTTGTCCGACCCACGCCGCTTGGCGTGGGTGCCCCGGCGACTTTGCGATTTTGCCCAAAATCCTAAATCGGATTTTGGGCAGCCCTCAACCAACCTTGAATTCAGATAAAACTTTCTTTATTTCAGCAATCTCGCATTCAAAAGATTTTTTTACAATTTCTAATTTATCTTTTTCAATCTTATCTCCGGTAATGACATAATCCAATTGCCTTTCAATATCCTTTATCTTCAACATCCTTTGTTCCAATTGTCCTATGCGATGGCATAAACTTCCGGTCATACAATTGAATATATCCGCAAGTTGTCCTACCGGATCAGTTGTCCTGAACCTGATAGATGATGTTAAGTCATAATTGCATGTTTTTTTAAGACCGACGCTTAATCTATAGAGAGGTCCGACAATCTTGTGAGAAGCAAGAAGCGTAAGCAGCGCAACAATAACAGTTATAATTATTATCTGGAATATGATGGTTATAAGAACCGCAGGGACAAGCAGCGCTTTTATATCTTTCAAGGCAGATCTTGCCTGCGGATAGGCAACGCCAATATCCATATGGGTAAAAATATAAATGGCAATGCCTGCTGCAACAGCCCCTATCAAGATAATCAAACAAAATGAGAGGATAAATCTAATCTCAAAATTTTTGCGGATAATATTGCCAATAATATTGGGAGGCAGCATGTTTTTATCCTAACAATTTTTATGCAAATTTACAATCATTATAGGAATAATCTAAATGTCCTGCTGATACCAAGTATGAAGGTCTGTTCCTCTCTCTCTGCTCCTATTTCTTCGGTTAAGATATATTTATAGTTTGCATTTACTGACCATTTCCCTAATCTGTAATTAAGAACAGCAGATTCTGTTGTCGTAACTGAAGAAGTAATGCTGTTATCCCTATCATTGGTTGTATCAACCTTTGTGTAAGATACTTCAGAACTCAGCCTCCTTGTCCACCACATATAATGCGACGCCTCCATTGTCTTTGTTGTTATGGTTTCTGCATAGCCGCCTATAATTTCATTTGTCTTATCTGTCTTTAAATATGAGCCCTTTAGAGATAGTCTGCCAAATCTGCCGAGATACCTGTCTATATTGGCATTGGCGGACAGGGTCTTGGTTTCTGAACTGCCTGTAGCTACAGCGCCAAGAACAGGACGATTATCAGTATATGAACCTGCCTGATATGCTGTGGAGATTTGCCCTGTCTCAGTATGCGTTTCAACATACTTGGCAGACGCGTTAATCAAAGTATTGCTGAAGTAATCATTTGTTAAACTTAATGCAGCGCTGCGTGTGTTGCTTTTTGAGGTAGATAAAATAGTTGCGGCTGTGCCAAGATACCAATCAGCAGACGCATTTATTACAGTTCTAGGAAGATGTGTGTCAACAGCAGATAATGAAACAGTGTGTGTTTCACCGTCATCACCTGTTGTAGAAGTTGTATAGGTAAAATTATAATCCCCTGTTGCTGATAAATTCCTGCCTTTATAACTGCTCCCAACCCCTACGTTTAATGCATGCGTTGTAGTCTTTGTGTCATCGCCAGGCTCCTGTGACACAGAACTATAGCCAATGGTATAACCGCTTCTAAAATTCAAAAATTTTATCGGGGTGGAGTATCCAGCGCTGGCAGTGCCAGCAATTGATTTACTTGAACTATCCCCGGTGCTGCCGGATATATCTTCTGTATAATATGCTAAACTGGCGCTTGTTGACAGATTTTTATTTACAGCCCAACCTGCATTCATGGCAGTATCAAGCCTGTCAGTAGAACCGCCTCCTTCACTGCCAGAAGTATCTTGTGTATAATATGCCATGCTTGCAGCGCTTGATAAATCTTTACTTATCTTCCAACTTGTATTTGCAGCCGCATCCAGTGTGTCAGTAGAAGTATTTTTTGCTGCAGCAGCAGCGTCTGCATTTGAACTATCTGTCATTGAATATCTAAACCTTCCATCAATCGGCCATTCCCTGAGTATGAGATAATAGGCATTGCCGGACAAAGTATTTGTGGTTGTTTCGCTTTTAGCGCCAGTAGTAGATGAACTCTCTGATCCTGAGTAATCATAAGCGTAACCATGCCTGAACCTCTTGGAAGGCTGCATTGACAATGTAGCATTAAAACTCGCATACTGACTCTCAGAGGCGCTGCTTGGACTTTCAGATTTATACTCGTTTAATAATGCGCTGACACCCAGTGATGTTGTTTTTGAAATCTGGCTGCTTTCATTAAAATAATAAACATTATTTGTAGTCTTTGTCCTTGCTGCAATATCATCTGTAGTGCTGGACGCATGCCCGCCGGTAATATAAGAATCCCACAGCCCTTCCAATCTCTTTGAAAGGGTTATGCTGTAGTACGTGTTTTGAAATTCCGATTGATAAAGCGGATTTTCTGTTTTTGAATTTGTTGCAGAATAATTCATGCTTACCTCAGGGAGTCTAGTAAACCTAATCAGCATCTCCCCGCCATAGCTGGTGTTAGTTGTGGTTGTGGAAGGGTAATACCTGCTTGTCGTATCTACTGTGGAACGGCTGCCATAGATTTTAAATGGATACCATGACCTTGGAAAAAATGAAAGAGACAGGTTATAGTTTAATGAAGACGATTTATCATTAGATGACTGCGGTGTCCTGCTGCTGTCCTCTGTATCCGCATCATCAAGACGATATGTCAGTCCTGCATTAAAGGTTACAAGCCTTGGGTCAATAATATTGCCTGCCAGATTCAGATTATAATTCTGAAGAAAACGAACCCTTTCCCTTGTAGTTTTATTATCCTCATAACTATAAGTTTCATATTCCCAATTGAGAGACCCGGTAAGCGTGTATCTGCCTCTTCTAAATTGGGCATTGGCATCTGATGCAGAAAAGAAAATACATAAACATAAGCCGATAATTACTATACCGGCAAAAGATACCCTCTTAAAAAATAAAGAGGACATTTTAAATTTCCCTTCCATTAGTTTTAATTTTTTGAACTGATAATCTCTATCTTTGCCTTCTCTCTCAACCCTTTCAACCAATTATCTTTCATATCATTTGTCAGTTTCTTTTCAAGTTCTGTTTTTATCTTATCCGTTACCTCATTAAACTCTATCTGCACCTCTTTCTTTTTTTCCTCTAATTTTACGATATGATACCCATACTCGCTTTTTATAGGCATGCTTACCTCGCCAACCTTTAATCCAAATGCAGCATCTTCTATCTCTGGCAGTAACCTGCCCCTATGTATGAAACCTATATCACCGCCCTTTATTCTGTAATCATCTTTAGAATATTTCCACGCAAGATCTCCAAAATCTGCCCCGCTTTTTATCTGTTTTAATATATCGTCAGCCTCTTTTTTTGCCTCCGGCCATCCTGCATCCCCTTTTGACGCATCAGGCGCTATAAGGATATGCCTGATCCTTATCTTCTCAGGCTCCTTAAATTTTGTTACGTTCTTTTTATAATAATCAAGAATATAGCCCTCTGTGATAACAGCATTGACCTTTGACACAATCTCTTTCTCATATATTTTATTGATTAAAAGCGCCCTCTCCACCTTTGCCTCCAGTATCTCAATTGTCAAACCTGCTTTCTGCAGCGCAAGTTCAAATGCCTTTTTAGATACATATTCCTTCCTCGTCATGTCTATATTCGCTTTTATATCGGATTTCGCTATTTTAATACCTGCCCTCTTTGCCTCTTGATATTCAAGTTCCTCATCTATTACATCATTAAGCGCCTTGTCTCTGAATTCCTTGATTTTTTCATCTGATACCTGCCTGTGATAATACGTCTGCGGTATATACTTTTGAGCAGCAGCATTAACCTGTTCCAATGTAATCGGCGCGTCATTAACAGTTGCAAGGACTTGCGTATCATCTGCCGCTGCCAGAAAAAACGGCATTAAAATAAAAAAGGAAGATAACAATAATCTTTTACAATAACGTAATAATATTCCATTTGTCATTCTAACCCCCTATTTCACTTCTTTTTTTAAAAAACAGTAAAAGACGCACCTTGTATATTTTAGCAAAATAAATGTGCTGAATATACCCTTAATTGCTGTTAAATGTCAATTACTTAACTTTACATTAATATTATTTAATATTACGGGTTTGTACTCAGAAGGGACATCATTGTCATGTCTCAGATGACTGACCCGAAAAATGCATTTGGTTTTTATTTTTCGGATGCAAACGCAAGATTTGAGCCAAAGACTATAGGTCAGGCATCTTGCCTGACGCATTGTTGTCAGGCTGGAAGCCTGACCTATTAAGGACAAAACAGACGCATACCCATTAGTGTATGTGAGTATTTGGACAGCCAGATTTGACGCCGTATTTGACCAAAGATTGCGTTTGTCAAAAAATGCAACTGCATTTTTTTGGGTTAAAAACAAAATGATGTTAACGGCTTATATCATGATGAGGTATCCATAGTCAATTTTTAAAGTGCCTTTAAAGCAGTTTGGAACTATAATAAAGTGGGAAACATAAAAACAGGACAACAAATGGGTGGGGCAGGCATTTAACTTAAAATCCCTTTGGCATTTGGTAAATGAATATAATCTGGCGCAACCCCTTCCTTTAAAAGGATATGGTTTACTGCAATCTTTGCTGTTATAACTGCCTTCTCCATGAAAAATACGGGCGCATCTAAATAGACCCAGTCCCCTGAATAAAATAGATTGGTAAATACAGATGATTGGACATAGGGTCTTAAATTCACTGCACCCTTATTAAAGAATGTATAATTATCATGCCTCATAATAGAAAAATCCACAATAGGAACACCCTTTAGTTCAGAAAATATCTCAATAATTTCAGGAGTCACTAATTCAAGCAGTCTTGCATCAGAAAGGTTTATCATGTCAGGTGTCCTGATTATTATAAATTCAACACATTGGGTATCTGTCTTTCTTGAACACTCTTTAACATCATCATTCAACTGGGAAAGGATAAAATAGACTATTATAAATTTGAAACCTGAAGTGAATCCAACAGGGAGCCTATCAGGCTCTAATGATTTATTAAACCATATGCGAAGGACAATACAACTGTTTGTCTTTAGATTAAGAATTTTATGAAATTCATCTTTTTGCCATTCATCAACACTCATCATTATATTATTTACAATGCCCTGAACACCGGGAATATCCGTTGCCATTATAAAGTAGTCAGCATTATGGACTGCCTGTTGATTAACTGCATGTTCATAAGAAAGTTCTTTGATATTTTCACCGATTTTAAATCTGCCGAGAGCAATAAGCGGCGGACCCTTTAAAGGATACCCGTCTCTTGAAAATTGCCCCCCGTGACATGGGCAGATAAACTGTCTTTCCTTATCATCCCAGTTTAATAAACACCCTGCATGGGTGCATTTCCCTGAAAGGGCAAGGATTTCACCATTAAAAAAGCCAATAAAAATAGTTTGATTTTGTGGTAATTCTATCTTTATATAATCACCTTCGGGAATTTCTTGAACAGATACCCTTCTCTTAAAAGTAGACCCTTCCAAAGCAGTAGTCTGTAAAATATAGATAGCCTCATCATCTCTCTCTATATATATATTATTTAACCTCTGCTGTATCCCTTTTACCTTATAATTATCAATTATCAAATTCTCAATCTCAGAATTAAAATTAACCCTGCCTCCTCTGTCCAGAAAATATTTTACCATGGGTTCAATCACCTTTTCTTGCGGGTTTCCAGCAATGTGATAACACTTAAAATCTCTGATATTTCCAGATAGATAAAAGTGGAAGAGTTCAAGAAATGAAGCGGCTGATATTTTATGCGGCTCAGCAAAAAAACCTGCTTGAAGAAATGGTTCAAAGAATACCTTTTGAATATTTTCTGGCGCATCATACTCTTTCATTAAATCATTAAAAGATATTTTATCAAACCATTTATCATAGCGTTTTTTATCATATCCGAGAATAAGCAAGCCTATTGTGCCGCTTTTCATTATTTCACGAAACGAGATATTTTTAGAAAAAAGAAGGGGAAAAAGCAAAAAGAATGGATACACACTTGGACTAAACCCTATTGTCTCATTGGCGCCTCCTTTTACCTTGATTTCAATAGAGTGTATCTCTTTAAGGTGTCTTTTGATATTAAGTCTTTTCATCATGTCTATAAAATTATGATATTGTCCCCACCATGCATGAAACCCATGCTCCAATGAAATATCACATCCTAGATGCCTTTCTTTAAAACTGCTCAACTTCCCGCCGCAAACAGAACTCTTTTCAAAAATCTCTACCACAAATCCCCTCTCAATGAGATGAATGCCCGCTGTCAACCCTGACAGTCCCCCTCCCACTATGATTACCTTTTTGGGGATGGTTATTTTCTGTGGTGTATTAAGCCCGTCTTTAAACTCAACGGCTTTTCTATCTATCCCGCAGGCAGTTATGGAAAATAAAAGAGAGGCAATGTATTTAAAGAAGTCCCTGCGTTTCATCTAGAATGAAAACGATACAGATACGATTGGAATTTCCCATCCATGAGAGAGAAAGGGTTTGAACTTTTTTTCTATATCATCTCTAAATCTATTTTCTTCCCATCTATTGTATTTATGGGCAGCCCCAACTGCGCTGTAAATATTACCCGTATACCATCCAACCTCAAAGAAGGTCAGTATTCCGCCAACTGCATAATTGTCTTGTTGAAAAGAAGATATAGCACCCCATATAAATGCGGCATTCAGAAGAAAGGCAACTGTCCCATCTCTATATCTGCCGACATAAAAATGTCCTGAACCGGGAAGAATTGCTGCTAATAATCCTGCTGTTTGAGGGGATTTTTTAGGCAGCGCTTCGCTTTTTTTAATTTCATTGGAGAGCGCTTCTGCTTCTAAACTAAGGTGTTTATCTAATATATTTTTCGGTTTAATTGCCTTAACCGCTTCCTGAAAATCACCTTCCTTTGCATAACTCCAGCCGTTCATTATGATTGCCATGTCTGCCCATATACTCTCAGGATATTTATCCTTTACAGCCCTAAAAAACTCTCTTGCCCAGTGATACTCTTCTTTTTTCAGATGCGCTGCTCCCCTCAAATAAAGAGATTCCGGGATTAACTCGCTGTCAGGAAAGGACTCCCTAAACTCCATAAATTTCTCTATTGCATCCTCATATTTTTCCCCTTTAAGATATGACTTTGCAATATAAAGATGCGCATCATCAATAAGGTTGCTTTCTGGAAAATAGTAAATAAACCGCTTCCATTCGGTAATTGCCCTATAATATTCACCATCATTGAAAAGGCTCAAGGCAAAACCATACTGTTTCTGTTCTGATAAATTTAAATCCTCATCCTCAGTAGCCTCTGCATTTGCAGATGTTATTGTTAACGATAAAATGAAAAGGGTAATGACAAAGATATGTTTCACTTATCTGACATCCCAAAAGTCATTATTTTCCGGAGGGTCATAGTATCTCAAAGAATCCCCTTTTTTTATCAGCGGCGCAAATCTTGTTTCATCCATCTCGTGCATCAGCCTGTCTGCTGTCATAATAAAACCTTTGATTGGTCCATACTTTTTAATAGCCTCTCTTGAATACGCCGAGCATGTGGGATACATAGAGCATCTATCACCATCTACAGGAGAGATAAAGGTCTGAAAGAAACGAACAGAATAATCAAAGAAAATGGAAAGAGGGTTATGTGATGTTGTATCTCCAGTTACCCTCAAATTTGTCCTGCTTATATGCCTTTCTTTTGGGGCATCCGGAGACTTCATCCGGTCTTCCCCAAAAGCGCCGCTGCCAAGAAGCAGAACCAATAAGATACAAATCACTACCCTCGCTTTTATACCTTTCAGCCTATGTCTTCTTTTTAAGTTCACCTGCCCTCTTCTTTATAATCTTTATCTCATCTATGCTGATATACTCCCATATCTTTTTCATTGCCTTAGGATATAACTCCTCCATTGCAGAGACAATTGCTGGACTGAGTTCATCTACCTCAACATTTCCTTTGGAGTCAGTTACAAAACGAATCTCCCTTTTGGTCTCCATAGAGAACTTCTTACTCAAAAGGAGTTTATTTTCTCCAAATACTGGCGCATAGAAATCAAGTTTCACATCCATTTTAATGGGGAATGGTCCATGATATGTACGTGTTGTTTTTGCGCCTAAAACACACCCGCTGGTGTCAATTTTAGTTCTCATTTCAGTCTTATCAGTTGCAATTGAAATATCTGAAACAAAGATAAAGTCAATCTGCTCCTTTTTAATAATATCTATATCGTCCATAGTTCCATATGGACCGTCAATATCAAATCCCTTAGCCAGCATAATTTTACCTGCATCTTGAACAACAGATTTAACATATACCTTTCCCATATTTTCTTTTTCATAATCAATCTTATTTGCGCCAGTCTCTATTTCAACCTTTGTAAAAAAACAGATAGTGCCTCCCATTCCTTCCTCATGTTTAAAATCACTTCCGCCATAGACCCATGGACTTATAGACGCAGCAGGAGTAACCGTTGCCACCCTGATTCCAAGGGGCTTTTCAGCCTTTGGCGGAACTTCATATTTCAGATTGGGAACAATGTGTATCCCATAGTGTCTTGCAACTTCTACTGATACTGCTATTGCAGGCATTGAAATGATAATGACCATCACTGCACAACATATAATCTTTTTCATCTTTCCCTCCTTTAAAAATTTTAAAATTTATACTGTTTAACTTAAAACTATTTCTTGCTTTTTTCATCACCTCGCTTTCCTAAAAGTTACCTCTTTGTGTAAGGAACAGGTCCCGGGGGCAAAGATCCCATTACCCTCTTTATCATCTCTTTTGTTTCTCTTATTAAAGGAACTCTTAATGCCTGTGAGACCACCTTATCTGCTACTGCCTCTACTAATGCATCTGTAAAGGAATCTCTTGCCCCGCTTCCTATAGTAACCCATGGAATATACTCTTTCTCCTGCTTGTCCCCATCGTTCATTTCACCAGCCACCCTTGCTAATACCTCGCCAGCTGCTCCCATACTTTTTGTCTCACTCTTTACACCCCAGCCGCTGCTCCAGATTATCTCGCCTGTTTTGGTGTCAACCATTTTAAATTTTGCCCTGACCTTTTTTACATTGTAAAGACCGCTTATCTGCACATCAAAATCTATCAGTGTCCCATAGATAACTGCATCCACACCTAAAAGTTCCCCTAATTTCTGAGGGGTTGTCATATCAATCTGCGAGCCAAGGGTAATTCCCATCTGGTCCTTTAATAACTGGTCAATATCCTTCAATGATTTGTTGGAATAATGATTTTCAGACAATTTCTTATCAAATTCATTTCTTACATACGCAGGACCCTCAACATCATTTGTATTGTTTACCATTGGAAGAACAGCAACAGTTTTAATTGGATTGTATGGATTTGTAGGCTTGACAACAGACTGCTGTATGGGAATGCAGCCGGTTAATGAAATGAAGATAATCAAGGCAAATAAAAAAGGCAGACTTTTTGGTCTGCCTTTTTGAATGTGATTATTGTGAAAAATATTTACAGGATGGTTAAATCTGTCTGTCTGTCTGTCTGTCTGTCTGTCTGTCTGTCTGTCTGTCTGTCTGTCTGTCGCAAGGTTAGTGCCATAGTTATTTTACCCATTACGGAGTGGTTAGTGAACCTTATCTATAAATGTCTTTGCAGATTTAAAGGCATCTTTAACTATATTTACATCGTAAAGAAGTCCTCTATAATATCCTGCTATATGAAGCATATCGTAAAGTTTTTCAAATTCTACCAGAAGTTTCCCATTATGAATAGACACATATTTTTGCAATGCCTTTCTATATGCGTCCACTGATTTTGGCAATTCTTTCTTTGTCAACCCTTTTTCTAATAAAACCTCGTTAATAGCCTCTAAAATTGCAAGGTAAGCAGTTCCGAAAGCCTCTCTTACCGGCTTGACATCAATATATGTATCATCCACAATAGGAACTTTCTTCAATATATCTTTTGCATTGTTCAAATATCTAATTGATTCCCTCATTCACTTTTTATAGCATTATGCTAGACTTTTTGTCAATGCCTTTTTCATCACAGTCCCAATGCCTCTTTCATCGTAATCCCCAATTCAGCAGGGCTTTTTGTAATCTTTATTCCTGCCCTTATCATTGCCTCAAATTTTTCTTCTGCTGTGCCTTTTCCGCCTGATATGATAGCGCCTGCATGCCCCATCCTCTTGCCTTTAGGCGCTGTAACACCTGCGATATAGCCCACAACCGGCTTCTTAACATTCTTTTTTACAAACTCTGCTGCCTCTTCCTCTGCTGTTCCGCCGATTTCTCCTATCATAATCACTGCATCCGTGTCCTTATCCTTTTCAAACATCTCCAACACATCAATAAAGTTTGTCCCATTTATAGGGTCTCCGCCAATGCCAACGCATGTTGACTGCCCAAGTCCAAGCCTTGTCAATTGGTCAACTGCCTCGTATGTCAAAGTCCCGCTTTTTGAGACAACGCCGATTTTGCCTTTTTTATGAATATGACCGGGCATGATTCCGATTTTACATTCATCAGGCGTTATAACACCAGGGCAATTTGGTCCAACAAGTCTGGACTTGCTTCCATCCATAAACCTCTTAACCTTTACCATATCCAAAACAGGTATGCCCTCTGTTATGCACACAACAATCTCTATGCCAGCGTCAACCGCCTCCATTATTGCATCTGCTGCAAATGCCGCAGGCACATATATGACAGTCGCATTTGCGCCTGTCTTTTTCCTAGCCTCGTCAACTGTATCAAAAACAGGTATGCCATCCATATTTGCGCCGCCTTTTCCCGGCGTTACACCTCCGACCATGTTTGTGCCATATTGAACCATCTGCCTTGTATGAAATTGCCCCTGTTCTCCGGTAATCCCCTGACAGATGACCTTTGTGTTTTTATTTATGAGTATGCTCAAGTGATTACCTCCAAAAAGTTTTTTTGCTGAAACTAATTAGTTGATACTGAAAAATAGCATTTTATAGTTCGCGCTCAAAAATTGCACAGATGCAAGGCGGAGCAAGGCTTCAAGCGAGGCATACTTTGTAGTATGTTGAGCGAAGAAGCCGCAGCGACAACGCAGCAGATGGGCATTTTTCAGCGTGAACAAATTATCCTTTTGCTGCCTTCACTACCTTCTCCGCCGCCTCGTTCATCTTTTCAGCAGTGATGATATTTAGCCCTGATTCAGACAATATCTTTCTTCCCAAATCCACATTTGTCCCCTGAAGCCTCACAACCAACGGAACTTTAACACCGACCTCTTTTGCTGCTGCAATCACGCCTTCTGCAATAATATCGCACCTCATTATGCCGCCGAATATATTGATTAAGACCGCCTTTACCTTTGGGTCAGACATCAAAATCTTGAATGCTGCTGTAACCTGCTCCTTGCTTGCGCCGCCGCCCACATCAAGAAAATTCGCAGGCATGCCGCCGTAGAGTTTTATAATATCCATAGTTGCCATTGCAAGGCCAGCGCCGTTTACCATGCAGCCGATATTGCCGTCAAGCGCAACATAATTTAAACTATATCTGGAAGCCTCAATCTCTTTTGGGTCTTCCTCATCCAAGTCCCGCATCTCGTGAATCTCTTTATGTCTAAAAAGCCCGTTGTCATCAAACGCAAATTTTGCGTCCAATGCCATGATATTCCCATCCTTTGTAATAACTAAAGGATTGATTTCAGCCATTGACGCATCAGAATCAACAAATGCCTGATAGAGTCCTGTCATAAATTTTACTGCCTTATTCACAATAGTCTTATCAATAGCCAAACCAAATGCCAGTTTCCTTGCCTGAAATGGAATCAACCCGACTGCAGGGTCAATATATTCCTTTAAAATCTTTTCAGGACTTCTTGCTGCAACCTCCTCTATCTCAACGCCGCCCTCCTGAGATGCCATTACAACAACCCTCTGTTTCGCCCTGTCAACAACCATCCCAAGATAAAGTTCCCTTGCTATCTGACAGCCTTCTTCTATCAAGACCTTTTTTACCTCTTTGCCCTCTGCCCCTGTCTGATGCGTTACAAGTTTTTTGCCGAGTATTGCCTCTGCGAATTGTTTTGCCTCTTGATGGCTCTTTGCAAGTTTTACCCCGCCTGCCTTGCCTCTGCCTCCTGCATGGATTTGCGCCTTAACAACGCAGACGCTGTTATTTTTCAGCAGGCACTTTGCAGCCTCTTCAGCCTCATCAGGCGTGAATGCAACACTCCCTTTTGGCACTGCAACGCCGTATTTCGCCAGAATTTCCTTTGCCTGATATTCGTGGATGTTCACCCTGTCAGACCTCCATATATTAGTTTGTTATTTAACCTAAACTTAGATGCTTTTTTACCTCGCCCAGAAATGTTTGGGCATTTGTAAGGAGTTCCTTAACATTTTCATCAGTTAGGTCAGAAAATTCTTTGTAATCCCCTTCCTGCCTTGCCTCAAATGCAAGATTCAAGTATCTTCCCATTTCTTGCGGAAATTTTCCCTCCTTTATAAAATGACGATTAAAATAACCAATCACCCCGCTATGTTTAGAACTCTGAAACGGCTCTAATACAAGGATGGCTAATACAGAATAAAACATTGAATAATAAATTCTATTGACTACACTTCCGAGACTTCTTTTATTCTCAAACAAAAATACAGCGTCATCAATACATTCTGTTGCCTGTTTCAATCTATACTGGATAAGATATTTCTTTTTCTCATCCATTGTCATACGGAAACTCCTTCTTCAGCAATACGCTTATAGATTGGCGATTCACCCAGAGGCCCATCTTCAATCTCTTTTCTGCTGAACAACACAGGGCTTATTACACAACCATACTCAATATTCACATCTGCTGTTATTTTGTAAATATCCCATCTGGCATTTAAAATTTCATCTTCCAGTTCAATCATTAAATCAATATCTGATTCTACTGTATCAGTGCCAGATGCCTTTGAACCATATACTACAAATTCCAGCAGTTTGTATTTCTCTGAAATCAATCCTTTAAGGCTTTGAAGCGCCTTTAATTCATTATCTGTGAGCATAAATCACCATAGTAATATTCAAGTTAGACATCCTTTAATTTTTTAATCTATCTTTACCCATCTTTACCTACACTTGCCATGAATTCATCTATCATAACCTTTGGAAAAATAGCAAAAGATAAAGTAATAATTATTAAAATTATCAGCATACCAACATTACAAGGTTCTTTTATAAGTAATAGTATGAAAAGGGCTAGAGCCATTCCAGAGATTGCTTGATATATTCCAATTAAACAAGAGGAAACAATTTGCAATGACTCAGCAAACCATCCCTTTCCGTGTAGGGATAACCACTTTTTAAGGCATAAAAGAATAATAAATAAAACCACATAATATATAAGAATAGGCTTAGATATTACAAAATTTTCTTTAACTTGTGTAAGAAAATCCTGCTGTGAGCCTGAAAACAAGTAAAAAATAAATGTAGGGACTAATCCAAGAAGTATTACCGCAGGTATTTGTTTCAAGAAATTTTTCATTTTATTTTCCCTAATCACGCACTACGAACAACTAATACAAACGCATTAAATAAATTGACATCCCACGAATGCAATAAATGGCTTTAGACAAGGTGGACGACGAGGAAAACCGCAGGCATACTTTTATAGTATGTTGAGGATTTTCCAAGGAGTCCAACACAGTATAAAGACATTTATTGCATTCGTATTGTTACCCCCATCTTCTCGCCTTCACATGGTCTGGCGTATAATCAGGCAAAATCATTGGCCCAACAATCGGTTCCTTTATATGCGCGGTTTTTAATTCCTTCTCAAATTTCTCAACATGCTCCAGCGTTAATTTGACCCCTTGACCCCTTGACCCCTTGACCCCTGTTTTTACATACTCTGCTGCCTTATTCCCTGTCCTTCTGCCAAAGACAAGTATATCTAAAAGCGAATTGCCCATAAGCCTGTTCCTGCCATGCACGCCGCCTGTAACCTCTCCCGCAGCATAAAGCCCTGAGACCGATGTCTCGCCATTGTCATTTATCTGCAAGCCGCCGTTCTGATAATGGAGCGTTGGATAAACAAGCATTGGCTCTTTGCTTATGTCAATGCCGTATCTCTTGAATTGAATATGCTTTGCAGGCAGTTCCCTTTTTACAGTCCCTTCACCGCGAAGGAGTTCAATCATCGGAGAATCGAGCCATACACCGACGCGGCCGACAGGGGTCATTATGCCTTTGCCCTTTTCAATGCACTCCTTTATTATGCAGGATGACTCAATATCCCTCGGCTCCAATGGAAAGCAGAATTCCTCGCCGTCAATATTTATCAACTGCGAACCAAGCCCCCTAACCTTTTCCGTAATGAGCAGCCCGACATTCTGTTCAGGATATATAACGCCTGTTGGATGATACTGGGTTGAATCCAAATCCTTCATCTTAACCCCTGCCCTGTATGCCATGACAATGCCGTCTGCTGTTGCGCCGTAGTGATTTGAGGTTGGAAAGCCCTGAATATGCAGCCTTCCAAAACCGCCTGTAGCCATAATCACAGCCTTTGCATGGACAATGTAATATTCCTTTGTCTCAAGATTATATAAAACAGCGCCAGCACATCTTCCCTCTGTATCAAGCAGAAGTTCAACAGCAGGGGAAAATTCCAAGACCTTTATGTCATCTGAACGATTTCTTGCCTCATCCCGCACAACCCGCATGATTTCTGCGCCTGTCATGTCTCCTGCAGAGTGCATCCTCTTTCTGCATGTGCCGCCGCCGTGCTGAACCTTCATCCTTCCGTCAGGATGCTTGTCAAACATCATGCCGAGGTTTTCAAGCCACTGGATTACAAGCGGCGCATCATTTGTCATTGCCGCAACCAAATCAGGCTGGTTGCTAAAATGACCGCCTCCGACAACATCAATATAATGATAATACGGCGAATCGCATTCTTGGTCAGCGCCTTGAATCCCGCCCTCTGCCATAACAGTATTTGAATCGCCGTGACGGAGTTTTGTTGCAACAATAACCTTGCAGCCGTTTTCCTGCGCTATCAATGCCGCTGCTGTGCCGCCGCCGCCGCCGCCGATAACTAATACATCTGTTTCATAATCAACCTTTGTTAAATCAATATTTTTGGGATTTATGCGGCTTTTGGATTCTAAAAGGCTGCACACCTCTTCAGGAAAAACATCACCCTTATTTGAACCAACCTTTACAGGTCTCCTCCCCTCTGACTTATAATCAGGATGGTATTTGTTCAGCCATTCTTTGCGCTGTTCCATTGTGAGCGCAGTAAAGTGCTGATTCTTCCTTGCCCGCTCAACCCTTTGAGGTCTTGTTGCCTCAACCTTTTTTATAAGTTCTTTAAGTTCTGGTGTGTAACCGCTCATAGGTTTCTCCTATCTGTCTCTTTTAGAATTTGTTGAATAATCGGTTCAATTGGAGGCAATTCTTCTTTTACAACCAGCCACACCTTTTCCAAATCTACTCCAAAATATTCAT
>JACRNI010000171.1 GCA_016234925.1 Deltaproteobacteria bacterium | reverse complement strand
TAATTTGTTATTGTAACAAGCCCGGGTTTTGCGCCTTTTGGCTTTTTCACATTTTTTGCAAGTGTATATGCAACCTCTGCCTTTGTCTCATTCTTTGCCTTGCTGAAAAATGCGGCAATTGCCCCTGCCTCTAAAATTGAATTCTGCGAAGGCTCGTCATTTTTATTTTTGAGCCTTAAAAGCGCATGAGAACCAGCAGCGCCGTAGGCATGAAACCATAAATCATAATCCCTAGCATATTTTTTCACAAGGAGGTCATTTGCAGCAGCCGTTTTTCCGCAGAGGATTTCACAGCCGTCGCTGGATTTGAATCTTCTAATAGGTTCGGTTTTTGATTTTCCTTGACCCATGACCCTTGACCCATGCCCCTGCTTCTTTATATAACCTGCAAGGGAAAGCGTTTCTCTTATTGCAGATAAATCATCTTGATTTTCTGCTGTATCTGATTGGAATGATATTTCTTCCAAATATTTAATCTCATCTTCAACTGACGGCATCCTTTCCTTTAAAAGTTCTATCGCAGTCTTTGCCTTTTTAACCCTTTTAAAGATTTTATCAATATTTTCCTGCGGGGATAATGCAGGGTCAAGAGGTATTGTTATTTTTTGAGGCGGGTCTTGATAATAGTCAAAGACATCTACTTCTTTCATTCCCTTTTTAATATTAGAAAAATTTGCCAGCAGGAGTTCTCCGTATAGAGACAATCTTAAATTCTTTTCAGCCCTGTCTTTGTCGTTTGTCAGGTTTTCAAGTTTTCTTTTTAATTTTTTTCTGGTATCAGTGATAATCCGCATTAGATTTGCCTTTTCTAGCGAGAATTCTTCGGTTTCTGCAAGTTCGGCATAATATGCATCCGCTGCGCTGTTGTAAGACGGATAATCTCCTTTAGGGATGTCAATCCCCGGCAGAGGTTTTGCAGTTATATGTAAGGGCATGTATTGCAAGCCGGGTTTTACAGGTCTTGGGTAATCATCCTCTGGGGGAAAATATCTCATTGCATCAAGTATAATTCCATTCTTATCAATCAATATAACATTGCTGTCCCTGCCTGTTAATTCTATTGCAAGTGTAGAATCTTTAAATAATATATTGACAATCCTCTCCCCTGATAAAATATTTATATCCTCAATCCTTTGATTGATTAAATGACTTCTTAAATATGCGCAAAATCTAAGCGGTGATGGCGGGTTTTCGTATCTTTTTTCTGTTAAATGAATTCTAAAAAATCTTGGTTGGATTGAAATCAAAAGCCTGTTATCTTTGCCTCTAAAAAATATTTTTAAAATAATATGCCTTTCATCCATCTGATGAACATTGGATATAATGCCGTGAATGAGTTCAGGTTTAAGTTCATAAATTATTCTGTTTAAGAGTTGAATATCCATGTAAAAAAGTATATCACTCTACGGATGACATTTCATATATTTTTTGCTAATCTTGAGCGCATGAAACATTTATGCCACAAGTGGCACAAAGGCGAATGAAAATTGTAGGGGTCGGATTTATCCGACCCGCAATAGTGGGCTTGATAAATCAAGCCCCTACAATGTTGGGGTATTTTCAGGTGAAAAAAATCAGGGCGCATGTTTTAATAAGCGGCATTGTTCAAGGCGTATTTTTCAGGGCAAACACAAGGGATATTGCTTTGAGTCATGGTATTCACGGCTGGGTTAGAAACACAATGGACGGCAAGGTTGAGGCTGTTTTTGAAGGCGATGAAACAGCGGTAAAAAAGGTCGTTGAATGGTGCAAGCGTGGTCCATCGGGCGCAAGGGTTGATAATATAGATATTAAATGGCTTGCTCATACAGACGAGTTTAATGGGTTTATGGTGAGGCGATAGTGTTTTGCAAATACGACTTTATTATTTTTTCTTTTCCATTTGTTTCTATTGTAATCGCGCCCATTAAATCAGTTCTCATAATTCTAACACCTGCCTTTTCATATCTTCCAACAATATCTTTGTGCGGGAAGTGAAATTGGTTTGCATACCCGACAGACATTACCGCAATCTTTGGGCTTACACTTTTGATAAAATCATCTGTTGATGAAGTCCTGCTTCCATGATGAGGGACTTTTAAAACATCTGCCTTTATATCTCTGCCATCCTTTATCAATCCCATTTCCCCTTGTTTTTCTATATCGCCTGTGAATAAGAATTTTATATCGCCATAAGTAATTTTCATTACAAGAGATGCATTATTTTTATCAATATCAGATTTTAATTGGTTTAGAGATTCCAGTTTGACTCCATTTATATCAATCGCAGATGTATCAATAATCCTTTTTTTGATGTTTTTCATTTCAATGGTTCTTATCAAATCTTTATATTCTTCGCTTTCTGCATTGTCGCCGTTCCACCAGAATTCTTTTACATTAAAATTTTCTGCAATAAATTTTAAACCTTTGAAATGGTCAGATTGCGGATGAGACATTACAATATAATCAATATTTTTGATTTTATTTTTCCAGAGAAACGGCGCAATGAGCCTTTCGCCTGTGTCAAAATCAGCGCCTTGAGAACCCCCGCCGTCTATGAGCATCCTTTTGCCATGCGGAAATTCAACAAGACTGGAATCACCCTGTCCAATGCTTAAAAATGTAACCTTTAAGTTTTCATTGTAATTGATGCGATAATGCCGGTAAGCATAATCGCTAATAAGAGCGATAATTAAAAGCGCTGCCGCATATTTTGCAATGCGAAATTTTTTTATGGATACAAGAGAGATAACAAGCAGATAAAATATTATTATCTCAAATATTGTCGGTGTTGTAACCCAGATGGATGAATATGGGAGTTTTGAAAAAATATCAATAACCCACACTGATATTTTTAAAACCAGCGATGCTGTTTGAAGGATGAAACTAGCGAGTCCACCAGAGAACATATGAATAAAACTTGCCAATAATTCAAGAGGCACAACAATAAAACCCATTAAAGGGACAGCAATGACATTCGCAAGAATGCCGATGATGGAGACCCTGTGAAAGTGGTATGCAACTATCGGCGCTGTGCCAATGGATGCAACGATGGATACTAGAAGTCCAGTTATAATTTTGTCTTTAAACCATGTTTGCACATGCCCCTCACTCCTTCCCTCTTCCGCAAGTGGAGAGGATTGAGGAGAGGGGGCATAAATTGATTGGAATTTCGGCATCAAATAGATAATTGCAAAAACAGAGGCAAACGAGAGTTGAAATGATATATTGTAAATTGCTGACGGAGATATGACTAAAATGATAAACCCTGCTATGGCAAGCGTGTTGTAAAAATCCTTTTCCCTGTCAATAATCACTGCAAGGATGAATACAATAACCATTATAACAGCCCTTTCCGTTGAAACAGGAAAGCCCGCAATCAGACCGTAAAATAAAATAGGCAGTATGCTTGCAATTGCCGCAAGTTTTTTTATGTTAAATGATAATGTAAGTTTTTCTGACTGAATCAGGATTTTATAAAATAGACTGTAAATCACGAATGCAACTATGCCTATGTGGAGACCTGATATTGCAAGGATATGCGATGTCCCTGTTTTTGCAAAAATATCCTTGATGTTTTTTGGTATCTCGCCTGATTCACCAATCAGGAGAGCCTTCATAATGCCTTTGTTATCAGAGGCGGTTTTATCTATGAGGTCATTCAAACCCTTTCTAATCTTTTCAATATTTGCCCAAAAAGGATTTTGACTGTGTCCTGATATTTTTACAATCCATCTTTCATTTTCTATATAACCCTTTGCATATATGCCTTCTTTTTCAAGATGCCATTTGTAATCAAATTCTCCGGGATTGCCGAAATTTCTTGACGTGTGTATCTTTGAGATAAATCTTATTCTATCGCCGTATTTCAGCGGCGCATTCAATTGTCCATCTACTGTTAAAAGAATCTTGCCTGTGATTGGAATAACAGCATCATTGTTAAACATCTTTTCTGCATTTACATACAGCCGTGTTCTATCAATAAATCTTTCAGGAGAACGGCACAAAACCCCTTCAATGTTCATCAATTCTTTTTTATTATTGATGATATTTTTTATATGATTGGGCGGAAAGACAGGGTTTGTCTCCTGAATCATAAGCAAAATGCCTGCGAAGAAAAATGCGGAATATATTGCAGGATACGAAAATATCTTTTTAAGGAGAAGTAAAATCGCAAGCAGAAGCGCTGCTATAAAAATGGAAAATGCTGTTTCCTCTCCAATAAGGTTATATTCGGCAGAAAATATGCCTAAAATAAATGATATGAGGATGGGTATGATAGAATGGGGATTCATAAAAAATAGGTTATGGACTATAGGTTTTTTTCTATTGCCTGTTTCTTTTCATCGCCCTGAAAAATGCCTCTGCCTTTAATAAGGTTTCTTCATATTCGTCCTCTGGAACTGAATCAGCAACAATGCCGCCTCCGACACTTAACTGCATTTCATTATTTGAAACCACAGCAGTCCTTATTGCCATTCCTAAATTTACATTGCCTGAAAAGTCTATATAGCCGATTGCGCCTGTGTATATGCCCCGCGGTGTTGGCTCAAGTTCGTCTATGATTTCCATTGCCCTGATTTTTGGCGCGCCTGTAATAGAGCCGCCGGGAAAACACGCCTTTATGCAGTCTATTGAACTTATGCCTTTTTTTATTTCTCCTGTTACACATGAGACCATGTGATGGAGGGTTGGGTATGTAACTATCTTTTCAAATTCTTTTACTTTAACTGTGCCGGTTTTGCAGACCTTTCCAATATCATTTCTCTCAAGGTCAACAATCATTATATGCTCTGCAAGTTCTTTCGCATCTGTTTTTAGTTCTTTGATGAGCATCGCATCTTCTGCTGGATTTTTTCCGCGGGGACTAGTGCCTTTTATGGGATATGTTTCTATTGTCCCATTTTGTATCTTTAAAAAACATTCAGGTGAATTGCTTATAACCTGAAATCCGCCGCAATCAAGAAATGCGCCAAACGGCACAGGGTGTATTCTGCGGAGTTTTGAATAAAAAGCCTTCGGGTCTCCTTCAAACGGGATTTTAAATTTCTGAGAAAGATTTATCTGATATATGTCCCCCGATGATATATAGGATTTCGCCTTTTTAATTGCGCTTAAATATTCATTCTTGGTGAAGTTGGATGCGAATTGCCCGAACACCAGCGCCTTTGCTGAAGTTTGGGTTTTGTTTTTCTGAATGATATTTTTAAATTCTTTCAACTTAGACATGACCGCAGATGCAATATAACTTTTGCATTCATTATGGTCATATACAAACATTGTATCGTAGATGCCGAATAAAAGGTCGGGTATAAATGGTTTTTGAGGCGCTTTTTGAGGTAGATTTTCCAGAAGGTTTTTTAAGTCATAACCAAAATAACCGACAGCGCCGCCGCAAGGCAGTTTTTCATCAAAAGACTGCTTGTGCGCTGCAAGGATGGAATTTAAGACAGAAAACGGGTCGCCTGTTTTTGTCTCTTTTACGCTGTCATGCGTGATTTCAATATTGTTTTGCCATGCCTTTATAATTATACACGGGTCAAAACCAACAAGAGAAAATCTTGCTGTTTTTGCAGCATTAGTCTGGTTTTCAAGGATAAATGGATATTGTCTGTCTGATACTGCCAGAAACACATCCCAAGGGTCTAGAATATTTTTAACCGGCTCTATAAACATCTTATAAAAGATTAAACCTTATTTATTTACTGGTCAAGGCAATAAATTTTGGTAATGTAAAGAATATGTATTTTCCTGTTTTAGAAAAGTCTTTATTAATAAAAACCTTTTCTGATAGTATAGTTACATGCCGCTTAAAAAAATGCTAAAATTTTACCCGATTATAGACACATCCATTGTTCATATTTCAAAAATAGAGGATGTTGCAAAAACGATTATTCAAGCAGGCGCAAGGATAATTCAACTCAGGGCAAAAGATGTTTCTACAAGGGATTTTATTGATACAGCCCGAATAATCAAACAGACAATCAAGCCGATTGCAAAAAAAAATAAAGTAAAATTTATCATAAACGACAGGGTTGATATTGCAATGCTTATATGTGCGGATGGGGTTCATTTAGGGCAGGATGATTTGACAATTACAGAGGCAAGAAAGATTCTTGGAAATAATAAAATCATTGGCATTTCAACGCACAATATAAAAGAGGCAGCGATTGCAGAAAAATTAGGCGCTGACTATATTTCATTTGGACCGATATTCGCTACATCTACAAAAGGTGATGCGCAGAAAGCAAAAGGCATTGATGGACTTAAAAAGGCAAGAGAGGCGGTAAGAATTCCAATTGCTGCAATCGGCGGAATAACTCTGGAAAATGCAATAGATGTTTATAAAGCAGGCGCTGATTGCATTGCAGTAATTTCAGATATATTGAAAGCAGATGATATAAAAGACAGGGTTAGTAAATTTATAAGTTTATGATGGCACAGATAAATAAAATCTTTACACCTTAAGCCATATATGAAAAACGTATTAACCATAGCAGGTTCTGACCCATCAGGCGGGGCAGGAATCCAGAGGGATTTGAAGACATTCGCAGAATTCAATTGCAATGGTCTCTCTGTAATAACTGCTTTGACAGCGCAGAATTCAAAAAAAGTAAACGGGGTATTGCCTGTTACAGCATCGTTTGTCAAAAAACAAATAGAAACGCTTTTTGAAGAATATAAGATAGATGCTTTAAAAACAGGCATGCTTGCAGCAGAAGATATTGTCAAGACACTTGCGCAAATCTTTAAAAACAAGAAGCAAAAAAATATTGTGATTGACACTGTCTTTGTCTCAACAAGCGGTTATCCGCTCCTTGAAAAAAAAGGCATAAAAAGATTAAAAGATGACCTTATTCCTTTTGCAGAGATTGTTACTCCAAATATTTATGAGGCATTTATACTTTCTGGCGTAAAAATCAAAGATATAGAGGACATGCACTTGGCAGCAGAAAGGATTAAGAAACTCGGATGCAATGCTGTGCTTGTAAAAGGGGGACATCTTAAAGAAGTCAAAAGTCAAAAGCATGCCCTTGAAGGTTTTAATCAAGGGTCAAAACACAAAAGTAAGGTGGTTGATGTATTATATAACGGCAAGGAGTTTAAGTTATTTAAGGCAAAAAGAATAAGCAAGGATTTGCACGGCACAGGCTGTATTCTTTCAGCAGGCATTGCAGCAGGGCTTGCAAATGGATTGGATATTAAAGATGCCATTAAGAATGCAAAAAAATATGTTACAAGAATGATAGGAAAAAGTTTATAAAGTTTCTACTTTACAACTTTATGATGAACCTCTATCCTTCTAGTATTCTCACCTGTATAATGAAATTTTATTAAAATATAGTTTGCTGGCAGAAGCGGCAAAGCCCTTTCTGCCCATTCAACAACTGTTATGCCGTCTGTATAAAAAAAATCCTCAATGCCTATTTCAGATAATTCGCTTAAATTGCCGAGCCTGTATAAATCAATGTGATACAGAGGCATCCTGCCAGAATATTCATTTATTATTGTAAAAGACGGGCTTCTCACATAATTTTTTACCTCAAGCCCCTGTGCCAGTCCCTGAACAAATGTTGTCTTGCCAGAACCAAGGTCGCCGATAAGCGCGACAATATCTCCTGATTTAAGTTCTGCGCCAACCCTTTTACCGAGTTCTTTTGTCTCTTCTTGAGAAATTGTGTTAAAGATTTCAGGCTTCATGATGAAATTCATTTAAAACATTTGGCAGGATATTCAAAAGGTCTGTTGCCATCATTCCAATCTCACCTATGTTTTTTGCAGCCTCATCGCCTGCATATCCATGCAAATACACGCCGAGTTTTGCTGAATCAATCATGGAATATCCCTGAGCAATAAAACCTGCAATCATGCCTGTCAAAACATCGCCTGTCCCTGCTGTAGCCATGCCTGCGTTTCCTGTAAGATTTATATAAACCTTGCCGGAAGGCTCTGCAATCACAGTCCTAGCGCCTTTTAACACAAGGATGACATTATTTTTAATTGCAAATTTAGATGCAATGTTTATTCTATCTGCCTGAACATCTTTAGTTGATAAACCAAGAAGCCTTGCCATCTCTCCGGGGTGAGGCGTTAATATTATTGTCGCCTTTGCCTTTTTGAGCATATTCAAACTGCCCTTTAAAACATTCACTGCATCAGCGTCAATGACCATAGGCATCCTTATTTCTTGAATGAGTTTCAAAACCAATTTTTTCACATCATCTGCTGCAGTTAGTCCCGGTCCAATTGCAATTGCCTTTTTATCTTTTGCTATATTTTTTATTTTTTCAAAAGAAACAGCGCCCAATGTCTTTGCCTTTGTCTCAGGCAGAGGCTCTGTCATAACCTCTGTTAGTTTTTTTGCCATAATCGGATTAAGGCTTTCAGAAATGCCGAGTGTAACAAGCCCTGTTCCTATCCTCATTGCGCCAAGGGAGGTCATTGCTGCTGCGCCTGTCTTGCCAATAGAGCCTGCAATAACAAGAACATGACCGAATGTTCCCTTATGCGAATTTTTTGGTCTCTTCTTTAAAATGCCTTTTATAAAATCTTTGTCAATTGTTTCATGTTTAATGTCTGCATCATCAATAATATTTTTGGGCATGCCAATATCAACAACCTCTAAATTGCCTGCATAATCAGAGCCCGGATATGTAATCAAGCCAATCTTTGGCAATGCCATTGTGATTGTCATATCAGCCTTTACACAGCATCCAAGTATTCTTCCTGTTGACGCATCAATGCCTGACGGCACATCAATGGAAACAATTTTTTTATTAAGAGAATTTATAAATTCTATAACACTCCTATGAATGCCTGTTGCATCCTTTTCAAGCCCTGTCCCGAATATTGCGTCAACAATCAATTGGCTGTGTTTTATTTTGGGGGCATGTTTTTTAATATCACCTGTTTTTTTGATTGCGCAAATCTCTCCACCCATTTTTTCCCATATGTCTAAATTTATTTTTACATCGCCCTTTACATCAGATTCTTGCGCCAAAAGATATACGGTTACATCCAAACCGCTATTCTTCAAATGCCTTGCAATCACAAAACCATCCCCGCCATTATTGCCCTTGCCTGCAAAGATAGAAATCTTTTCTATCAGAGGATATTTTTTGAGGATGATTTCAGCGGAATTTCTGCCTGCATTTTCCATCAACACAACACCGGGGATGCCGTATTTTTTTATGGCAGTTTCATCAAGGAGTCTCATTGTTTTAGAATCAACAATTTTCATGACAATAAAAATACCACACAATATATCTATTACTCAAGAAGACTAATCTCCTCTCGCGCCTTTCTTGCCCAAAGACCTCTTGGATTTATCCTTAAATATTCTTCAAACTCATTTTTTGCATTTGATTTGTCTCCAAGTTTCTTATAGACAAGGGCAAGTCCATAATGAGCGTCTGCCCAGTCTTTATCAATCTCTATTGCAATTGTAAATTCTCTTTTTGCCATTTCTTTGTTTTCCTTGTCATAATATATAAAACCTAAATTTGTATGCGATGCAGGGCTGTATGGATTTATCTCTATGCTTTTTTTGAACTCTTCAAGAGCCTCGTCCAGTTTTCCGCTGATATACAATCTTAATGCAATGTTAAAATGTCCTTCGCTCTGGCTTGCATTGAGTTTTTGTCTATATGCAGCCTCAATTTCAGCAAGTTCCTTTTCAAGCCCAAGTTTTTTGTATGTGTTTATAAGACTTATATAAGCAGGCAGCATATTGTCTTTAGTGCTGATTGCCTTTTTAAAATAATAAACTGCATTTTTATAATCATTCATTTGCAAATACGCAATCCCAAGATTATGCAAGACATCCGCATCTGCAGCGTAACTTAAGGATTTCCTAAAATGGTATAATGCTGTGTCAAATCTGCCTTTTTTAAGATATGAAAAGCCAAGCCCATTATGGGCAAATGCAAACCTGTGCGGCATATCCCTGTATTCAAAAACCTTATTCAGAACCTCTATCGCCTTGTCAAATTCATTGGTTTCATTATAAACAAAACCAAGAAGCAGATATGCCCTTGGGTTTGGATTTATCCTGATATTTCTTTCAAGTTCATTTATAACCCCTGCTAGATATTGTTTATTATAAAGCCTTTGACCAAACTGCATAGGTCCATTTGCTGGTTTCACATACCTGTATCCATCCCTTTCTACAATATCCTTGAATGTATCATTTTTGAGATAGACCATTGATGCTGCGTCCCAATAGACAAGGGTCCAGCCTTTAACTGGAAAACCAAAATCTTTATCCATATCAACAATAACTGAAGGAACATGAGGATATTCAAGGATTGCGATATTAACGTCATATTTTTTCTCTACCTCGCTCCAGTTCTTCTGGCTGTTAAACGCATTAAGATAATCAGGCATTGCAGCGCCGCCCCTGCCGTCAATAAATGTCCGCCTCTTTGGATGCTCTTTAAATGTTATGTAACCGCCGAAGTGAAATGTGTTGAATATCCTGCCTTGAATGTTATTTTTATCAAGATACTCCAATGCGCCTTCTGGAAGCGAAGATGCATTAATGGATATGCCAAATGTATTTTCATAATTTTTAAACGGGCCAATATTTGCAAGGGTTGCGATAGTAAGAATGACAATGGATATGGATACAAATATCTTGAGTAATAATAATTTGAAATTTGAGATTTGAAATTTGAGATTTGAAATATTTCTTACAACTATTGGCGCGCCGACAATGCCTATTAAAGTTATAAATCTTATTGCTCTTGTTGAAATCGCAATAAACGGCAGAATAAGGACAATATAAATAATGGACTGCCGCAGATTAAAAATAAAAGAAATAAAGATAATCCCTATAAATATATAAAAAGGTTTATATCCTTGCCAATCAGGCGGCGCAAGTTCAACTACTTCATACCTCCAGATGTTGGCAGCAAGCCCTTTTGG
>JACRNI010000106.1 GCA_016234925.1 Deltaproteobacteria bacterium | reverse complement strand
TTATGACGATGTAGTGAAGCGGTTCGGCAATGCAAAAGAGCCTGCCCTGCTGGAGCTGGTGGCAAAGGCGCTTTACAACAAGGGCTTTAGACTTGGCAGCCTTAACCGGAGCGATGAAGCGATAGCGATTTATGACGATGTAGTGAAGCGGTTCGGCAATGCAAAAGAGCCTGCCCTGCTGGAGCTGGTGGCAAAGGCGCTTTACAACAAGGGCTTTACACTTGGCAGCCTTAATCGGAGCGATGAAGAGATAGCGGTTTATGACGATGTAGTGAAGCGGTTCGGCAATGCAAAAGAGCCTGCCCTGCTGGAGCGGGTGGCAAAGGCGCTTGTCAATAAGGGAGTAAGATTAATGCTTCTTGAAAAGAAAGAGGATTCTCAAAAAACGTTTTCCCGTATAATAGAAACCTTTGGCGCTCATCAAGAGTTGAACATTCAAGTTTGCATGGTTGTAGCCCTTGCCGGCATTGAGCGATTCAATGAAGCTATCCCCTTGCTGCAACATCTGGTGCAAAAGGATAAACAGAATGCCAGGGAGTGCATACCGGATTTAGAACTGCTCGCATCTGCACCGCAGGCATCCGAGGAAGCACGGAAATTTATAGAAGAAGCACGCAAGATGTTGGAAACGGTATAAAAGTCCGTTTTTTTATTCAAGGTAAAGACATGGGTGTCGGGCAAGCCATAGGTCTCGCGTCTACACTTTTTTCAAAACCCAAATCTAATCTTACCTCTCCGATTTGCCTGCCATACTTCGTTATCGGACAATTTTTGCTCCTCACCATATTGGTGATATATGGCTCGTCGTAAAAATTGTCCGCTGCCTCGTCTGGCAGGCAACTTGCAGGTTTCCCCAAAAATCAAAGTCTATTTTTGGGATAAAGCAAACCTTTCCAATCTGTGCTAAACTGCCTTTATGAACTTTAAACTCCCGCTATATCTCGGCATTTCTTTTGTGTCTTTAGCAATGCTTGCATATGAGGCTGCGCTCACGCGGATTTTTTCCATTGCGCTCTGGTATCACTTTGCGTTTATGGTTGTAAGCATTGCCATGCTCGGCATTGCCGCAAGCCTAATATCTTGATAAAATATGCCATATACAGTGATTTTTTCAGATGAAGCAGTGATTGTCAATACAAAATTATTATACATTTTTCTGTAAATTTTAAATATATACCTGTTTTTTCCTTGACAATTATTCATACTAGGCTAGAATTTATTCTAAAATTATTTACAAACAGGAGGTGATACAATATGTCAGTAAAGGTTGGTGATGCTGCACCTGATTTTACTTTGCCTTCTACAACAGGCGAAAAGATCAGTCTCAATGATTTCAAGGGAAAGAAAAATGTTGTGCTTGTATTTTATCCATTGGATTGGACACCTGTCTGAACAACGCAGATACCGTCTTACCGCGATGATAAATCAAGGTTTGACGGCTGTGATGCTCAGGTTCTGGGCATAAGCATTGACAGTATTCCGTGCCATAAGGCTTGGGAAAAGGAACTCGGCGGTTTGAACTATCCGCTCTTGAGCGATTTTTATCCGCATGGCGGTGTTGCAGAAAAATACGGTGTTTTACGAAAGGAGGGCTACTGCGAAAGGGCGATATTCATCATTGATAAGCAGGGTATTATAAGATATGCAGAGGTTTATGACATAGGCAAAAAGCCGCCCAGCGACATTCTTTTCAGGGAATTGGAAAAGATAATATGATTACACAGATTATAAAAGCCGATTACCCAGATTAAATCTGCGTAATCTGTATTTAAAAAATATGTGCAATCAATTTAAAAGGAGGGTTTATGAGCAAAAAGATTATAGATGCATTAAATCTGGACAGGGCATTTGAACTGGCTGCAATAATCCAGTATATGGGGCATCACTATGAGGCAGAGGGCATGGAAAGTCCTGCTGTCATAGAAATATTTAAAAAGACAGCAATGGATGAGATGAAGCACGCAGAAATTCTTGCAGAGAGGATTGTGTATCTCGGCGGCACGCCTGTTCAGAAACCCACTGAAATCAAAAGAGGCGGAAACCTAAAGAAGATGATTGAGGATGACCTTGGGGCAGAGAATGGTGCGATAAAGAGATATAAGGAGCATATAAAACTTGCTGATGAGGAAGGCGACCCTACAACAAGGCTTATGCTGGAGGAAATCCTTGCAGATGAAGAAGGGCATGCTGACACATGGGAGACAACATTGGGGATACGGAAATAATACGATTACACAGATTAAGAGAAACGATTGCACAGATTAAAAATATCTGTGTAATCTGCATCAAAAAATCTGCGTAATCAATTAAATTTATGCCAAAGGAATTTACTAGGGATGAATTAAAGGGTTTTGACGGAAAAAACGGCAAGCCGGCATATTTTGCATGCAATGGCACTGTCTATGATGTATCTGACAGCACGCAGTGGAGTGATGGAGAGCATTTTGGCATGCATCCGGCAGGCATTGATTTAACAGATGAACTTGGCGCTTCACCTCACGGAACAGAGGTGTTTGAGTTTTTCCCAAAAGCGGGGGTTTTAAAAGACTAAAAATGCCTGCACTGGAAGATGGCAACTATGAGTTGATTCAAAGAATAAAACATAAAATCCTTGAGAGCGGTAAAATCCCTTTCAGGGATTTTATGCAAATGGCGCTTTATACGCCCAATCTTGGTTATTATACATCAGGTAGAGAGGTGTGGGGCAAAAGAGGGGATTATTTAACATCGCCTGACATTCACCATGTTTTTGGCAAACTTATCTGCAAACAGCTCTTTGAGATGTGGCAGGTTTTAGGCGAGCCTCAAAACTTTACAATTATTGAGGCAGGCGCTGGAAATGCAGCGCTCTCTTTGGAAGTAATTAAATCTGCAAAAGACCTATCATCTGAATTTTATAAGTCTATAAATCTAATCATAATAGAAATAAATCCTTTTCAAAAAGAAAGGGTCAAGGCGGGTACCCATCCGAAGGATGGGTGGGGGGCAAGTGTCAATAAAATATCATGGTATGATTCAATTGCTCAAATTAAAGATAAAATCACAGGCTGCATAATCTCAAATGAACTTATAGACGCCTTTCCTGTTCATGTTATTGTAAATGAGAATGGCACACTCAAAGAAGTTTATGTAAGCATTGAGGATAATAGTTTCATAGAGGTTCTGGATGTTCCATCAAATCCTGCAATAGAAGAATATTTAAAAGATATTTCCCTTGCACATGGACAGAGAATAGAAGTAAATTTAGAGGCAGTAAATTATATAAAAAATGCTGCCAATATTCTTGATAAGGGTTTTGTCATTACAATAGACTATGGTCTTCCTGCAAAGGAGTTTTACGAGACATTTAGGAATGGAAGCCTTCTCTGCTATTATAAGCATAAGATAAATGATAACCCTTATAACAGGATTGGTTTTCAGGATATGACATCGCATGTTGATTTTACAAACCTTGCAAAATATGGAAAGGAAGCGTGGCTTGAGATAACAGGCTTTACAACGCAGATTTATTTTCTAATGGCATTGGGCATACTTGATGAATTTAAAACAATAGAGGATTTATCAATTAAAGACATATCTCAAATTGAATGGAACCAGAAACTTAAAGAATTGATAATGCCGGGTGGCATGGGTTCAGAGTTCAAGGTTTTGATTCAGCATAAGGGCATTGACAAGCCAAAGTTAAAGGGTTTTAGTTATAGGGATTTTAAAGATGAATTATAAAAGGAGATGAAATGATATGAAAGATTACACCGATTATAAAGGCAGATTACACAGATGACGGCATTACTGTCATTCTGAGGGCGAAGCCCGAAGAATCTTAAAGCCGAGATTCCTCGCTTCGCTCGGAATGACATTTCTGCGTAATCGTATTCCCAAAATCTGTGTAATCAATTTTCAGGAGGTATTATGGACGAGCAAAAGGATGTTTTGAGCGAGCCTGAGTGGTCTCAGGCTGACTGGGCATCTGGCTGGACAATTCATGTTGGAAAGGCTTATTCATGCAGAAAGTGCGGCACAATGATTATGGTAACAAAGGGCGGCATAGGAACGCTTGAGCCGAAGTGCTGCGGCAGAGATATGGCTTTGGTGGAGAGACCAGATGAAATCAGATAAGACTTTGATAGGTCAGGTTTATCTTTGTCCAATATGCGGGGCAGAGGTTTCTGTAATAAAGGCGGATAATGGGGACCTTGCGCCTGTTTGCTGCAACGAGCAGATGGTATTAAAGAAAAAACTCAATGCAGTTTACTTCTGTCCTGTATGCAAAAGCGAGATAATGGTTGTAAGAGGTAATGAGAATAATCTTGAACCGATTTGCTGCAATAAAAAGATGAAAAGATACAAACTGCCGGAATAGTCTATAAAAACAGGGGCTTTAATGAGCGCATCAGATTTATTTGTAAAGTGTCTTGAAATGGAGGATGTGAAATATGTATTCGGCATCCCCGGCGAAGAAACCCTTGAACTTGTTGATTCAATAGCCGCATCAAAGATTAAATTCATATCAACAAGGCACGAGCAGGGCGCTGCATTTATGGCAGATGCATATGGAAGGCTTACAGGAAAGGCAGGGGTCTGCTTATCTACGCTTGGACCCGGCGCAACAAACCTTTTAACAGGCATTGCAGATGCAAATCTAGACAGGGCGCCGCTTGTTGCAATTACAGCGCAGACAAGCCTTGCAAAAATCCACAAGGAATCGCATCAATTTGTTGACATTGTCCAGTGTTTTAAGCCTCTCACAAAATGGAATACACGGGTTGAGGACGCATCTGTAATCCCTGAGATTGTTAAAAAGGCATTTAAGCTTGCGGAATCTGAAAAGCCGGGCGCATGTCATATTGAACTGCCGGAAAACATTGCAGAAGAGGATATAAAAGACGGCGAGCCGCTTGCCGAATCTATAAAGCCTGCCAGACCATCGCCTGACGAACACTCCATTAAGATTGCAGCAGAGATTATTGACAATGCTAAGACGCCGATAATCATTGCTGGAAACGGCGTTGTAAGGGGCAGGGCATCTGACGAACTTTTTAAATTTGCTCAAAAGACAAATATACCTGTTGCAAATACATTTATGGGCAAGGGCGTTATGCCGTCTGACAATCCTTTGTCGCTTAACACAATAGGGCTTCAGATGAAGGACTATGTTTCATGCGGGTTTGATAGGGCTGATTTGATTATTGCAATCGGCTATGATTTTGTTGAATATGCGCATGCGGGTTTGATAGGGCTGATTTGATTATTGCAATCGGCTATGATTTTGTTGAATATGCGCCGAGTTTCTGGAATCCGGACGGCGATAAAAAAATAATCCATATTGATTTTACGCAGGCAGAGGTTGATTTTCATTATCAATCTTCCAGCGAACTTGTCGGCGACATAAAGACATCGCTCAAACTTTTGTCTGAAAAGGTAAAGGATAGAAAAGACGATAAATATACAAAGACATTGCGGGATTATATTATTAAAGAAATGGAAGATGGTTCAAATGATAATTCATTTCCAATGAAGCCTCAGAGGATATTATCAGGCATAAGAAGAGTTATGGATAAAGAGGATATTTTAATAAGCGATGTTGGCGCGCATAAGATATGGATTGCAAGGATGTATCCGACATGCTGTCCGAATACAGTTTTGATTTCAAATGGCTTCGCATCAATGGGTTTTGCTTTGCCCGCTGCAATAACTGCAAAGATTACAGTTTTGATTTCAAATGGCTTCGCATCAATGGGTTTTGCTTTGCCCGCTGCAATAACTGCAAAGATGATTTTCCCTGACAAAAAAATACTGGCAGTCTGCGGAGACGGCGGATTTTTAATGAACTCGCAGGAACTTGAGACAGCAGTAAGGCTTAAAGTCCCTGTGGTATCTCTTATATTCAATGACAGCACATATGGTTTGATAAAGTGGAAGCAGATAAAAAGATTTGGTAAAAGTGATGACAGTGTGTCATTTGGGAACCCTGACTTTGTAAGGTTTGCATAGTCATTTGGCGCAAAGGGCATTAGATTACATTCTGCTAATGAACTTGAACCTGCATTAAAAGAGGCATTTCAATCAAATGTGCCTGTTGTTATAGACTGTCCAGTTGATTACAAAGAAAATATAAAATTGACAGAAAGGATGGGCGAACTCATTTGTCCGATATAACCTATATAATTTGGCCCATATGAAAACCATTGACCTAAATCTTGTTAAGGAAAAAATAAAACAAGGCATCATAGAGGCAAATATATATGCGTCAAAAGAGATAGAGGACGGGATAAAACAGGGACTTAAAAAAGAAGAATCTCAGATTGGGCAATATGTTTTAAATCAGATACTTGACAGTTATAAAATATCAAGGGATGAGGAAATGCCGATATGTCAGGATACAGGGACATCTGTTTTTATGATTGAAGTTGGTCAGGATGTTCATCTGAGCGGCGGCGATTTAAAGGATTTTATAAATGAGGCAGTTAGAGAAGCCTACAAAGAAGGTTATTTGAGGGGTTCTATTGTGTCTGACCCGCTTATAAACCGCAAGAACACAGAAGACAATACCCCTGCTGTAATACATATTGATATAGTTAAAGGCGATAAACTAAAGGTTGCGTTTATGGCAAAGGGCTCTGGATGCGAGAATATGGGAAGGCTTAAGATGCTTAAACCATCGGACGACGTTGAAGGCGTGAAACAGTTTGTATATGAAACTGTTTTAAAGGCAGGCGGTATGCCGTGTCCTCCTATAATTGCAGGCATTGGCATAGGCAGTGATTTTGAGGGGTGCGGCATATTGGCAAAGAGAGCCCTTTTTAGAAAGGCAGGCGATTTTCATCATGCCCCGTTTTATAAAAATCTTGAAAAAGAGCTGTTAGATGGTATAAATAGACTGGGCGTTGGACCAGGTGGATGGGGCGGAAGGTTCACGGCAATTGCAGTTCATATAGAAACAGCGCCGTGCCATATTGCAAGTCTGCCTGTTGCAGTAAATATAGACTGCCATGCCCACAGGGTAAGGGAGGTAATATTTTGACAGAAGAAAAAACGAATAATAAAAAGGCGGAGGTTAAGACAGGCGAAAAAAAGAGGGTCTGCATGGTTTGCGGGAAGCCTTCTCCAGCAACTATATGCGAGCCTTGCGAGGCAAAAATCAGGGGCGAGGCTCTTGAGCAAAGGCATGAGGTAGATAAGGCAGGGAGGACAGATACTGGGAGAAGATGATATAGCACGTGGTAGTGCGAGGCTTTAGCCTCGCAAGTTTAAAGAGTTTAAGAAATTCAAAAAGTAGAATAAATAGCGAGGCATATATGAAAGAAAATATTGTCGCTTATATGAAAACTGCGTTTCACACAGAGGTTACAGGATATAGTTTTTATCTGCACGCTGCTGAAATTGTAAATGATGAGCATGGGAAGAATGTGTTTAAGCATCTTGCAAAAGAAGAACTTGAACACATAAGGGTTTTGTCAACCATTGCAAAGTCTGTTGAGGAGACAGGCAGCTGGCTTACATATGAAGACGCCCTTGCAGTATCTGGCTCAACTGGCATGGAACTGCCAATATTTCCCGCCGAAAATGAGTTGATAAAAAAACTTGGTAAAAATCCAGAAGAACTTGACGCATTGAATATTGCAATCAATGCTGAAGAAGAGGCAGTGAATTTTTATGGGAAATATCTTAAATCTGCCAAAGATACAAATGAGAAGATACTCCTCACAAAACTTGTTGACATGGAAAAGCATCACTTAAAACTTTTAAGATGGGAATATGAATCCATTGTCCACACAGGCTTTTGGTGCGATTTCATGGAATTTACTGTTGAGGGGGAGAGGGAGTAAATTTTCAGCCGCAATGCTCAAACCTTATAAATCCATATCTCCCAAAATTCATCCCACTGCATATGTGTATGATACTGCCCAAATCATTGGCAATGTTGAAATCGGCGAATATTCAAGTGTATGGTGCAATGCAGTGCTGCGAGGGGATGTCCATTTTATAAAAATCGGGAATAGGACAAATATTCAGGACAATTCAGTCCTGCACGGCACAAACGGTGTCTGGCCCGTGGTGCTTGGTGATGATATAACTGTAGGACATAATGTAACCTTGCACGGATGCACTATAAAAGACAGGTGTCTAATCGGCATGGGTTCTATAATACTTGACAACGTTGAAATCGGCGAGGAGTGCATAATCGGCGCAGGCGCATTAGTTACTGAAAACAGCAAAATCCCTCCAAGAAGCCTTGTCCTTGGCATGCCCGGAAAGGTTGTAAGGCAGTTGAAGGATGAAGATGTTGAAAGGATTTTAAGGTCTGCAAAGAATTACATTGAGTATTCAGAGGCGTACAAAATTGCAAAAGAATAGATATGCTTCCATAGATATTGGCACAAATACACTGCGGCTTCTTGTGGCAGAGATGGGGGATATTGATAGCGGACATAAATGTCCGCTTCTATTGGCACAAATACACTGCGGCTTCTTGTGGCAGAGATGGGGGATATTGATAGCGGACATAAATGTCCGCTTCTACAGCCGCTAGTCGTAAAAAGGATAATCACAAGGCTTGGCGGAGATTTTAAAGAGGATGTTGGCATTGCAGAAACATCAATAGAAAGGGCAGTGGATGCCTTAAAAGTATTTGCAAATATTATAAAAGAGCAAGATGTAAAAGATGTGTTTGCCTTTGCTACAAGTGTTGTTAGAAGGGCTAAAAATAAAGATAAGTTTATTAAAAGGGTTTTTGATGAAACAGGCATAAAGATAAATATTATATCAGGTGATGAGGAGGCAGGACTTTCGCTTCTTGGTGTTTTGTCTGTTATCAAAAATAAAAACGAAAAATGCCTTGTTATAGATATTGGCGGCGGAAGCACAGAATTTATTGCAGTAGAAAATGATAAAATGTTTGGTGCATGGAGCATGGAAATGGGCGTTGTGCATCTGACAGAGGAATATTTAAAATCTGACCCGCCTGCAAAAAATGAATTAAATGCAATGGAGCGGGAGATAAATGGTGTTATTAAAAAACTGAAAGATTTAATGAATAGGGATTTGCCTTCAGCCTTTAGCCTTTTGCCCTGTGCCTCATTTGTTGGAACAGCAGGCACAATAACTACACTTGCTGCAATTGACCAAAACCTTGAGACATACGCTCCTGAAAAGGTAAATAATTATGTCCTTGATTATGATTCTGTAAAAAGGATATATAATCATCTCTCATCACTTCCATTAAAAGAGAGGCAGAAGATTTTATCGCTTGAAAAGGGCAGGGAAGATTTGATAATACCGGGCGCAGCCATTGTTTTAAAGACAATGGATGTATTTGGGTTTGACAGCATTACAGTAAGCGATGCAGGTCTTTTGGAAGGGATACTATTAAAAAAGGTGATAGGTAATAGGTAATGGGTGATGGGCAAAAATAAGTCAAAAATCTAAAGAGCAAAAATCAAAATTAAGGAACTATTTTTTAATTTTGCATTAACCTATAACCCATAGCCTATAGCCTATAACCTGTATTTTAAGGAGGTTTACCGTGCCAAAAAATGATTTTAAAAAAGGTCTTACATTTGATGATGTTTTGCTCAAGCCGTCATATTCGCAGATTCTTCCCAAAAATGTGGATGTGTCAACAAGGCTCACAAACAAGATAAAACTCAATATTCCGCTTTTAAGCGCTGCAATGGATACTGTCACAGAATCAAAGATGGCGATTGCAATGGCGCAGGATGGCGGCATCGGCATAATACATAAAAATCTAACGATTGATGAGCAGGCGGCAGAGGTTCTTAAGGTAAAGAAGTTTGAAAGCGGCATTATCTTAAGTCCTAAAACAATGTCGCCCGACCAAAGGCTGAAAGACGCATTAAATGTTATGCAGGAGAATCAGATTTCAGGGCTTCCTATTGTGGTTGACAAAAAACTGGTTGGAATTTTAACAAACAGGGATTTGAGGTTTGAGGAAAATTTGAATAAGAAGATTTCACAGGTTATGACAAAGGATGTTGTTACAGCGCCAGTCGGCATAACGCCTGAAAAGGCAAAGGATATACTCCACAGGCACAGGATTGAAAAACTTCCGATTGTTGATAAAAAAGGAAACCTAAGCGGACTCATAACAATCAAGGATATTGAAAAGCGCGAGAAATATCCAAACTCATGCAAGGACAAACTTGGAAGGCTCATGGTCGGCGCAGCAGTCGGAGTTTCATTTGATAGAGATGCGAGGGTGGATGCGCTTTTAAAGGCAGGCGCAGATGTAATTATTGTTGACACTGCGCACGGACATTCAAAGGGCGTTATAGAATCTGTAAAACTAATAAGAAAGAATTTTCCGAGTTGTCAACTCATTGCAGGCAATGTGGCGACATCTGAAGGCACATTAGCGCTTATCAAGGCAGGGGTTGATGCTGTGAAGATAGGCGTTGGCCCCGGCTCAATATGCACCACAAGGATTGTGACAGGCGTCGGTGTCCCGCAGATTAGCGCAATAATGGAAAGCGTCAGGATTGCGAGAAAACACAATATCCCTGTCATAGCAGACGGCGGCATAAAATTTTCCGGCGACATAACAAAGGCGATTGCAGCAGGCGCTGATTCAGTTATGCTCGGTGGACTCTTTGCAGGAACAGAGGAAAGTCCGGGCGAGACTGTCCTCTATCAAGGCAGGACATACAAATTATACAGGGGCATGGGCTCTATTGAGGCAATGAAAAAAGGGAGCAAGGACAGATATTTTCAAGAGGATGTTGAGAGTGAATTAAAATTTGTCCCAGAGGGAATTGAGGGCAGGGTAACTTATAAGGGACCTCTTTCTTCAAGCATACATCAACTAATAGGCGGCTTGAAATCAGGCATGGGTTATCTTGGATGCAGGACAATAAAGGAACTCCAGAAAAATGCGAGGTTTGTAAAGATTACAGTTTCAGGACTCAGAGAAAGCCATGTCCATGATGTTACAATTACAAAAGAGTCGCCGAATTATAAGACAGAAGGGTAAAGAAGGGGCTAGAGATTAGGGGCTGGAGACAATGGAAATTTCTAATTTCTAAATCCTAATTACTATTTGAAATAAAATGTCTAATTCCTAAATCCTAATTTCTAATAAAATATCCAATGACTAAATTTCCAATTATATTAGACATTAGATTAGACATTTGGAATTTTATTAGACATTAGAAATTAGGATTTAGGAATTTCAAATATCTTTCCTATGGAGCATAAATCCTTCCAAAATATTCACATCGTCCTTGTTGAACCGCAGAGTTCCGGCAATATCGGCTCTGTTGCAAGGGCAATGAAAAATACAGGTTTTAAAAACCTTATCCTCATCAATCCCGCAGATTATAAAAATGATAAAGCGTATAAAATGGCATGCAAGGCGGATGATGTCCTTCTCGGCGCAAAGGTGTTCACGAAATTAAGCAATGCGATAAAAGACTCCTCTTTGGTCATCGGAACAACAAGAAGAAAAGGCAGGATGAGGTATCCTGTGATGACATTTTATGATGTCCTTCCTCAAATTGTAAAGACTTCAAAAAAAAATAAAGTCAGCGTCATTTTCGGCAGAGAAGACAAAGGGCTTTCAAATGAGGAACTCAAACTCTGTTCAAATATCGTTGAAATACCAACAAATAAAAATTATCCATCTCTAAATTTATCCCACGCTGTTTTTCTTGTATGCTATGAAATATTCAGGGCAACCCCCTCACCCTTCCCTCTCCCCGCTTGGGAGAGGGTGAGGGGGCAGTCCATCACCCTTGCCACAATGGATGAAATCAATGATATGTATATCCACCTTGAGAAGACGCTGCAAAAACTTGACTATGGTGAAAAAGGCGGCACGCATCTATTAGATGCAATAATGAGAGGATTCAAAAGACTCTTTGGCAGAACAGGACTCATGCAAAAAGAGGTGAATATGCTCAGGGGAATCTGCGCGCAGATTGAGAAGAGGACTGTTAGTTAAAATATGACCAAAGAATTTAAAAACCCTATTCCTACAGTTGATATAATCATAGAACTGCCGGAAGGTATTGTCCTGATACAAAGAAAGAATCCGCCATACGGATGGGCGATTCCGGGTGGGTTTGTGGATTACGGCGAAACGCTGGAACATGCGGCAATTAGAGAGGCAGACGAGGAGACATCCTTAAAAGTAAAACTCATTTGCCAATTTCACACATATTCAGACCCGAAAAGGGATAAAAGGTTTCATACAATATCAACCGTGTTTATTGCCCGAGCAAATGGAAAACCAAAGGCAAAGGATGATGCAAAAGGAATAGGCGTTTTTACAGAAGACAACCTGCCAGAGCCGATTGCATTTGACCATAAAAAGATTTTAAAAGATTATTTCAGGTGGAAGAGGGAAGGGTGGAGGGCTTTTTAAGGGTAAAACCACTGAAAAGGCATCGCAGTAAAGCGATGGCTGTGGTAACTTACTGCTATGATAAAAAACACTCAACTATTAAAAGAATTTGAAAACGCAATCATAAAAAAAGAGGGAATACTTCCTTTTAGTTCTTCTATCCGCATATTTGAGTCTCTTTGGAATGAAGGGATAAAACTTGGGGTGTTGCCTCCTTCCAATCCCATGGAAGGAATAGAAGTTGATATAAAGATAGCAAAGGCGCTCAATTCATGTTTGAAGAAATCCTCGCAAAGATAGGCGCAGCGTTTGTTAAATGTGATATTCCCTACATGATAATAGGCGGGCAGGCATTTGTTTGGTATAATCGACAATGCTGTCAAGCCCCTCTATAATAAGTTGTGGTTTGCAGACAGGCATTTGTTTGGTATAATTCAAGGTTGAGCAGGAGCGCAGAATAGAGGTTGTGGTTTGCAGACAGGCATTTGTTTGGTATAATAAAAGAAAATAAAGGATAACAATCAATTAAGTTGTGGTTTGCAGACAGGCATTTGTTTGGTATAATGAAGAATAAAGGCAATAGGCAGCAGGCAGCGTTGTGGTTTGCAGACAGGCATTTGTTTGGTATAATTAAAGGGAGGTCATTATGGACATAGCAATCAGTTGTGGTTTGCAGACAGGCATTTGTTTGGTATAATACTATATATTGCAAAAGAAGCAGGGAATAGTTGTGGTTTGCAGACAGGCATTTGTTTGGTATAATTCACACGCTATTGCATGCGCAAGTTTTGCGTTGTGGTTTGCAGACAGGCATTTGTTTGGTATAATCATCACCGCAGACTACACATCATCAAGATAGTTGTGGTTTGCAGACAGGCATTTGTTTGGTATAATAGCGCAAAAAGTTTTCAGAGCTGCTCGGCGTTGTGGTTTGCAGACAGGCATTTGTTTGGTATAATATAGGCGGAGCATGTTGGGATGCGGTTGGCGTTGTGGTTTGCAGACAGGCATTTGTTTGGTATAATGTAGCTGTCAAGCCCCTCTATAATAAGTTGTGGTTTGCAGACAGGCATTTGTTTGGTATAATATAGACACCGCAAGGTATGGGGTCTGACTGGTTGTGGTTTGCAGACAGGCATTTGTTTGGTATAATCCATGTGCAGATTGTTCCGTAACAACAGGAGTTGTGGTTTGCAGACAGGCATTTGTTTGGTATAATTACATCCCAATCTTCCAGCAGGCGCAAGAGTTGTGGTTTGCAGACAGGCATTTGTTTGGTATAATTCATCTACATTTTACCATTGGCTGGAAGGGTTGTGGTTTGCAGACAGGCATTTGTTTGGTATAATTGGCCGCAAGCCTGCATAGAGATAGAACAGTTGTGGTTTGCAGACAGGCATTTGTTTGGTATAATGGCAACAAAAGGGAAAGAAACATCAGAGTGTTGTGGTTTGCAGACAGGCATTTGTTTGGTATAATACCCTCTCATCTCAAACCCGCCCCCATTAGTTGTGGTTTGCAGACAGGCATTTGTTTGGTATAATAGCGACCTGCGCTACACAATGGACAGAGCGTTGTGGTTTGCAGACAGGCATTTGTTTGGTATAATCTGCCTTTCTTATAACGAACATTACCAAGAGTTGTGGTTTGCAGACAGGCATTTGTTTGGTATAATTGCACTATCATTCTTAATTGAACGAAACTGAGTTGTGGTTTGCAGACAGGCATTTGTTTGGTATAATAATTGCCAGAATGCAAACCTAGCGGCGTGTGTTGTGGTTTGCAGACAGGCATTTGTTTGGTATAATTCGGCGACGCAATCAAAGAGAACGTTGGAGTTGTGGTTTGCAGACAGGCATTTGTTTGGTATAATAGCTTCACTGTAACATCCTGTTTTACTACAGGAAAACGCCTGAACAGGTCAGAAAAAACTGATTTGTTCGGGTGGCTTTTCTGTTGCCTTCCGCATTTTTCCATGAAACACCCTCATCCTTTCAAACTGTTTGTCTGTAATTTTTAACACCCTCACCTCTCCATCATCAGGAAGAAATGTCTTTACCCTGTTTTCATGAACAACAGCATTTTCTTCGCTGGGGCAATGCCTTGCATAGACTGAAAATTGAAGCATAACAAAACCGTCGTCAAGCAAAGCCTCTCTGAAGTCATGATATGCCTTGCGTGCTGCCTTTGTATCAGTTGGCAGGTCAAACATGGTAATCACCCACATGCTGCGAAACCCTCCGAAACTCATAACTCGGGAATCTCCACTCCTGAACTTTTATCTTCTCCGCAGATTGCTTTCCGGTTTAATATTTCCAGAATAAAACGTTTTGTATCGGGTGTCAATTCAGGTTCGCCTGTCAGAGTTTTGCATAATTCATAAACCTTCATATCAACCGCGGGACGAAGCGGTTCCATGAGATCATCTGCAAGGCAAAAACTATTATATTGATTGTGATGATGCAGTCCCAGAGAAGGATGTAAGCCTGTGGAAACTATTGCACGCGCAACTGCCGCGCGCATTATCGCATAACCATAATTGAGCAAGATATTGATGCCGGAGCCATCAGGGTCTCGGCGGAAATCTGGACCAAAGAGTTTTTGCCAATAGATTCGCGACGCCTGCGCCTCAAGATTTTCAGGGTCTCCGCTTCTGACCCTCGCGGCAAATTGGGGGAGGGGGCTGCCATCGCCAACGGCCTGATGCAAGACCTTTGACTGCCCCCTGATTTTAGCCTGAATAATTTCCTGCCACAGACGCTTTCGCGTAGGTTCTTTTATTTGAATCTGCTCTGCAATGGTTTTTGAGTGGAGGCTGTTGCCGTCAAGAGGCAGGAATACAGCAGACGGCATATGTTTTCTATCACAGATTACTACTGCCACATTGTTTTCAGAGCATGCTGTAAGAAGCCCATGTGTGTGGCTGACAGCAGGATGGTCTAAAATCAGAACACCCAAGTCTTCTATCGGAACGGTTGTTGTTTCAAATCCCTCCCGCTCAACAACCATCTGCTGGTTTTTTAAAGAGAGCCTCGCAGGGTTTGATATTTCAATAATCCGTTTAATCATTGCATGTACGGATGTTGCCAAGTGCATCTACCGCGACTTTACGCACAATTGCTTTTTTGGTTGCTATTGCGCTTTTTATAGCCCATGTATTGTCGTTGTAATCCGGTACTGAGTCGTTGAGATGTTTTAGGGTTATCTCCATTTGCTTGCCGCTGGATAGTTTCTGTATCCGATACAATTTAATTATTCCACCATCTTTAGTTTCAACCAAATCATTTATAGCCAGAGACATCACAAATCGCCACTCTGCTCCGTGGTCTCTCTGGACTATCGCTGTTTTATCTTTTCTTGCTCTTTTGGCTGCTTCCAGTGCAGCAATAAAAATTCCTTTTCGCTGGCCGGTTGTAATATTTTCTATAATTTCTACATGATGATTATTTCCGTATTTGAAATACTTATACGCGCTGCCTTTTGGGTCGGCTATTGCGTAAGTGGTATCTTTATTGAGATTAACTTTGAGACGCACAGACTTGATCGGCGTTTTTCCGTCAACATGAAAAAGAGGATTATTTTCGTCGCCAAATGCCTTTTTAAGATTGCTATCAAATCGGGCAAGCCGCTCTTGCACAATCTGTTTAATCTTTGCATCACGGATTTTTTCAATCTCATTTTCGGTAAGGCTTGATAAAGGTTTGCGATAAACAAAACACTCCTCATTTTCGCTGTATCCATAAGCAGTCTCTTCATGCAGCGCGCCGCTGATTTTTCGGCTCGGCGCATGGGATACAATTATATTTTTGACTTTTTCATCCACATCTTCATAAAAAGACTGCCACGGTTTATCAAGATAAAATCCGCGCTCGCTTAATGATACATTGCTTTGAGCAGACAGCCGCGAAAGTTTTTGAAACAAGGCGCGGGAAGTTAAGGCTATAACAACAGCGTCAACAGTGTGGTGTCTGTGGTCTTCGCGGTTTTTCTCTATAATGCCGTCTCTTGCTAAAATCCTATTCAGATTCCAGCGGTGGCGCAGCGTAGCAGTTGCTTCGCCTTTACTTACCTCTACACTTACCCCAAGGCTTTGAAGATATTTCTTAACCTCCGTACAGATGTAGCGCGTGTCGTTTAACTGCCTTTCTACAAATTTATCGGTATCAATCTCTTTTTGTTCAAATTTCTTGCGCTTGGGCCACGGCAAGATTTTTACGCGCTGAAGGATTCCCTCATACTTCTCCGTATTTGCATGATAGGCATCAAAGGGTGTTTTGTTTTGCTTGACTGTGCGGTTTTCCGCCGCCATACATAAGGTTTTATTCATGTATGAGTCATCAAGAGTTCTGCTGTATGGAAGGATATGCTCAACATCTACTTCAGGAGAAAAAAGCATCTCACGGGATATTGTTGTGCCTGTATAAGGACATATTCCTTTACACTCAAGCCACATATTATATTTTTGAATGTCATCTCTGGTTGGATTTTGAATCATGAACTCATCTTGTAAAATCTTTTTTGCCTTTTCATTGGCTTTTTTGTTTTCATTTTGCTTTTTTTGCAACGCTTCTTTTTGTTTTTTTGTAAGTTTCATATCCCGCGCCATCTCTATGCGGATTGTTTGAGGCTTGCCGTATTCACGGATAATTGCATTGATAACCTTTCGTGTTTCATACAAAGCCTTTTGAACGACAGGATTACGCAGATACGGCGGCTCGCCAAGTTTATCGGTAGTGGTTGAAGAATTAGGATTACTGTGGTCATAGCCTGCTTCAAGACATGCTTTGTCATAGGTCATGCCCTGTTCAAGATACGGCAGGATATTGCATATTGCCTTGCGTGAAAGCCTTGCATAACCCGGCTCAAGTTCGGTCTTTGCAAGTCCTTCTGCGGTCTCTGCATCAAAATCCCAATGCGATGTCATGCGGTTTAAAAAGCCTTGCTCACTATTAATGGTAAGCATATCTGTAATAAACGCATTTTGCTTTTCCTGTGTCATGCTGTTCCATTGTTCCTTCAATATTGAACGCAAAGCATAATCTGTGCGATTGCCCATCAGTTCCTTTTTCTTTCCTTCTTCAAGATTGAAAGTCTCTCCTTCGTGGAGTTTTAGTTTCTTACGGGCTGCGCTCCAACCTAATGTTTTCTGCTTCTCTAAAAGGTTTAGAAGTTTTTCTCTTTCATCAATTGCAAGGGAGCGGTATGCGCGTGTAATGGGGTTTTTAACTGTAAGGTTATTTATATCCTGTAAAATTCTGAATCTCTGCGTTTCAAGCAATGCCCTTGTCGCCCGTTTCCGTGATGGCTCAAACGTACATTTGCCTACAAGATTTTTCTGAAGGTTTAAAGGACGCTGAAAAAAGATTGTGTTATGAACAGTTACCTTGAATACCTGATTCAGCAAATCGGGATAATGTTTTTGCTGTGATTGCCAGATTCGTTCAAATTCTTCCTGATACATTGCGCGGTCAGTATAACGGTTTCGCTTTACGGGTTGATTTGCCAGATATTCGCCAAGAGTTCGGCTTTTGGAAACAACTATTTCCTTTTGCAGGGAAGTAATAGCCGTTATTACATCGCCATCCTCTTTTGATTTTGCCTTCCTGTTACTAAGAAAACCGCGCCTTTGGCAGAGATGATATAAAACCCGCCCCAATTCATAGGGTGTCAATTTTTCATCCAAAGCCTTTTTTCTTAATTGATAAGGGTCAAATAGTTTGTTATCAGTGAGTAGTTTTTCTCTGTCGCTTGCATCTTTTGGCAGGAGATTATTCTGCAATAAAAGATTCAGGAGATTATCCCGTCTCATCTTTCGCCTTGAAACAAGTTTCCGCGCAGAGCGGGCATCGCGGCGGGCTTTGTTTTTCGGAGTCTTTGTTTTGGCATCTACAGCCTCTTGAAATATTCGCGTACCGCAGGCAATCAATCCTGATGGCTGCTCCTCGTTGTTATGCCCAATCATCGCCCAGCCGATGGAATTTGTTCCTAAATCTAAACCAAGTGTAAAATTACTCATATACACACCTCCTATTTTTTTCCTTGACTTAAATATAAGGTTAAGTTATTTATATCAGCGTATTATACCAAACAAATGCCTGCGCTGCTTACTACAATAATGGAGTTTGACTCCGCAGGTAAATCCCCAACGGGGATACCTTAAAGCCTCTGTGCAAACAGGGGCTTTTTCATTTTGAAGATTATAACAGCAAATGCAATCTGTCAATTGCGCATTTTTATTTTTGCTGTTGACTTAATCATGCTATCATGCTATCATGCTGAATGAAAGGAGCGTAATAATAAAATGAATACACAATCATTGAAAACCATAGGCGCCAGCGGACAGATATCTCTTGGAAAAGAATATGCGGGAAGACCTGTAATTGTAGAGGAAATAGAAGAAGGGGTATGGTTTATCAAAACAGCCAAGATTATACCTGACAGTGAAATGTGGATGCATGAAGAACCTGCAAAATCCAAAATTGACAAGGCTGTTAAATGGGCTGAAAAAAATAAGCCGGCTGAAACCAATCTGGAGAAATTAAGTGGCAAAATCAGATAGGGTTCTTCTGGATTTGAACAATCCGGTATTTCAAGAAGATTTATTTGCCCTTGAAAAAGAAGATTCTGTCCGCATATTGGCAGCACTTTACAAGATAAAGAAACTTAAATGGGCAGATGTGTATAAAGATAAAGGACTGCGTTGGGAATTAGTTCAGTCCAGAGAAGGACCAACAGGACAGCGTCTTTATACGATTCGCGTCAGTCGTGGATTTAGGGCTTTGGTTTATAGGGAAGGAGAATATATCCGTTTCTTGTCTCTTCATCCAGACCATGATTCTGCATATAAATAAAAGATATGCACACCCCGTGTTCTTTCTTGGTTTGAAATCTTATTTAATTTATCATGTTAAGCGCTGAAAACAAAAAAATCCTTTTAAATATAGCAAGGCGGACGATAGAGACTCATGTGAAGGAGAAAAAAGCGCCTGCGTTTTCCACATCCAATCCTGAACTCCTTGAAAAGAGCGGTGCGTTTGTGAGTCTGCACAAAAACCATGATTTAAGGGGCTGCATCGGCATTTTTACATCTGAAAAGCCGCTTTATCAAACAATTGTTGACATGGCTGTTTCAGCGTCGTCATGCGACCCGAGATTTGTGCCTGTTTCAGTTGATGAACTACCTGAAATTTCAATAGAAATATCTGTGCTGACGCCGATGAAAAGGATTTATGATGTATCAGAAATAGAGGTGGGAAGGCACGGAATCTATATTATCAAAGGCAGAAACCGAGGCGTGCTTCTTCCGCAGGTTGCAACAGAATATAACTGGGACAGGGAAACATTTTTAGACCACACATGCCTGAAGGCAGGGCTTGCCCAAAATTCATGGAAGCAAAAAGATGTTGAGATTTATACATTTGAGGCAGAGGTTTTTGGGGAGGGAGAATAAAGTAACCAGTAACCAGTGGTCAGTAAACCGACCACCGATCACTGACCACCGATAACATTTTAGTCAGAAACAAACTTCACTTCAGGCACTTCTTTGAATACATTCCCTTACTAGATAGCGTCGATTATTGCATTAAAGGTTGCGCTGGGACGCATTGCCTTTGATGTTTTTTCCTGATTTGGGTGATAATAGCCGCCGATATCCTGAGGTTTTCCCTGGCTGGCAGTTAGTTCTCCAAGAATCTTTTTCTCATTGTCAGCAAGTTCTTTTGCTGGTTTGGCAAAACGCTTTTGAAGTTCCGTATCTTTGGTCTGCTCAGCCAATGCCTGCGCCCAGTATAAAGCAAGTATCCGCCAGAACCTGGGCTTTTTTGTTTTTGAATGTAGTTGCCAGATGTTCCAATGATACGGCAAGGGCGAGAAATTCGCCGAGGGAATCCCATCTCAAATACCCTTCTTCCTGAAACTGCTGGACATGTTTGGGCGCCGAGCCGCCTGCGCCTGTTTCAAAAAGTCCGCCGCCGTTCATAAGAGGCACGATGGAGAGCATTTTTGCGCTTGTGCCAAGTTCCAGAATCGGAAACAGGTCAGTGAGATAATCACGGAGCACATTGCCGGTAACCGAAATCGTGTCTTTACCCGCTCTTATACGTTCAAGCGAGAAACGGGTGGCTTCTACTGGAGACATGATTTTGATGTCCAGTCCCTTGGTATCGTGATTTTTCAGGTAGCGATTGACCTTCTCAATAATCTGCGCATCGTGCGCCCTGTTTTTGTCCAGCCAGAAAACAGCAGGCGCGCCGGTTGCCCTTGCTCTGGTGACTGCCAGTTTCACCCAGTCCTGTATTGGCGCGTCTTTTGTCTGGCATGCGCGGAAGATATCGCCTTCTTCAACATTCTGTTCCAGTAATGTCTTTCCAGAAGCGTCAACAATACGAATCGTTCCGTTTCCCGGTGCTTTAAATGTCTTGTCGTGGGAGCCGTACTCCTCTGCCTTTTGCGCCATCAGACCCACATTGGGAACGGTTCCCATCGTTCTCGGATCAAAGGCGCCGTGTTTCTTGCAATTATCTATGGTTTCCTGATACACGCCAGCATAACATCTGTCCGGTATCACTGCCTTGGTATCATGAAGTTTGCCGTCAGGCCTCCACATTTTCCCTGACTCGCGAATCATGGCAGGCATGGACGCATCAATAATCACATCGCTCGGCACATGCAGATTGGTGATGCCTTTTTCAGAGTTCACCATTGCAAGTTCAGGCCGATTCTTATAACAGTCCTTAATGTCCGCTTCTATCTCCGCTCTTTTGGCTTCCGGCAGTTTCGTGATTTTTGCGTAAAGGTCGCCCAGACCATTATTAACATCAACGCCGAGTTCTTTAATTGCAGCAGCATGTTTTTCCAAAACGTCTTTGAAAAAGACAGAAACAGC
>JACRNI010000105.1 GCA_016234925.1 Deltaproteobacteria bacterium | reverse complement strand
ATTTTTACTAAAACCATGAGTTTTTATTGTGAGCAAATAAAGAACTATGTCTAATGATTTAATTATTGAATCAACAACGCTTTGGGATTTTCCAAGACAAAACTATGGCGATAAACCCCACGGAAATAATAAATACAACGGCGTTACGCCAGCGTTTGTTATTTGGAATTTACTCCAGCGATATACAAAAGAGGGTGATTTAGTTGTTGACCCGATGTGTGGAAGCGGAACAACGATTGATGTTGCAAAAGAATTGAACAGAGAAGTAATCGGCTACGATTTGAATATAGTTAGACCAGAGATAATTAAAAATGACTCTCGGAAAATCCCACTTCAAAACAGCAGCGTTGATTTTGTTTTTATAGATTCGCCTTACTCTGACAATATTAAGTATTCAGATGAGCAGCAGTGTATCGGAAAAATTTCTTGCGAGAAAATAGAGTTTTATGACGAATTAGAAAAAGTCGCTTCTGAAATAGCGCGAATTTTGAAACCAGACAAGGCGATGGGCTGGGTTATTGGCGACCAATGGATAAAAAAGAAATTTACACCGACTGGATTTTTACTTTATCAACGACTGGAAAAATATTTTGAGCCAATTGATATTATTTGTTTAACGAGAAAAAATCAAACTTCAAATACTCCTTTGTGGCACAATAGAGCAAGGCGGTTCAATTTTTATTTGAGAGGATTTAAGTATTTATTTATAATGAGAAAACCAAAGTAAAATCATTCTGTTGCAAACGGGAACTTGCTGAAAGGATAGTAAATTTTCACGGCATAGTAAAAAGCTCCAGATGCAAGGTTGTAGAAACATGGCTTTAGCCATGTTAAATAACAGGTCTAAAGACCTGTTTCTACGCTTGTATGTTGAGCGCAGAAGCCGCAGCGACAACACAGCAGATGGACTTTTTAGGAAGCCGTCATAATTTATGTGCGGAATAGTAGGCTACATAGGAAATAAAGATGCGGGAAATATCCTCATTGACGGTTTGAGAAGGCTGGAATACCGAGGCTATGATTCAAGCGGTATCGCCCTCATTGACAATAGGGATATTCAGGTGCGTCGGAGCGCCGGCAAACTCATAAACCTTGAAAACAGGTTAAATGAAATGCCTGTGAAAGGAAATGTCGGAATAGGGCATACAAGATGGGCAACGCATGGAAAGCCTTCAGAGGAAAATGCGCACCCGCATATTGAGGCAGGTGTTGCTGTTGTTCATAACGGCATTATTGAAAACTATTTAAGTTTAAAGGAGTTTTTAACAAAACAAGGGGCGAAGTTTAAGTCAGAAACAGATACTGAGATTTTGGCGCATCTCATATCCCGCGAAATGAAAAACAAAAAAACCCTTGAAAATGCTGTCAGGGAAACACTTAAAAAAGTAAAGGGTTCATATGCCATTGCAGTTATCAGCGCGGATGAGCCGGATAAGATTATCGGTGCAAGAATGGAATGTCCGCTTGTTGCGGGTATTGGAGAGGGTGAAAACTTTATTGCATCAGATATCCCTGCAATCCTTAATAAAACAAAAAGGGTTATATTTCTTGAAGACGGCGAGATGATAGTCGTCTCAAAAGACAAGATAGTTGTAACCACACTTGAAGGAAAAGAAATAAAGAAAACGCCAAAAATTATAGACTGGAGTCCTGTTATGGCTGAAAAAGGCGGTTACCGCCATTTTATGCTCAAGGAAATCTTTGAACAGCCAAGCGCAGTAACAGACACATTCAGGGCAAGGGTCTCAAAGGAAACAGGGGATATACTGCTGGATGGTTTTAAGATAACGAAAAATGAGTTGAATAAAATTGAAAGGATATATATCGCTGCCTGCGGAACATCATGGCACGCTGGTTTGGTCGGCAAATTTTTGATTGAAGAATTTTGCAGAATCAGAACAGAGGTTGATTTAGGCTCAGAGTTCCGCTACCGCAATCCTATTATTGATAAAAACAGCCTTGTTATAGGTGTGTCACAATCAGGTGAAACAGCAGATACGCTTGCAGCGCTTCGCGAGGCAAAGAAAAAGGGCGCAAAAATCATATCAATCTGCAATGTCATGGAGAGCAGCATTGCAAGGGAATCTGACAGTGTTATTTATACCCATGCAGGGCCAGAGATTGGCGTTGCATCAACAAAGGCATTCACAACGCAGTTGACAGCATTTTATCTTCTGGCAATATTTCTAGGGCGAAGACTTGGAAGTATTTCAAAAGACAGAGCAAAAGAAATGGTTCAGGAACTTGTCATACTTCCTCATAAGATAGAAAAACTTCTGGCACTTGAATCAAAAGTAGAGGCAATCGCTAAAAAATATTTTCATTTCAGGGATTTTTTATATTTGGGAAGGGGCATAAATTATCCTGTCGCACTTGAAGGCGCATTAAAATTAAAAGAGATTTCATATATTCATGCAGAGGGCTATCCAGCAGGCGAGATGAAACACGGACCAATTGCGCTTATTGACGAAGACATGCCTGTTGTTGTTCTGGCGCCAAAGGACAAGACCTATCCAAAGATGCTTGGGAATATTGAAGAGGTAAAGGCAAGGGGAGGCAGGATTATTGCTGTTGTAAACGAGGGCGATAAAGAGGCGGCGGAAAAGGCAGATGAAATCATCTCAATACCAGAGGCAAGTCCATTTTTAATGCCGATACTTTTAGCTATACCGCTTCAGCTGCTTGCATATCATATCGCAGTGTTAAAAGGCACAGATGTTGACCAGCCGAGAAACCTTGCAAAGAGTGTAACAGTGGAGTGAGTTAAAGAGTTTAGGAGTTATAGAGTAAATACAAATACAGTTCAGGAGTAAAAGCAAAAACTCCTCAACTCCTTAACCCTCAAACTCTTTAACTGCCATCAACTGCATACCTTATTTCTGCCTTGCCGTTTGGCTTTGTATAAAAGCATGTCAGCCTTATTTATGAGTTCAACAGGGATCTTGCCGTCTTTTGGAAACACAGCAACCCCTCCGCTTATGGTAACTGTTTTTTTGAATGACGGGGAAACATTGATAACCTCGTTCAAGAGTCTTTTTGCAAATAGAACAGCGCCGTGCTTTTCTATCTCTGGCACAATAATGCAAAATTCCTCGCCTCCAAATCTCCCGACTATATCAGTGGTCCTTGCTGTCTTTGTTAAAATCCTTGCTATGCTTTTTAAAACCTTGTTCCCTTCAAGATGCCCGAACTTGTCATTATATTCCTTGAAATGGTCTATATCCAGCATGATTACTGAAAGGGGATGATTATGCCTTTCTGCCCTCTGAATCTCTTTCTGCATCTGCTCCATCAGATAGCGATGGTTATAAAGGTTTGTAAGCCCGTCGGTTATGCTCAATGTCCGCATCTCTTCAATGGACTTTACCCTTTCTATTGTCAGGGCCGCATATACAGTGAGGAGCGAAAAAAGCGATACATCATCTGCCCTGAAAGACCTCTTCTTAAAATCATTCACATATAAAATCCCTACAATCCTTCCTTCAATAGTAAGCGGCGCTGCTAAAAGCGACCTTACACCTTCTCTTATAAGGACTGGATTTGGATCAGGGTAAGCCTTTAAATCACTTATCACAAACGGGGACTTCTGGTTTAGTATATAACTCGTTAATCCCCCCTGCCTTATATACCACCTGTCCACCTTTTTAAAATCCGAACTAAAACCCTTTGACGCAACCAAAATCATATCTTCGTTTCTTTCATCAAATAGCGCAAGCGAACCAGCAGGCGTTGAGGTCAGTTTTGTGGCATAATCAACAATTGCAAGACCTGCATCCTTCATGCTGTCTATATTTTCTATGACAAGACCAAGGTGGTAGAGGCTTTCATGTTCTTTCAAAACCCTCTCCCTTTCTTTTATCCTTTTTCTCCTCTCTTCCACCAACTGCCACAAGAGCCTTGCAGACAAACCCTCCATAAGTTCAGTGTCAGGGGGTTTGAGTTTTTTTATCTCATCCCTTACCTTTTTAGAGCCTGTTACATTTATAATTATGTCCGTGCCAATTTTAATAATCTCTCTATAGTCAGTTGTTGTTGGTATGTTCAGACTTTTGGCAAGACCTATGCCTTTTGCATCAGGATTTTCATCAGATACTCCGACAACCTCTATTGAAGGGTCTTCCTTGAATATATCAAGTATTGCTGTCCCGCCTTTGCCGCAGCCGACAATACAAACCTTTGTCTTTACAGCCTTCATAACATTGTGGGAAAGGACTTCTGGCAGCAGCCCTTGGGACATAGCCTTGCTGACTGCCTGCGTTCTTGAGACAACATCCATTCTTTTCATGATATTCTTAAGGTGAAATTTTACTGTCTCCTTTGATTTTCCAATTATGCCGCCTATCTCATTATTCGTCTTGCCTTCCTGCACCCATTTTAATATCTCTTTTTCTGCTGCGGAAAGCGCTGAGCGGTTATTTAGTTTTTTCTTGTTTTTTGCAGTTGTCATGTTATTACTTATACGGGTAGTTGTTGTCTTTGTCTACTACCCACTTGGGTAGGTAAGCAAAGTCAAAATCAAATGTAAGGGGTCAAGGATTCTGGTAGCCGCAACCTTTACGGTTGCGTTTTAACGCAGGCATAAAGCCTGCGACTACCTTGTTGAATCCTAGACCCCTTGACCACTGGAACCCTTTATTTTTTGACTTTTTCTCTCATCTTCTTTTTTCTTAAAACATTCAGGGCAGGAATATTTTATCTCATGTCTTAAGGAAAGCCTGTCATAGTCCTTGTCAACAGCAACCCTTGTAACAGCATTACATTCCTTGCCGCAAAAATCACACTTGAGCATAATCCTCTCCTTCTTTTATATAATAGGCTTTAACCTTTATGTTTGCATTATCCAGCGCATTTTTTACATCTATAATCTTGGATTCATTAAACACAATTGCAATATCGCAGTATGCGGCTAATTTCTTTGGAGTCGGCAGGAGTTTAAAAGGTATGCTGTTTTTTTTGAGGGTCTTTTCTGCTTTTAAGACCTTGTTTGTGGAACCGAATATAGCAAAACATATCCTGTCATACATCTTTCACTGTCCCTGATTCAAGACACAAGTCATAGTAGCCGCAGGCTTTATGCCTGCGTTAAAACGCAACCGTAAAGGTTGCGGCTACTTGAACCCTTGAACCATGCATTACTTGAGTCTATTTTTGCGCGACTGCCACAACACCGCTTGAAAGTTTTTTTATGACATCATCCCTTGTCTTTTCAAAGGCGGATATATATTCTGTTTTAACAGGCATGGCAGGCGGTATGTCTATGTTGAGCGGATTTACAAATCTGTTATTTTTCCTGAATTCATAATGCAGATGCGGCCCTGTTGCAAGCCCGGTTGAGCCGACATAGGCAATGACCTGTCCTTGTTTTACAGCACTGCCTTTTTTAAGTTTATTTGCAAAACTATTCAGATGTCCATATGCTGTAGAATATGTGTTATTGTGTCTGATGACAATGAGTTTGCCGTAATCGCTTTTCCATCCGATGAACTCAACCCTTCCATCACCGATTGCAGCAACTGGTGTCCCTTTTTGCGCAGAATAATCAATGCCGTGATGAGGACGGTAGATTTTTAATATCGGGTGGAACCTTTTTGTTGAAAAGTAAGAAGATATTCGCCTGTAATTCAATGGCGATTTTAAGAATTGTTTTGCAAGGGATCTGCCGTTCAAATCATAATAGCCGCCTTTTCCGTCCTTGTCCGCAAAATAGACTGCGTGAAAGAGTTTGCCGTTATTTTCAAACTGCGCCGCAAGTATGCGCCCGTTTTTTGCAAGTCTTCCTTCAAGGTATTTTGTTTCATAAAGCACCCTGAAATTATCGCCCTGCTTTATATCGCTTGCAAAATCAATCTCCCATGCGAATACATCTGAGAGGTTCATTACAATATCAGGGCTGAGTCCGGAAGAAAGCCCATCCTCATATAATGAGTTTTTTATTGTGCCTGCCGCAACTTTGACATTTGTTTCATAAGGTATCGGCTCTTTGCGGGCAGAGATTTTTTTCTGTCTTTCTTCAATGACAAGGTAGTTGGAATTATCCATTGGCAGTTTGAGCGCCTTAAATTCGTTATTGTTTAGAAAAAACTTTATGTCACTGCCTGCCTTTATTGTCCGCAGGTTGTAAATATCTTGGCTTGCCGATACAATCTCATCAATCCTGCCAGGCGAAACCTGAAAAGACGAGAGGAGGCTGAAGATTGTATCATTCTTTTTTATCTTTAATTCCACTACTTGTGGAGGAAGGGTTGTTTCTGCGTTTGCTTTGGCAGATATAGGCGGATTTTTTCCCATTTCTGAAGGAGTGAAGGGGACTGAAAAAAATAGTATGATGAAATAGACTAAAAATCCCAGCCCAAATATAATTACGGCGAGTTTTTTAATGTTTGCCTGATATGATGGAACTAGCATATCTATCTCCTATTGCAGGGACAAACCCTCACGTCCAGCCCATATTTAGCATCTATGCTGCTGAAAAGGCTGATTGCCAGACATGGGCTGGGCATAAAGTGGCATGAAAATGGCAGCCGCACCCTTTATGGGTGCGTGATATTCGCAGGCATAAAGCCTGCGGCTACCTCCAGTTAATGGATGCATTTTTGGAATAGAAAGATTTGCAATTGACAATCTTGACTTTTTTGTTATTCAACAAAATACCGAGCCTATACTAATAGAATTCCTCAAAACTGTCAAGGCAATTAACCTTTATCCAGAGGGGCATCCAAACCTTGATGCAGTATTTGACAAGACCTTTTCAGAGATTAAAATGCTCCTTTCACAATTCCCTAACAACATAACATGGCATATTGATATGAAGGGTTTTTATGACGGCGATGTCCCAATCGGAAAGACCCATAAGGGACTTGAAGGGGTCGCAAAGGAATTTTTCATAAGGCGGATAAAGGAGGTAACATTTTCAAAGGGATTGACCCCGTCTGAATTAAAGGATTTTTTGAACATACTTATAATAGGCGCTGATGAACTCAAAAAACTCGGCGGCGCTGAAAAGGTTTTGTATGACAAAGGCGTGAAAGATATATGGGTAAATGAAATCCCTTATGATGAAATGGCAAAAAAACTTAAAGAACTTACAGAAGAAAAAAATGAATCGCTGGATATTGAAGTTGAACAAGAAAAAAAGCAAGAAAAAGGCGTACAGATTGAAGAGGAGGCTCAGGCTGCGCCCGAACCTCCTGAAAAAACCCCTGAAGAAGAACAAAAAAACTTATCCGAACTCCTCTCTCTGCTTGATAAAGAAAATAATACCCAAGAATACAAAACTATTGCCAGCGATATTTTAGAGAAGGTCAAACAATTAAAGCATGTCCCTGAAAGTTCTAATCAGGGAGCAGAAGGCAGGCATGTCCCCGAAGGCTTAAATAGGGGATTGGATGAATCCCTGCCCGCAGTTATGACATTTGCAAACCATGCATATTTTCAGCCGGGAAGAGATGCGGAACAGAAGTCTTTTGCAGCCGGCAGCATAATTGAGATTGCAAGTCCTGATATGATAGATTACCTTGTATCAAGGCTTTGCACAAAAGAAGAGACTAAAAAAACTGCTGTCCAGCAGATACTTGTCCGAATCGGCAAGGATGCTGTGCCGAGCCTTATAAACAAACTGATAGAGATAGAAGAGGCATTTACCAGAAAAACTCTTTTCAATACCCTTGTCATGCTTAATGAAAATGCAAGGTTAGAGGCAGAGGCTCTTCTTAATGATACCAGATGGTTTGTGGTAAGACAGATGGTTGCGCTTATCGGCGCAATAGGCAACCCTGAATCAGTAGAGAAACTTAAAACAATAGTTAATCACAAAGATATAAGGATTAAAAAAGAGGTATTGAAAGCGCTTGCAAGGATACCGTCAAAGATGTCTGTGGAAATACTAATAGAGACGCTCAAGGCAAGGCAGCAGGATGTCCAATTGCAGGCCATTGCATCACTCGGCATATTAAAAGAGCCGTCGTCTCTTCCAGTCTTAATGGAACTTGCGTTGAAAAAAGAGGCATTTGGCGGGAATATGGATATGCGCAAAGAGGCTGTAAAGGCGGTTACTGCTATCGGCGACAAAAGGGCTGTGCCCGGACTTATAAATATACTCATGTCAAAAACATTTTTTGGAAAAGATAGGAATGAAGATTTGAGATGCCTTGCTGCAATAGGCATTGCAAAAATCGGCGGTGAAGAGGCAATCAAGGCAATAGAGGATGCATCAAAAACTGCAAAGGGAAAACTAAAGCAAACCTGCGGCCAGATACTTCCAAAATACTCGGAAAGGTAAAATAAATAATGTCAACCATAGAACTTTCAACAATTGAACTCATGCTTAAAAACCTAAACGGCGCATTGAAGAGCAGAAAACTCTATCCTGCAGGACACCCGGGGATTTTGCAGCCTCTTGAAAAGGCGTACCAGATCCTTATTGAATCTTTAAAGATTCGGCAAAAGATATTTATTGGAAAGATGAAAGATGTGATTGTGTTTGAAGACAATCCGATTATTGATTCAATTAAAAATCTCGGCGAGGTGCTGCTTCAGATGGATAGAAAGGCGCTTGAGGGCATTATATTTGAAAAAGGCCTTTCAAAATTAGAATGGACAAACTTTTTTGAAATACTTTCTTTAGATGCGGAATTAAAGGGACAGGAACTCCAAAAGGCTGTTTCAGCAAAGGGTATAAAATATATAACGTTAAAGTCCCTGCCTTTTGGGAAAAGAAATATTGTAGAGGTCTATAACAATGCTATTGACATTGTAAAAGACGCGTTTGCAGAGGTGAGGGCAGGCAGGATACCAAAAACAGAAAATGTAGCGGGCATTGTCAACGAGATAACAGACCATGTCCTTGAAGACCACAATGCCATGATAGGCCTCACCATGATAAAAAACTATGACGACTATCTGTTCAACCATTCTGTAAATGTAGGGATACTCTCTGTCTCAATCGGGAAGACAATGGGCTGCTCAAAGGAAAAACTCTTTGCCCTCGGCATAGGCGGATTCCTGCATGATATTGGCAAGACAGGCGTTACAGAGGACATAATAAGAAAACCGGGCGGGCTTTCATCAGAGGAATGGGAAAAGGTGAAACTTCACCCTGTCATGGGTTCAAAGATCATTGAAAGGATGGAAAACATAAATAAGATTGTGCCGCAGATTGTGTTTGAGCATCATATAAGATATGACCACAGCGGCTATCCTACAAAGGATGGAGAACTTAATCCATTAAGCATGATAATAACCATTGCAGATGCGTATGACGCATTGACAACGTTAAGGGTTTATCAAAAGCCGTATCCTCCGGCATCTGCAATAAAGATTATGCAGAACCTGTCAGGAAAACATTTTGACCCGGATACATTAAAGATATTCGTTAATATGTTCGGCGTTTATCCTGTCGGGACTATGGTAAGGCTTCGCACAAATGAGGTTGGAATAGTTATAAAGGTTGAACAAAAATATTCTGATAAACCTGTTGTAAAGTTGTTATTCGATAGTAATGGGATAAAGATAGATAAACCTTTTGATGTTGACCTTACAAAATATGCCAGAGGAAATGGTTTGCAGATTGTTTCTCCTGTAGACCCTATTATAAAGGATATAGATGTAGGCAGTTTTATGATGCAAGAGGCTAAATCTCCAAATCCCCAAGCGCATTGATTGCAAGTCAAGTAGCGTCGGGGTTTATCCCCGACGAATTCGTTGCCCATAAAGGGCAACGCTACTTTTATGGCGCTTCGCGCCAAGCCAATTCAGCCCTGCGCCAAGAGCGCAGGGAGTTCTTGGCCGTCATTAAATCTCCAAATCCCCAAGCGCACTAATTGCAAGTTTTTTGAGAACTAGATTATTTGATGCTGCAAATTGCAAGAGACTTTCCTCTGCCTTTGGGTCGCCTATCTTGCCCAATACCTCTATTGCCTTTTCAACAACGCCCTGATCATCGGATTTCGGGGATTTCAGCATTTGAAGAATGGAGTCCACAAGCCGCGGGTCTTTAAAATTGCCAAGCGCCTCTATTGCAACCCTCTGGACAACAGGGCTTGCATCATTTAAAAATTCTGCAACAGCGCCCAATGTCCTGCTGTCGCAAATCACGCCCAAAACCCTTATTGCAGACGCCCTTACATCCTCTATAGGATCTTTTGCAGCATTTAACAATATGGACAGGACTCGGTTGCCTCTTAATCTTGCAAGGGCATAGACTGCCTTGATTTTTTCAACCTTGCTGCCTGATTTGATGCGGTCTTCAAGGGTGTCCAGTCTTTCTCTGGTCTCAAGTTTTTCCAATGATTCGGCAGCGGATTTCCGGATAGATTCATCAGGGTCGTTTAATGCCTTTATAAGGACATCTTTCCTCTTATTCATATATGGCTCAAGGTTAAAAGATGAATATTTATCTGTACCATCATGCCTTATACCTACCAAATCTTGCGTCATGTTGCAAGGGTTTTGTTTCTTGCACATGTCTTTAATTTTTGCTATGTTACAGAAACAGCAGATAGAAGCAAAGACAGGTAAAGGTAAAAACTCTTTATCTGTTTCTCTCTATACCTTTACCTGTATTTTTTGGAGGCATTCAATGGTTCTTCAGCAGTATCTTGATTTTGAAAAACCGATTGTTGAACTTGAGAAAAAAGTAGATGAGTTAAAACAATTTTCTGATGCAAACCTTGCTGATGAAATAGAATCTCTTGAAAAGAAGATTGAAAAACTCACAACCAGTGTATTTTCAAAACTCTCGCCGTGGCAGATTGCGCAGATTGCGAGACATCCTCACAGGCCATATACCCTTGACCATATTGCAAATATATTTGAGGATTTTATAGAACTGCACGGCGATAGAAATTTCAGGGATGACCCTGCGATAGCCGGAGGATTTGCAAAATTGGATGATGAAACTATTATGGTTATAGGACATCAAAAGGGCAGGACAACAAAGGAAAAGATTTTAAGAAATTTTGGCATGCCGAACCCTGAGGGTTTTAGAAAGGCGCTTAGACTTATGAGTATGGCAGAGAGATTTGGAAAGCCAATTATCACATTTATTGATACCCCCGGCGCATTTCCGGGCATAGGCGCAGAGGAAAGGGGTCAGGCAGAGGCAATAGCAAAAAATCTGATGATAATGTCAAAATTAAAGGTTCCAATTATTACTGTTGTTATAGGCGAGGGCGGAAGCGGAGGCGCGCTTGCAATCGGCGTCGGTGACAGGGTTATTATGCTTGAATATTCTGTTTATTCTGTTATATCGCCAGAGGGATGCGCTGCAATTTTATGGAAGGATGGCACAAAAGCAGAGGTTGCAGCAAGTTCAATGAGACTCACATCAAAAGACCTGCTTGAATTAAAGGTGATTGATGAAATAGTAAAAGAACCCCTTGGCGGCGCCCACAGAGACCCCGAAGAAATGGCAAAAACCTTAAAGAATGTCCTTAAAAAGAATTTGATGGAATTAAATGCCATGCCAAAAGAAAAGAGGCATGAGGACAGGTATAAGAAATACAGGAATATGGGGGTGTTTTTAGAAGCAGTGAAGTAGCCGCAGGCTTTAGCCTGCGTATTTACGCAACCTAAAGGTTGCGGCTACTAACTCCTGAACTCCCTGAACTCCGCAACTCTATAATCCTATGATTACAAAAGACATAATAAACCAGCACGGCATAACAGAAGATGAGTATGCAAGGATACTTGAAATACTCGGCAGGGAGCCGAATCTTCTTGAACTCGGCATATTTTCTGTAATGTGGAGCGAACACTGCTCTTATAAATCATCAAGGGTTCACTTAAAAAACTTTCCTACAACTGGAAAATATGTTTTGCAGGGACCAGGTGAAAATGCAGGCATTGTTGATATAGGCGATGGTCTTGCAGTTGCATTCAAGATGGAGTCTCATAATCACCCATCCTATATAGAGCCGTATCAAGGCGCTGCAACAGGCGTGGGCGGCATATTAAGAGACATATTTACAATGGGCGCAAGACCTGTTGCAAACTTAAATTCTTTAAGATTCGGTTCATTCGCTCATCCAAAGACAAGGCATCTTGTCCACGGTGTTGTCGCAGGCATTGCAGGCTATGGCAACTGCGTTGGCGTGCCAACGGTCGGGGGTGAGGTTTATTTCCATGAATCATACAATGGTAACTGCCTTGTAAATGCAATGACAGTCGGCATAATGCAAAGCAACAAGATTTTTAAAGGGCTGGCAGAGGGTGTTGGAAACCCTGTCATGTATGTCGGTTCAAAAACAGGGAGAGACGGCATACACGGCGCTACAATGGCGTCAGATGTATTTGGAGAAGGCGGAGAGGAAAGACGACCCACTGTTCAGGTTGGAGACCCGTTTACAGAAAAACTTTTATTAGAGGCGTGCCTTGAGGCATTTAAAACCGACTATATAGTCGGCATTCAGGATATGGGCGCGGCAGGGCTTACATCATCATCCATTGAGATGGCTTCCCGCGCAGGAACAGGGCTTGAGATAGACACGCTCCTTGTGCCTAGGAGAGAAAAGGGCATGACATCTTATGAAGTCATGCTTTCCGAGTCTCAGGAAAGAATGCTCATGGTTGTTCATAAAGGGGTTGAAGAAAAAATAAAAGAGATATTTCATAAATGGGATTTAGATGCGGTTGTAATCGGAAAGGTTACTAATGATGGTTTAATAAGGATAAAAGAGGGGGATAAGATTGCTGCTGAACTGTCTGTAAAACCTTTAACAGATGATGCGCCGCGTTATAATAGACCGATTAAAAGACCCGACTGGCAGGATGAGATTCAAAGACTTGATTTGGAAAAAATTCCGCTGCCTAAAGATTATAATGATGTATTGCTGAAACTTTTATCATGCCCGAATATAGCAAGCAAGGAATGGGTTTATACACAGTATGACCATATGGTAAGGACTGATACTGTTGTTATGCCCGGCTCTGATGCTGCTGTTGTAAGGATTAAAGGCACGAAAAAGGCAATTGCAGCAACAACCGACTGCAATTCAAGATATTGCTATTTAGACCCATTTACAGGAGGCAAAATTGCAGTTGCAGAGGCGGCAAGAAATCTTGTCTGCTCCGGTGCAAAGCCGATAGCGCTCACTGACTGCCTGAATTTTGGAAACCCTGAAAAACCAGAGATTATGTGGCAAATTGAGCAGGCAATACTTGGCATGAGAGATGCGTGTCTAAAATTTGAAATACCTGTTATAAGCGGTAATGTCAGCCTCTATAATGAGACATCAGGGAATGCAATATATCCAACACCAACAGTCGGTATGGTTGGACTCCTTGAAGATGTTAACCTTCGCACAACACAGTGGTTTAAAAATGAAGGCGATGTAATAGTTTTAATCGGCGAGACAAAAGATGAACTTGGCGCAAGCGAGTATCTTAAAACAATTCACAATATGGACAAAGGCAAGCCGCCGGAGATTGATTTAGAAATAGAAAAAAATGTTCAGGATTTATGCCTTGAGGCAATCCAACAAGGCATAATAAAATCAGCGCATGACTGTTCAGAGGGCGGGCTTGCAGTCGCATTGGCAGAATGCTGTATATCTTCAAAAAATACGGCTATCGGCGCAGAGATAAACATAGGGTCAAGGGTCAAGGGTCAAGGGTCAAGTAACGACATACGGAATGATGCGCTCTTGTTCGGCGAAAGCCAGTCAAGGATTATTGTTAGCCTGAATGAAAAAGACTTGAAAAAATTTATCGGTATTGCAAATAGGCATAAAGCGCAGACAGATGTTATGGGAAAGGTTGGCGGTAAAAGGATAAAGATTAACGAATTGATTGACTTGTCAGTAGATGATATACAAAGAGCATGGAAATGCTCGATTGAGAGGCTGTTAATGTAGCGTTGGGGTTTATCCCCAACGGTATTAGATGTAGCGTTGGGGTTCACCCCCAACGGTATTCGCCCCCATTAAATGAGTGTGCTACGAATTTGTGGTAAATATGGTAACCGGGAAAAAGACAACAACTCTGAAATATAAGACATGGGGTAAGAGTTGTTCTAACAGGCTCTCTGACTATGATTATTCAAGCAATCGCCCCATCCATGTGGTAATATGTGCAAATAATAAGAAAGCGGTATTTAATTCAAAAAACAATGCAGAGATTACTGTTGGCGAACTCTTAAAGGCTGCTCATGACATTAGGTTTGTAATACTTTGCTATTGTCTAATGCCAGACCATCTTCATATCGTGGTTTCTCCGGGCAGATCAGGCGTTTCTCTATCAAGGTTTTTGAATATCTTTAAAGGGAGGACATCTGCGATTTTTAGAGGGTATGGTATAACTAATTTGTGGCAACGTTCAGCCTTTGACCATGTAATCAGAAGAGACGAGGATTTGAAGGCTATGATAGAATACATCTTAAATAACCCTGTTAGAAAAGGCATTACGGAAAAGGCTGATTGTTACCCATACAGCCGATATTTTGAAGATAAAATAAAGGATTATATTTCGTGATTATTCGCCTGTAGCGTTGGGGTTCATCCCCAACGTTGTTAGATGTAGCGTTGGGGTTTATCCCCAACGGTATTCGCCCCCAGTAAATGAGGGCGCTACGAGTTTGTGGTAAATATGGTAACTGGAAAAACGTTAATAAAGGTAAATAATATGGATTTTCAGGACAAAAACCACAATTCTCAAGACAAATACAAAGACGAATGCGGCGTGTTCGGCATCTATAACCACCCTGAGGCTTCTAATCTTGCATATCTTGGATTATATGCGCTTCAGCACAGGGGGCAGGAAAGCGCCGGCATTGTCTCGTCTGACGGCAAGACACTCCACTCGCACAAGGCAATGGGCCTTGTCGCAGATATATTTAAACAAGATGTTTTAAAAAAACTTCCGGGCAGATCTGCAATCGGTCATGTGAGGTATTCAACAACAGGCGAGAGTCATTTAAAAAATGCGCAGCCGTTTGTTGTTGATTATTCAAGAGGCGGCATTGCAGTAGCGCACAACGGCAATATTGTAAATGCAAGTCTGCTTCGCTCAGAATTAGAGGCATACGGCTCGATATTCCAGTCAAGCATGGACACTGAGATAATAGTCCACCTCCTTGCAACATCAAAAAATAACTCGCTCATAGACAGGATGATAGATGCTTTAAAAATGCTGAAAGGCTCATATTCGCTTGTCTTTCTTACTGAGACAAGGATGGTTGCAGCAAGAGACCCAAACGGTTTTAGACCTTTGGAATTAGGAAGATTAAGGGATTCATGGGTTGTTGCATCTGAAACCTGCGCATTTGATTTAATAGAGGCTGAATATGTAAGAGAGATAGAGCCGGGTGAGATTGTCTTGATTGACAAGGACGGCGTCAAGTCTTTCAAACCTTTTGAAAAAAGAAATATCACGCCCTGCGTATTTGAATTCATATATTTTGCAAGGCCTGACAGCAATATATTCGGCGCAAATGTCTATAAGGTCAGAAAAAATCTTGGCGCGCAGCTGGCAAGAGAATATCCGGTAGATGCCGATGTTGTAATCCCTGTGCCTGATTCAGGCGTTCCTGCTGCAATCGGTTTTGCAGAGGAGTCCAAAATTCCATTTGAGATGGGGCTTATAAGAAGCCATTATGTGGGCAGGACATTTATAGAGCCAAAGGATTCTATCCGTCATTTCGGGGTAAAGATAAAATTAAATGCGGTAAAGGAACTGCTTAAAGGAAAAAAGGTTGTGGTCATTGATGATTCAATTGTCAGAGGCACAACATCAAGAAAGATAATCAAGATGATAAGGGATGCAGGCGCAAAGGAGATCCATATGAGGATAAGTTCTCCTCCCACCATATGCCCTTGCTTTTACGGCATAGACACGCCGACAAAACAGGAACTTATTGCGTCATCCCATACAATAGATGAAATAAATAAATATATTACCTCTGACACGCTTGGTTATTTAACCGTTGAAGGGATTTATAAGGCTGTAGAAAGCGCAGGCGGAAGTTTCTGCGATGCATGCTTTACCGGCAAATATCCAATAGAATTCCCTGCTGATGCAAGAGAGCCTCAGATGGAGTTGTTTAAGCAGCATAAATAAACACATATTATACAGAGCGTCATAACTTCGCATACCTTCGTTGCTCCTCGGCTCGTCGCTGCGGCGTATGCTGAAAATACGCCTCACTCCTCGCTTTCGTCGCGCCTCGGTCTGCTTTGTTCTGACGCTCTGTATGCGCATTTATTTATGACGCTGTGTATATGTATGAAGGGAATGCTTGGGTTGAGGAAATGAACCGTCATGCTTGACTATCTCGCTATATTCAAAAAACTAAACGAAAAAGGGATTAGATATATAGTAGTCGGAGGGATTGCAGTTAATCTTTATGGTATCCCGAGAATGACCTATGATATAGACCTGATTCTTGACCTTGATGATAAAAACCTGAAAAAGTTTTTGAATCTGTTAAAAAGTTGGGGGTTCAAGCCAAAGGTTCCAGTTGATATTATGGATTTCGCTAATAGCAATAAAAGGGAAGATTGGATTAAAAACAAGAACATGAAGGCATTCAATCTTGTCAACTCAGAATGGGCAATTTCCGAAATTGATGTTGTGATTGATTCGCCTGTTGACTATGAGAAGGGGCATAAAAGGGTCGAGCATATTATGCTTCACGGGGTTTCTATACCAGTGATATCTATTGATGACCTTATAAAGATGAAAGAGAAGGCAGATAGACAACAGGATAAGGCAGACTTGAGATACTTAAGGAAACTGAAAAATGAAAAAAAGTAAAACACAGGGCTTTGACTACTATTTAAGCAAAGAGGCAATAGAGCGGTATAGGGAGAAGCCCCCTGAACTCAGGCTTAAATGGCTGTATATGGGAAACCTCTTGCGTAAGGGTTACAGTAAGGATGTTATTGAGATTCAGGATAAATTCAGGGAAGGGAAATAATTAGATTTAAGATGGAGGCGGGGTTATGAAAATCAAGGGTAATTTAATTTCTTTAATCAGTGTAATTTTTATCCTGCTTGTGGGTATGGCGATGACAGGGTGTGTAATGTCCCCGGAACGGGTCGACCCCTTCGCAGATTTAACCTCATCTACTTCAACCTATAAAGATTTAACTCTGGGATTGGTTCTGTCACAAAATACCAAAAATGCCTCTCAATATGCACAGCAGTTTGATCGAACCAGAAGCACATTGAATCCAGGAATGGGCGAAGGATCTGCAGGACAGAAAGTATTCGAAGATCTTGCATCGCTTTTCAGGAAGAATTTTAAGGCAGTTGTCAAATTCGAAAAGGTAGAGGATGCCAAAAAGAATAACGCCGACTTGGTAGCAGTGCTGGATGTTTACACTCATCTTCCAAATTCCAACTTCGAAGATGCCAAGATCGATGTAAGCGTGCTTCTATTAACAGCCGACAACAAACAAATAGACATGGTACGCGCCGAGGGCATTGGATCTGGTGTTATTTCTCCGTTTTCTACTCCAGCGATCACTGTCGAAAAAGCATCTCGCGACGTTGTCAAGAAACTAGAATCGGCTCTCAACGGTTCGGCGAAATTGGTTGAATTCAGTGAACAGCACCGTAATTCAGGCATAGCTGTCGCCGCAAATAACTCTCCTTCTACAATTATCCCGACAGAAAAAAGCCGTCATGAAATTATAACTTCCAAACCATCTTCTGAATCTCCAATCCCCAAATCCGATGTTGACGAACTGCCTGCAATCAAAACCAAACCAAACAAAAACTCCTATGCAATAGTAATTGGAATAGAAAACTACCGTCAAAAACTTCCAAAGGCTGATTTTGCGACTGCTGATGCGAAGACAATGACCGAATATCTCACAAAGGTCATGGGCTATCCTGAGGAGAATGTGGTAACACTGACAAATGAACATGCCGCAAAAAGCGATTTTGAGAAATACTTTGAAAAATGGCTGCCTAATAATGTAGAGAAAGACGGCTCTGTGTTTATCTACTATTCAGGCCACGGCGCGCCTAATGTGAAGACAGGAGACGCCTATCTTGTGCCGTATGACGGCGACCCGTCATTTATTAACGAAACAGGCTATCCATTAAAAAGGCTCTATGAATCCCTCGGAAAACTCCCGGCAAAAGAAATCATCGTTGCCCTTGATTCGTGCTTTTCAGGAGCAGGGGGAAAATCTGTTATTGCAAAAGGAGCGAGACCATTGGTAATGACAATGGATAGTTTGGCAATTCCATCAAAAGCAGCAGTCCTTTCAGCCTCGTCAGGGGAACAGATAAGTTCAACATACGAAGAAAAGGGGCATGGCTTATTCACTTACTTTATGCTGAAAGGCATAAAAGGCGAGGGCGATGTAAACGGTGATGGGAAGATTGAAATAGGAGAGTTGTTTGACTATATAAAGCCGCAGGTGGAGCGGATTGCAAGAAAAACTTATAATAACGAACAGTCACCGCAACTGATTGCGCCGAATGAGTTGATAAAACATAAATTGATTGAGAGGTAATTTTACTGTGAATGAAGAATTTAAAAAGCTAAAATCGAAACTTCTTAAAATTATCATAGAAAAATCTTATGAAAAAAAAGAGGTAACACTTGCCTCCGGTAAGAAAAGCGATTTTTACATAGACTGCCGCCAGACAACCCTGCACCCTGAAGGGGCGTATCTTGTTGGCAGGCTCTTTTATGAGATGATTAAAAGTTTGGGCATTAAGATAGATGCAGTCGGGGGACCGACAATGGGCGCTGACCCGATAGCGGCTGCAATATCAATTGCAAGTTATCTTGAAAATAATCCAATCCCTGCATTTATCATCAGAAAAGAGCCAAAGAAACATGGACTTGGTTTATGGATAGAGGGAAAAAAAAATATTAGAGACAATGCAGATGTTGTAATAGTTGAGGATGTTGTTACAACAGGTTCATCATCTATTCAGGCTGCAAAAAGGGCGGAGGAAGAGGGCTTGAAAGTTGCTGCCATCTTTGCTATGGTTGACAGGCTTGATGGCGGGGCTGAAGCGATAAAAACAGCAGGCTACAGGTTTGAATCAATATTTACAAGAGATGATATTATTGGAGGGCAATAAGATGCTAGATTCAATAAAAAGATGTAGAAACATGGCTTCAGCCATGTTAATCCTAAACAGGTCTAAAGACCTGTTTCTACTTGCAACTTGCATCTTGTTGCTTGTAACTGTCTTTACAGGCTGTGCAGGGAAAAAGGAAATAGTCAAGCCGCAGCCTGCAAAAGATTATTCTGATATTTTAAGCCAGTGGACAAAAAGCAAAAAGGTCTATGAAAACCTTGAAACAAAACTCTATATATATGCGACTTACAAATCATGGCAGTGGAGAGATGCATATATTGACGAGTATGCAAAACGTTATATGATGGATGCCTTGCAAAAGGAAAATATCCTTGCAAGGGAAAAAGAAATCAATGAGAGGTTTAATGAATTTTTCTTAAGCATCTACACCCCTGAAATTAAATGGAATGATTTTGATAAAAAAGATTCTATCTGGTCTATATATCTTGAGGATGACAAGGGCGAGAGGGTCTCGCCGCTTGAAATTACAAGGGTAGATGAAAATAACCCGCTTGTCAGGGAATTCTTTCCTCATATGGACCTCTGGAGTTTCGGCTACATTGTCAGATTTCCAAAGTATCTGCCAACCGGCAAAGAGCCGTTTCCATCCTCTGCTTCTAAATCAATGAAACTCATAATCACAGGCGCTGTTGGGAAGACTCAACTTGAGTGGAGGTTAATCCAATAGTGAAAAAGATACGGGTTCTTGTTGTAGATGATGATGAGGTAAATGTTGCGCTCCTGAAGGCAAAACTTGAGGCAGACGGCTATGAGGTTGATACAGCAGGCGACGGTATTGAGGCGCTCAATAAAGTAAATGTTTTTGTCCCTGAACTTATACTCCTTGATATTATGATGCCTAAGATGGACGGCTATGAGGTCTGCAAAAGGGTAAAGGCAGATGAAAAGACAAGATTTATTCCTGTTATTATGCTTACAGCAAGGGCGAGTCTTGATGACAAGGTTGTTGGTTTGGATGTCGGGGCGGATGACTATATTGCAAAGCCGTTCAATTTGAGAGAACTTTCTGCAAGGGTCAGGTCTATCTTGACCATTAGAGAACTTCAGGCAAGGCTTACAGAAACGGAAAAACTTGCGGCGCTTGGCCATATGGCAGATGGCGTTGCGCATGAGGTGAGAAACCCTCTTATGACAATAGGCGGCCTTGCAAGGAGGGTATATGAAAAATTGTCTAATGAGCAATTAAAAGAGTATATGGACGTTATCATAAGAAATGTATCGCGTCTTGAAAATATGATGCATCATATTGACGAGTATAAAAAGATACTGGTCTCGGAATTAAGCGATGGAAATATAAATGATGTTGTTTTGGATGCAATAAGCGAGGCAAAGGAACAGGCAAGGATAAAAGGCGAATCCCTTGGCATCTCATTTGCGCCAAGCATAATTGTCTCTTTATCTCCGACCCTGTCTCATATAAAGATGGACAAAGGCAATATAAAAAAGGCTGTATTAAATATTATTCAGAATGCCATAGAGGCTACGCATGAAAAGGGCGATATAAACATTTCTACTGCTTATGCGTCTGACAAAAGGCAGATAGAGGTGCAGATAAGCGATACCGGCTGCGGCATAAAAAAGGAGGATGTAAAGAATATCTTTAATCCGTTTTATACTTCAAAGATGACAGGGGCAGGGCTTGGTCTCACAATAAGCCATAAGATTATAGAAGACCACAATGGCGAGATAGAGGTTGAAAGCAAGGAAGGAAAAGGCACTGTAGTTATAATAAGACTGCCTGTTTCGAATATCCCTGCCAACGTATAATTTTTCAATAACGTAGTGCGAAACTTTAGTTTCGCTTTTGCTAATAGGCCAGGCATCTTGCCTGACAAAGTCAGCCGAGACGGCTGACCTATTAGGAATCTTACCTATAATCCTAAAGCCTCGCACTACATACTTTTTTGAGATTTAGAGGGTTCAAGTAGCGTTGCCCTTTATGGGCAACGCTAATCGTTGGGGATAAACCCCAACGCTACAAAGGCTTTATAAAATTGACGCATTATCGGGTTCAAGCCTTTCCGCCTCTTTTCAAATCGGTTTCAAAATACTGATTAACATTATCCAATGCGCAAAAACTTCCGCACATTGTGCATGTGTCAGGCTCTTCCGGATAGCGGCTGTTTCTGATTTCCTTTGCCCTTTCGCCAAAAAAGCCGAGTTTCTGCTGTTCATCCCATTTCAAATCCCTTCTTGCCTTTGCCATTTTTTTATCCATTTCCTTGCTGCCATTCTTAACCATATCGCCAACATGCGCGGCAATCCTTGCAGCCCTCACGCCTTCAATAACATCTTCTTTATTCGGCAGCGCAAGATGCTCAGCAGGTGTTACATAACAAATCAAATCAGCGCCGTATCTTGCCGCTTCTGCGGCTCCGATTGCCGCTGATATATGGTCATATCCAGCGGAAAGGTCTGTTGTCAAAGGGCCTAAAACATAAAATGGCGCATCATTGCTCATCCTTTTTTGAAGTTTTACATTCGCCTCAATGTCGTCAAGGGGAAGATGACCGGGTCCCTCGCACATCATCTGACAGCCCATATCCTGCCCAATCTCTGCAAGTTCGCAGTTTATAAGAAGTTCCTGCACCTGCGCCCTGTCAAGACTGTCATGAACAGCGCCTGCGCGAAGCCCGTTGCCCAGACTCAATACGCAGTCGTATTTTTTTAAGATTTCAACAACCTTGTCAAATTTTTCATAAAGGGGATTTTCTTTATTGTTCTTCAGCATCCACCCAACCATATATGAACCGCCGCGTGAGACAAGCCCTCCGTAGCGGTAACCCTGTTTTTTCAGCCTTTCAATTGTAAGCCTGTTTATGCCGCAGTGAACTGCCATAAATGAGATGCCGTCAGCGCACTGCCTCTCAAGCACATCAAACAAAAGTTCCTCTGTCAATTTATTCGGGTCATGGTATTTTTTTATTGCCTCTGCAAATGCCTGATATAAAGGAACGCTGCCAACCGACAGATTAGTCGCAGCCAAAACCTCTTTTCTTATTGCATCCAAATCGCCGCCGACAGATAGTTCCATCAGTGTATCAGCGCCTGCCTTTTCTGCTGCAATCGCCTTTTCAACCTCAGCATTTACATCCACAATGTCGGATGATGTTCCGATGGAGGCATTTACCTTTGTCCGCAGTCCTTTGCCGATGCCCACCAGCCTTGATTTGCGGTTAGTATTATTCGGTATAACCATCTTGCCTTCGGCAATCATATCTCGGATATATTCAGGAGACTTGTCCTCTTTTTTAGCAACATCCTCCATTTCTTTTGTAATGATATTTTTTCTTGCTGATTCAATTAGTGTTGGCATTTTTATATCCCTCGCATTTTTTTATAAAGCCTTTTGCAAATTTTTTATTGCTTGCAAAATGCAGATGAACATAACTTGCAAGCGTGTTTTTGTAAACATAGCCTTCAGATGCCGTGAGGCGTGAGATGTGAGATGTAAGACGGTAAACCCGTTTAACTAATCCCCCCATCCCCCCTTTATTAAAGGGGGGTAAGGGGGGATTTATCTCTGAGTAATGAAACTCATGCCCTCTGATTTTCTGCCCTTTTTCTAAAAATGGACAACCATCATAAGCAGCCACCTCTCGGTATCCAATCGCCTTCCTTTTTTCAAGCATTTGCGATGTCCATGAAAATATGCCAGTCATGTCATATTTAGCGCCCTTTAAATCTTTTAAACCTTTTCCAAGATACATCAAACCGCCGCATTCAGCATATATTGGAAGACCTTTTTGTGCAAGATTTTTTATCTGTTTCATAATTGTTTTATTTGCAGAAAGTCTCTTTGCATAAAGTTCAGGATAGCCGCCGCCAAAATAAATGCCGCTTATATTATCAGGCAGTTTTTTATCTTTTAATGGACTGAAAAATTTTATATCAGCCCCAAGTTTTTTCAGGATGTCCAGATTTTCCTGATAATAAAAGCAAAAGGCACTGTCATAGGCAACAGCGATCTTTACAATTGCGGATTTTAAATTTAGATTGCTTCGGGCTAACGCCCTCGCAATGACACCTTTATCACTCCGAGCCTCTTTACCTGTCATTGCGAGCCGAAGGCGAAGCAATCTCATTAACCCATCAACATCCACAAAACTTTCTATCAAAGCTTCAATTTTTTTAAATCTTGCATCCTGCATCCCGAACCTTTGAGTCTTGCTCTTTGAGGTAGCCGCAGGCTTTACGCCTGCGTATTTAACGCACCCATAAAGGGTGCGGCTACCTGTATCTTGTATCCTGCATCCTGTATCTATCGTCGTAAGCCCAAGATGTCTTTCAGATAATTTTATCTCTTCATCCTTTGGCATATACCCAAGAACCTTTGCCTTGCACTGTTTTTCAACAGCAGATTTAAGCATATTAAAATGCCTGTCGCTGCCAACCCTGTTGAATATAACCCCTGCGATATTCACCTTCGGGTCAAATTTTTCAAAGCCATAAACAACTGCGCCTGCGCTCTGCGCCATCTTGCCTGCGTCAATAACCAATATCACAGGGAGTTTTAAAATCTTTGCAATGTGTGCCGTGCTTCCAAAATCTCCTTCCCCATGTTTCCCATCAAAAAGGCCCATCACGCCTTCAACAATATTGATGTCAGCGCCAGCGCTTGCATTTGCAAATGTCTTTTTTACTCCATTGACACCCATCATCCATGTATCAAGATTATATGAGGGTTTATTGCAGACGAGCCTGTGAAAAGACGGGTCAATATAATCAGGACCAGCCTTAAACGGCTGGACGAGCAGACCTTTTTTTTTGAAAACAGACATCAAACCAAGGGTTATGGTCGTCTTGCCGACACCGCTGTGCGTTCCAGCGATTATAAAGCCTTTTGGATTTTTGGACAGAGACGGCATAATTGAGCCGAAATTTTAGATGATTCCTGATAATAGTGCAAGATATTTAAGGGGGGACAGGATATAATCTTTTTCTTGAGATCCTAAAAAATGAGGTATTAAGGTATTTCGTGAAGTGATTCAATTGCCTTTATTGCTTTTGGGTCATTGGGTCTTAGTTTTAAAAATATTTCAAGTTCCCTTTTTGCCTCATTTATTGCCCCGTTAATCCTGTAGACATTTCCAAGGTTGTAATGGGCATCTGCGTAATCGGATTTTAACCTGATTGCGTGTAAATATTCCTTTATTGCTTCATCAAATTTACCTTGATTAGCATAGATAGTTCCAAGATTATTATGAACTTCTACAATATCAGGTTTAAGTTTTAACGCTGTTAGATATTTCTCTATGGCCTCATTAAATAGACCCCTAGTATAATAAATATTTCCAAGGTTATTATAGACATCTGCATAATCAGGTTTTAGTTCTAATGCCTTCAGATATGCTTTTATAGCATCATCAATTTGACCTTTTGCAAAATAGACATTCCCAAGATTATTATAGATTTCTTCTGTATTTTCGGGCTTGAATTTTAATGCAGTTAGATATTCCTTTATCGCCTCAGCCACCTTGCCTTGTTCATAATAGGTAACTCCAAGATTGTAGTAGGTATTAGCATACTCGGGTTTAAGTCTTAACGCAGTTAGATATTCCTTTATCGCCTCATTTAGTTTGTCCAGAGCATGATAGGCAACTCCAAGATTATTATGCCCTCTTGCCTTTTCTGGACTTTTCTCTACCACATGTTCCCATAATGTTATATTTTCCTTCCATTTAATGTTTCTGGAATATGTTGCAGCAGAGAGTAAAATTACAAATGCGGTGAGGACAATAAATCTAGCAGATGAAGTGGAAAGTTTAACATCTTTTTGAGAAGATCTTTTGTTTTTCCTTCTTGTGTTCATATTATGGGGCAATCCATCTAATAAATCTTTGCGCCTTTTAATGATTGATTCGGCCCGCCGTTCAATAACTTTACAACCTTTACGCCGTCTTCAAAACAATCAATAACATTCAAACATCCGTAGTCCTGCTCGATTCTGAAGAAGTTTTCCATTGGAAGATTCATTGCATTGCAGAGTATTACCCTGTTGACGCCGCCGTGTGCAAACAGGCATATTGTTTCGTTTTGGTGTTTATTTAAAATCTCATTCAATTTAGGAATAACGCGGTTTTTTAAATCATGCAGGTTTTCACCGCCTTGAACCTTTGAATTTGCAAGGTCTCTGAATCTGAAATCAGCCTCTTCTGGAAACCTTGCCGCGCCCTCTTCCCTTGTAAGCCCTTCCCATCTTCCAAGCGACAATTCCCTGAAATCATGCATCTTTATTGGTTTTATGCCAAGCATTGCGCCAACCATCTCAGCGCCCTTCACAGCCCTTTGCAAATCGCTGGAATAGATTGCGCTGATTGGCTCGGCTGCAAGAATATCAGCAAGATTTTCCATCTGCTGGATGCCGATGTCAGTTATATCAACATCAAAATGTCCATTGTAGCGGAACTCATGATGATTGACTACCTGACCGTGACGGATTAGAAAAAGGCGGGTATGCTGCATAAGATGCAAGATTCAAGTAGTCGCAGCCTTCAGGTTGCGAAAAAACGCAGGCTAAAGCCTGCGGCTACTATATTTTTACCAGACCCCTGTTTCAAGATATTCGTGGATTGCATTTGCAGCGCGCCTTCCATCGCCCATTGCAAGTATAACAGTTGCGCCGCCCCTTACTATGTCGCCGCCTGACAAGACCCCTTTTTTGTTTGTCTTGCCCGTATCCTGATTTACAATAATGTTCCCCCACTTGTTTACCTTTAAATCAGGGGTTGTATGAGGTATAAGCGGATTTGCGCCGTTTCCAATCGCCATTACTGCGACATCGCAGTCTATCTTAAATTCAGAGCCTTTTATCGGCATAGGCCTTCTCCTGCCTGATTCGTCCGGCTCGCCGAGTTCCATTTTTATGCACTCCACTGCTGTAAGTTTGCCTTCTTCATTGCCTATAAATCTTATGGGGTTTGTAAGCAGTTTAAATTTCAATCCCTCTTCTTCTCCGTGGTGTGTCTCCTCTATCCTTGCCGGCATCTCCTCTTTTGAACGGCGGTAAACAATCGTTACCTCTTCCGGACATAACCTTAATGCTGTTCTTGCAGAATCCATTGCAGTATTGCCGCCGCCGACAACAACCACCTTTTTGCCGTTAAGTATGGGCGTATCATATTCAGGGAATTGATATGCGCGCATCAGATTTAATCTTGTAAGATATTCATTTGCGGAATAGACGCCGATAAGATTTTCACCCGGGATATTCATAAAAACAGGAAGCCCTGCGCCTGTGCCTATAAACACTGCATCATAGCCGTTTGCGAGGAGTTCATCTATTGTATCAAGTTTGCCGATAACAGCGTTGCAGACAATCTCAACGCCCATCTTTTTTAGATAATCAACCTCTGACTGAACAATCTTTTTAGGCAGCCTGAACTCCGGGATGCCGTACATCAAAACGCCGCCTGCTGTGTGCAGCGCCTCAAACACAGTAACCTTATGCCCTTTTTTTACAAGGTCCCCTGCGACTGTAAGCCCGGCAGGTCCTGCGCCGACAACAGCAGCCTTCTTGCCTGTCCATTTCGGGATTTCGGGTATTGTAACCTCGCCGTGCTCCCTTTCATAATCTGCCGCAAACCTCTCAAGCCTGCCGATGGAAACAGGCTGTCCCTTTTTGCCAATAACACATACCTTTTCGCACTGGTCTTCCTGAGGACAGACCCTGCCGCATACTGCTGGAAGTCCGTTTGTCTCCTTGATTTTTCTTGCTGCTTCAATAAATTTGCCCTCTGCAATGAGCCTTATAAACCAAGGTATGTCAATGTTTACAGGGCATCCGCCGATACAAAGAGGATTTTTACAGAGGATGCATCTCTTTGCCTCAAGCATTGCTGCCTCTTCTGAATAGCCGTAGGGAACTTCATAAAAATTTCTTACCCTCTCCTTTGGAGGCTGCTCAGTCATGGGCTGTTTTGTGATTTTCATTCTTTCCTTTGTTTCTTTTGGATCCATTATCTTCTCCTAATTATAAAATGTAGGGGTAGATGGGACGGATAAATAACCTTCTTCCTTACCCATCCCGATTTATCCGACCCGATATGCGGGTTTGATAAATCAAACCCCTACAAGTTTTCAGCGTCAACCTAAACATTCTTTCTTTCATAACACCTCTCGCCTTCATGATATGTGAATTCTTCCATTGCCATTTTTTCCTGCTTGAAATAACCCCTGTTTCTTCTGATAAGTTCTTCAAAGTCGACCTTATGTCCGTCAAATTCAGGGCCGTCAACGCAGACAAATTCTGTCTTCCCGTTGATCGTAACCCTGCATGCGCCGCACATGCCGGTGCCGTCAACCATTATTGGATTTAGACTTACAACAGTCGGAATATTATACGGTCTTGTTGTATTGCTTACCGCCCTCATCATTGGAATCGGCCCTATGCCGATAACAATACCTATCTTGATTTTATCATCTATCATTTTCTGGAGTATCTGCGTTACAAAACCATGATGTCCGTAACTGCCGTCATCTGTTGTTACATATAGTTCATCACTCGTATTTTTCATTTCATGTTCAAGGATTAAGAGTTCCTTTGTCCTTGCGCCTATTATTGAGATAACCTTATTGCCGGCAGTTTTTAATGCCTTTGCAATAGGATAAACAGGCGCAGCGCCGATGCCTCCGCCGACACAAACCGCTGTGCCAAAATTTTCTATATGCGTAGGC
>JACRNI010000104.1 GCA_016234925.1 Deltaproteobacteria bacterium | reverse complement strand
ATAATGCGGTATTGAATGCTACAACAAGGGGGCTTATGGAGCCTGAACTTTCAGGAGAGTTCAGAATAAATGACCTTGTTAACGGCAGCGAGGCGATTCTTGCTATAAGGGTGTTAAGACAGAGGATGAATATATATTAAATAGTTGACGCTGAAAAACGCCCATCTGCGGCGTTGTCGCTGCGGCTTCTGCGCTCAACATACCACAAAAGTATGCCTCGCTTGAAGCCTTGCTCCGCCTTGCATCTGTGCGATTTTTTAGCGTCAACTTTATTAAAGTTAAATAAAACTTTTTGACTAAAAAGTACATTAACTAAAAGGAGGCTATTATGAAAAAATTATTACTGGCATTACTGATTGTTTTATTCGCTGTTCCAGCACTGGCGCAGCCGCCTATGGTCATAACAGACCCTAGTCAGGCATTCATCACAGGCAAGTTTGTTGTCAAAGGAGAAGGCGCAGCGCCGACTGACAGACCACTGTCTCCTGCGCAGAAAAAAATCCTTGCCACCCGCGCGGCAAAGGTAGTTGCATTAAGGGAATTGGCTGAGATCATTGACGGCGTTGCAATACTGGGTGACACCCTTGTTCATGATGCTGCTGTAAAGTATGATGTTATAAGGGCGACAACAGCAAGCATGATAAAGGGCGCTAAGGTCATTCAGGAATTTTACGACCCTCAAAGCGAACTTGCAACTGTGTATGTCGGGCTCGGCGTTGACGGACCAACAGGCATATACGGCCAGTTAGTGCCGACAATCATTGCAAATCTCCAATTGCCGACAGCGCCTGTTTATCAGCCGGTTGCAGCGCCGCCGCCTGTTCCTCAGGCTTATGATGCCTTGATACTTGACATTACTGCGCACATATTCAAACCAGCGCTGATAAACAGAATCCTTGCGCAGAACGGCGAAATCCTTTATGACCCGACAAAGATAGCGCAGAATATTCTTGTTGAAAGGGGTGCAGGCGATTATACAAATGACATTGGAAAGGCAAAGGCGATCCTCTCTGAAAGGGGCGTTAAAAACCCTCTGATTATCAAAGCAGCAGGGGTTGTCAAGTTCACAGATGTTCAGGTGTCAACAGATGATGCAACCAACATCTTTGCATCAAACCAGAAGGCAAACTTCCTTGAAGGCGCAAAGGTTGTTTTTGTGCTGAAGTAAAGACAGGTATAGGCAGAGGTAAAGGTAGAGAAATACTTTTACCTCTTTTCCTTTCGCTGGTTCTAATAGGTCAGACATCTTGTCTGACTGTCAGGCTGGAAGTCTGACCTATTGGCTATGGGTTATAGGCAATAGGTAAAAACCCATAGCCCATTGCCCCTTGCCTATAGCCATGTAGCCATTAGGAGACTTTTATGAACAAAACAGTGGGTAGGTTGGGTTGGTTTCATCAACCCAACAATATCTTTGTTGGAGCAGGTTTGTAACCTGCTTCATAGAAATTGAAAATTATAATCTTTGAGGAGAACGAAATGGACAAACTTTTAACGTTAAATGAAACAGGCGATTCAAGACTGCTTAAGGAGATAAAAAAGTCATTAGGCTTGAAACTTGATGATGAGCTTTTTTTGTTCAGCGGAAAGGATTATCTGATAATCAAAAAGGTTCGGAGGCACTCTTTATCTGAACGGTTTAAAAGTCTCTCTGAAAGAGTGGAAAAGCGATTCAAGAAAGAAGGATTAAAAGAGGATGTGGTAATTGAGGCCATTAAATGGGCAAGAAGGTAGTGCTTGATACCAATGTGTTTGTTTCAGCGCTGGGGTGGAAAGGGGCGCCTCGTGAAATTTTTAAAGACTGTATTGAAGGAAGTTTAGAATTATTTATTTCTGCCGGGATATTTGACGAGATTAAAAGGGTTTTGAATTATCCTAAATTTAAGTTTAGTCAGGATGAAATTGATGAGTTTTTAGATCAGATATTGGAAGTCGGCAATTTTGTAGAAACAATGGTCAAGGTAGAAATAATTAGGGACGACCCCAGTGATAACAAATTTTTGGAATGTGCAGTAGCTGTAGATGCGGACTGCATCATAAGCAGTGATAAACACATATTAAAAATCAAGACATTTGAGGGAATAGAGTTTTTATCACCAGAGGATTTTATAAAAGCAGGCTATATCTAATAAAATAAAGTGGGTAGGTTGGGTTGGTTTCATCAACCCAACAAATAAAACGCAATAACAAAATTGTTGGGGTGAAAAGCACAACACAACCTACTTGCTCTGTTCGCAATGACAGTAATCCGAGGTAGTCGCAGAGCCTGCCCCTGAATGCTTTTATCAGGGGCTTTATGCCTGCGTTAAAACGCAACCGTAAAGGTTGCGGCTACTAGAACCCTAGAATCCTTGACCCCTTGAACCCTGCATTACTGGGGTCTTTCTTTGGAGGCATATACGATAAGGATAACCTTTATTCTGCATCTTATTTTCCTCCCTTTTTTAAGCCTCCCTGCTTTTGCTCAAGATGACAGGGCAAATGTTGATGACACATATTTTGCACGGTGGAATATAACTAACGGCAAATACCTTGCAGACATTGGCAAGTATCTTGAGGCGCTTGAATCATTTCAAACAGCAATAGAAACAACAGACAAACCTCATTTAAAGGCAGAGGCGCATCTTCAGATGGCATCTGTCCTGTCTGTATTCCTTGATAAGATTGATGAGGCTGCAAAAGAATATGAATTGATATTCAATGAATTCCCGCAGGACCCGCTTGCAGAAACAGCATTATACAGGGCTGGTTTTTTATACTTTTCCCAGTCAAGATTTAAAGAGGCAATACCTTACCTAGAATTGTATCTAAAGAAATACCCAAAAGGTAAATTCAAAGGCACAGTCCAGTTTCTTTTAAAAGAGAGCAGAAAAAATCTGAAACTTCCGCCGCCCCCTCCTTCAGTATTTGAACTCCCTCCACTTTTTGTAAGGGTTAAACTTTTAAAAGATATAAACAGCATATCCATTACATCGCAAGGGACTATCTCTGTATACGGTTTTGGAGATAATCCTATTGAGCAAGCAAATGAAAAAATCAATTTTTCAGTAAAAGACAATATATTGTATGCAAATGAAAAACCTTTAAATACAAAGGAAATAACAGCAAAGGCAAAAAATCCAATAGGATTTGCAAGGAGCGGGAAGCCTCTTGCATACAGAGGCGATATGAGGATTGGACTAAAGGATGGAAGGATTGAAGTAATAAATTATATTAATATAGAAGAATATCTTTATGGTGTTGTTCCGTCTGAGTCTCCATCCAGTTGGCCGATTGAGGCATTGAAGGCGCAGGCAATCGCTGCGAGGACATATGTCCTTTATCAGATGGCGCATTCAAAAGAAAGGGACTATGATGTTATGGATGATGAAAGAAGTCAGGTCTATGGCGGGGTAAAGGCTGAAAATGCCTCTTCAACAAATGCCGTCCATGCCACAATCGGGCAGGTTCTTGCATATGACGGCAAACCAATATACGCTATGTTCACAGCAAGTTCAGGGTGGCATACAGCAGACCCGAAAGATATATTCAATCAGCCGTTGCCGTATCTAAAAGGATTTCCTGATGAATACAGTAAAAGCGAAAGACATGGACAGTGGACTGTTAAAAAGGATAGGATTGAGATTGAAAAGGGGTTAAAGGCTATCGGCATCAACATATCAAATATTTTAGATATAAAACCTGACACAGTTGACCAATCAGGCAGGATAATAAAGGTTTTAATATCTTATGAAGGCGGCAGCAAGGTCTTAAGAACAAGAACAACTTTAAGAAGGGCAACGGATATGATGGAGATACTCTTTGACATAGAAAAGGACGGAGACACATATATATTCAAGGGCGGCGGCTTTGGACACGGCGTTGGAATGAGCCAGTGGGGCGCTAAAGATATGGCTGAAAAGGGCAAGAGTGCGGAAGAGATACTTTCTTTTTACTACCGCGGCGCAGAACTTAAAAAGATGTGGTGAGATACTATGAAAGATTACACGGATTATAAAGGCAGATTACACAGATTAAAACAAATTTCTAATTTCTAAGTCCTAATTTCTAATAAAATACACTTGTCTGACGACAAGCAGGAATGCCAAAAAAATTGGGAATTTAGTCATTGAACATTTCATTAGGAATTAGACATTAGGATTTAGGAATTTTTCATCTGTGTCCTCAATTTCTTCATGTGAGGTTTATGTTAAGATACATCGGTAAAAAGGCTCTGACATTTCTAAGGGATTTAAACGGTATTATTTCCACAGCAATATCTTCTATATCTTTATTTCTTTTTTCCTCCAAACAAGGCAGACGCTCTGCTTCACGAGTGCTGTATAAACAGGTTTATTTCACAGGCATTGAGGCGCTTCCCATTATTTCATGGATAGCAATACTCCTCGGCATTATTATAGTTACAGAGGCAATGAGCATTTTGCCGCAAATCGGCGGAGAGCGGTTTATCGGAAAGATAATGGTCTGGGTTGTTATAAGGGAATTAGGACCCCTTCTTGCCGCAATCATTGTCATTGCAAGGAGCGGCACAGCAATAGCCGCGGAACTGGGCTCAATGAAGATAAATAACGAGGTTATGGCAATTGACGCAATGGGCATTGATGTTAAAAAATATCTTATAATGCCCAGAGTCATAGGCGCCAGCCTTGCCATTTTTACGCTGACATTTTATTTTGAGACTATCAGTGTGCTTGGAGGATACTTGCTGGCAGGCTTTGGAAAGAGGATGAGTTTTAATGTTTATGCAAATTCAATTCTTGAATCGCTTGAGATAACAGATGTCATAGCATCACTATTGAAGAGTTTGTTTTTTGGGCTTATAATAGGGGCTGTGTGCTGTTATCACGGCTTAAAGGTCGGCAGAAGCATAACCGAGATACCGCAAGAGACTACGAGGGCTGTTATAACAAGCCTTTTTCTGGTTTTTGTGGTTGACGGAGTGGTAACAATAGTATTTTTCATGTAGGAATTATATGCCTGCTCTCATAGAAGTAAAAGACCTGACATATGTAAACGAAGACGGAGACTGTGTTTTAAACAGCATAAATGCGGCATTTTCTTCAGAAGAAAAAATCGCTGTCATAGGGGCAGGCGGAAGCGGCAAGACAACATTTTTAAAACTTGTCATAGGTCTTTTGAAACCTACACACGGCTGTGTCTATCTCTTTGGAGAAGATATATCTAAAATCAGCCGTTCTAAACTGGAGGGTCTTAGAAGCCGTGTTGGTTTTGTGTTTCAGGATGCAATGCTCATAAGCAATTTAAAGGTAATAGAAAATGTAATGCTTCCGCTTTATTATCATACTGAATATGGCCAAGATGAAATTTTTAAAAAGTCTTTGGCCCTGCTTCAGAGGGTCGGCTATAAAGAGGATATATGGGCTTTGCCTGGGCTGCTTTCGCTTCAAACAAGAAAAATATCCGCTATGGCAAGGGCAATGGCGCTTGAACCTGAAATTATGATATATGATAAATTCTTTGAAGAATTTGATGAAATAGAGCGGAAGCATATGATACGGCTGATATTGGGATTTCATGCAGCAAGACATGGAAGGCTGTCAATCATTACATTTGACAGGATTGATGAAATGAGCGATATTTCATTTGGCAGAGTTTTAAAAATAGAAAACAAGAAATTGGTGGAATAATGGCAAATAGAGAAGAAAAAGACCCAAGGTTTAAATATCTTGAACAAAAGGTTGGACTCTTCATACTCCTTGTTATTGCCGGACTTCTGGCAGTAATATTTTTTATTGGAAAAGAAAGGGAACTCTTCACAGCAAGGTATAATATACATTTCATTGTCCCCAGCGGAACAGGTTTTATTGAAGGCATGCCTGTAAAACTTTCAGGGTTCAAGATAGGCAAGTTAAAATCTCTTTCGCTGGATGAAAATGCAAAGGTAAAGATTGTCCTTGATATAAACAAGAAATATGAAACATGGATAAGAAAGGGCTCTGTTGCAAGGCTTGTGAAAGAAGGCGTAATCGGCGAGGCAGTTGTAGAGATTACTGTCGGTCCGCCATCGGGCACTATACTTGCGAATGGCAGTGAAATTACATATGAAAAGGTTGCAGGGGTTGAGGAACTGGCAAAGGAGATAAAACCAATTATCAAAGATGTAAAAGAGATAATTGAATATATCAATGACCCTGATGGAAATGTAAAAAGAACCTTATCAAATATTGAAGAAATTTCATTTGGTCTTATCGGGACAAGGGAAAAGATGGATGGTGTGCTTGACGAAGTGAAAGTCCTTTCAAAGGAAATGAAACAAGCGGTTGGCAAGGCTCAAATAATTGAAGACAAGGCAATGCCTATGGTTGATAATGCTGCAAAGGTTATGAAAAATATTGAGGCAATGACAGAAAAGATTGAACCGATAATTGACAAGGCAAAGAATATTGCAATGGATATTGAGAATGTAACAGGAAAACTGCCGCAGGTATTAGAAAAGGCCAATAAGATACTTGATGATATTAAAAAAACTACAAATGTTATTGCTGATAAAAGTCCGAATATAAAAGATGCGCTGAATACTGCAGATGATATGCTTCAGGACACAAAAGAGATTGTAAAGGGCGTTAAGGAAAGCTGGCCCGTTAAGAATCTAATCCCTGAAAAAGAAGAAATCAAACTTGTCCCCTTAGAAGGACTGGAGAGGAAATATTGATGAAAGGGTTCAAGGCGGGTGCCCTCTGGGCGCGGGTTCAAGGGGTCAAGGGAAAGAGTGTCACTCATCACTCATCATTCATCACTTTTCTTTTACTCTTCACTGTTCACTGTTCACTGTTCACTGCCTTTTATGGCTGCGCCTCTGCCAAGATTGATAAAATATCTCCAGAAAAAAAGACGGCAATTGATTTAAACTATGCAGGTGTTGAGGAAAGCAACAATTATGAAAAGGCGCTCAAGAAATTTGAACAAGCCCTTGTTTTGAATAAAAAGACAGACAATAGAAAGGGGATTATTTTAAACAAAATAAATATTGCACGGACATGCCTCAAAATCAGCAGATATGATGAAGCGCTGTCATCTATACAGGATGCTGTTCAGATGGCAGAGTCAGAAAAGGATAATTTACTTTTAAGCGAGGCATATGCTACTCTATCCAAATACCATTATCTTAAAGGCAAGACAGATGAATCCATTAAATATCTTGAAATGGCAATTGATATAGACAGACGCAATGGTTTCCCATCTATAGGAGATAAGCTGAATTTAAAGGCGCTTGCATACAAAGAGAAAGGTGAACTTGACAAGTCTCTAGACATCTTAAATGAAGCAATGAAAAAGAATCAAGGGGCAGAAAGGAAGGCTGGCATTTCAGATTCTTATAGAATAACCGCAGGCATTTTGCTTTTAAAAAAACAATTTGAATACGCAAAACAAAATTTTGAAAATGCGCTTGCCATAGACAAGGAACTTGGCAGACCTAACGCAATAGCATTGGATTTAAGCGGACTGGCAAGTATTCATATTGAAAAAGGGGATTATAGAGGTGCGCTTGATTATCTCAAAAGGGCTTATGATGTCAACACTGCAAACAATGACAGAAAAAATGCCCTTGCAGACCTAGACAGAATTATAGAAACAGCAGCCATGCTCAAAGATGAAGATGCCGTAACTTTTTTTTTAGATAAACGAAAAAAACTTATTTCACAAGACAATCAACTTAACAAATAAAGGCGCAAGGTGAGCATAAAAATACTTGTAGTCAAGGACAATCACGAAGAAAGGCAGCATGTAAAAAAGATACTTGAAGATGCAGGGTATCTTGTCAACTGCAATTCAGACGGCGAAGATGCAATTGAGACGCTTAAACAAGAGCCAGTTGATATAGTCATTACAGAGTTAAAACTGCCTGACATGAACGGCATAAACCTCATAAGAAAAGGCAGGGAGGTGTGCGCCGGCGCATTGTATATTATCCTCACAAGCCATAATTGCATAAAAACCGCTGTAGAGGCTGTAAAGAGCGGGGCATTTCATTACCTCTTGAAACCATATAAAAAAGAAGAATTGCTTTTGGATATCAAAACAGCAGTTGATTTTATAAAACTAAAAAAAGAAAATCTTGCCCTGCACAAACAGATAGAAAAAACCTACTCATTTGAAAATATCATTGGAAAGAGCGAGCCAATGCAAACGGTATATGAACTGATTGAAAAGGTTGCTGACAGCGATTCAACAACGCTTATACTGGGTGAGAGCGGGACAGGCAAGGAACTCATAGCAAAGACAATACATTATAACAGCCCCAGAAAGGATATGCCGTTTATTCCTGTTAACTGCGGCGCAATACCAGAGGACCTGCTTGAAAGCGAATTATTCGGACATGAAAAAGGTTCATTTACAGGCGCGATTGCCGCAAGGATAGGCAGATTTGAAATGGCGCATAAAGGGACAATATTTTTAGATGAAATCGGCGATATGAGTCCGTCCCTTCAGGTTAAAATATTGCGCGTGCTTCAGGAAAGGGAATTTGAAAGGGTCGGAGGCGCAAAAACCATTAAGGTTGATGTCAGGGTAATTGCGGCTACAAATCAGGATCTGGAACAGGCTATGGAGGAAAAAAAATTCCGCAAAGACCTTTATTACAGATTAAATGTAATTCCCATAATCCTGCCGCCCCTGAGGGAAAGAAGGGATGACATCCCTCTTCTAATAGACCACTTTTTAAATTTGTTTATCAAAAAAAAGAAAAAACAGATAGACGGCATATCAACAGACGCCTTTAATGCGCTTATAAACCATGACTGGCCTGGCAATGTCAGGGAACTTGAGAATATGATGGAAAGACTAATTATACTCAAAGGCAAAGGAACCATCGCTATAAAAGACCTGCCTGAAAAGGTATTAAAGAGCGGCAATGTCAAGGCGCTGCCGCTGTCTTCTTCTATAATTGATATACCCGAAGGAGGCATAGATTTTAACAATCTTACAGACAGTTTTGAAAGGGAACTGATAAAAAGGGCAATTGAAAAATCAGGCGGTGTAAAAAATAAGGCAGCCCAGTTATTGGGAATAAACAGGACAACCCTCATAGAAAAGATGAAAAAAAAGGGCATGGTTATCTAAATATTTCCTATTGAAGCGCCTAAAGTAGTCATAAAATATATTTTAAAATCAAATAATTAACTCATATTTAAAAAATTTACTTGTATTTGCAAAATAGTTTGGTTAATATATACTGTATACAAAGGGGTAAAAGGGGCAATATAAAGGGGGCAAGTAGCGTCGGGGTTTATCCCCGACGAATTCGTTGCCCATAAAGGGCAACGCTACTCGAATCCTTGACCCCTTGAACCCTAAATTTAGAAAGGAGGTATTTAAAAGTGTCATTAAAGATTACAGAAGACTGTGTAGCATGCGGTGTGTGTCTTCCTGAATGTCCTACCAATGCAATCAGTGAAGGGGAAATATATGTCATAGATCCTGCATTATGCGTAGAATGTAAGGGGCATTATGACTCGCCAAAATGTGCTGAAGTTTGCCCTGTTGACTGCTGTGTGCCGGCGTAAAAAATAGGTAGAGGTAGAGATACAGAAAAACCAAAACCTTTCGTATTCTTTACCTTTACCTCTACCTGCTTTTATTTAGGGAGTAACTCAATGAAAGACTTTGCAATATTTTGGGGCTGCACAATTCAAACCCGTTTCCCATTCCTTGAAAAATCAACAAGGATGGTTCTGGATGGGTTTAACCTGCCATACAGAGATTTGGACGGTTTTACATGCTGCCCTGAAAAATCGCTTGTAAATAATGTTGACCACGGTCTATGGGTTCTTACTGCTGCAAGAAATATTGCGCTTCTTGACAAGGCAGGTGTTGACCTTGTGAGCCCATGCACAGGATGCGTGTCAAATCTTGCAACTGTAAATTCAGAACTCCATTTGAGTTATAAAGAAAAAAATAATGTAAATTCTATTTTAAATGAGGTCGGGCTTGAGTTTAAAGGCAAGAATAAACTCCGCCACCTTGTCCCGTTTTTTCACGATGAGGTCGGAATCCCTTCAATAAAGAATAAGATTGTAAAGCCGTTTAACGGCATGAGGATTGCGATCCATTACGGCTGTCATATGATTAGGCCCAGCCATTCTCTAAAAAATGACGACCCTCTTGAGCCAAAAAAGTTTGACAACCTCATAAGGGCAATGGGCGCAGAAAGCGTTCAGCATATGACAAAACTTATGTGCTGCGGACAGGGGCTTGACAGGGTTGACCAGCATGAAAATGCCCTGCATTTTGCAAGGCTCAAACTTAAAGAATTAAAGACGCTAAAGGCTGACGCGATGGCGCTCTGCTGTCCATCGTGTTATTTGCAGTTTGATAATAATCAATTCCTAATGGAAAAGGAAGGGGAGAAGTTCGGCATCCCGATATTATATTTTACAGAACTTTTAGGGCTTGCAATGGGCTATAAGCCGGAGGATTTAGGTCTTGATTCGCACAGGACTCCTGCAACAAATTTTCTTGAAAAGTGGGATAGATTAAATGAAGAGTTGTCTCAAACAACTGAATTAAATAGACAACTGGAGCAAGGTTTTGGAATCGCTCAACATACATAGCGAGCGTAAGCGAGCGAATAGGAATTTTTTCTTCCTTACAGGGGAGCATTATGCTCAACCTTAAATTATTAGAGGTCTGTTCAAAGTGCGGCGCCTGTTATCATATATGTCCGTCTTCTCTTAACATGGAAGGCTACGACCCAAGGGCTGTTATAAAGGATATTATTTCAGGCAAACATGAAAAATGGCTTGAACACAAGTCAATATGGCAGTGTCTTGAATGCCATTATTGTTTAGAAATCTGTTTTCAGCATTACGGTTTTGAAAGCGCAATGACTGCAATGAGGACGCTTGCGGCAAAAAAGGGCATGACCCCGCCTCAGGTAAAAAGGGGCTGGGATATGTTTATAAAGACAGGCAGGCTCGGCGAGCCAATGGCATCTGCAAGGAAAAAACTCGGGCTGCCAGAGGCTGCAAAGAGCGGCTCAGAGGATTTTAAGAAGATAGTGAAGATATATCAGGAGTCAAAAAAACAAATTCTAATTTCTAAGTCCTAATTCCTAATAAAATATAAAATGTCAAATGAAAATCAAAACATTGGGAATTTAGTTATTGGATATTTTATTAGAAATTAGACATTAGGATTTAGAAATTTATTTTGAGGTCGCTATGAGTCATAATTTTCAAAAAGACATTTCAGGCTGCGGTCTGGCAGGCATTATAAATAAAGACGGCAAGAGGATTAGCGGAAGTTCTATAGCAAAATCACTTTGTCTTATGAATGACAGAGGGAATGGGCTTGGCGCAGGCTATGCCGCATACGGCATATATCCTGAATACAAAGATTTATACGCATTTCATATAATGTATGATGAGCCGGGCGCAAAAACCGATGCAGAGGAATTGATGAGCCGGGCGCAAAAACCGATGCAGAGGAATATCTTAAAAAAAATTACCTCATAGAAAAAAAAGAGCCGATGCCGACAACACAGGTTGAAGGCATTGCAATCAGCCCGCTCCTCTGGCGGTATTTTGTAAAACCTTTAACAGAAAAATCTGAAAGAGAAGTGGCAAACCTAGAGGACGATGACTTTGTTGTCCGGACTGTCATGAAAATAAACTCAGAGATAGACGGCGCATATGTGTTTTCAAGCGGAAAAAATATGGGGGCGTTCAAAGGCGTCGGCAATCCCGGAGAGATTGCAAGGTTTTTTAAAATTGAGGAATATGACGGCTATATCTGGACAGGACATACAAGATTCCCGACAAATACCCCGGGCTGGTGGGGCGGGGCTCATCCATTTACGCTTTTAGATTGGTCAATTGTCCATAACGGCGAAATATCGTCTTATGGAATCAACAAGAGATACCTTGAGATGTACGGCTATAAACTTACGCTTTTAACAGATACAGAGGTTGTTACTTATCTTTTTGATTTATTGGTTAGAAGACACGGACTGGATATAGAGACCGCATGCACAGCGCTTGCAGCGCCTTTCTGGAAAAATATTGATGATATGCCTAATGATGAAAAAGAGGAGATGACTGCGCTTCGAATGATATACGGCAGCGCGCTCATGAACGGCCCTTTTTCAATACTCTTTGGACACAGCAAAGGACTTGTTGGATTTAATGACAGGATTAAACTGCGGCCTCTTGTTGCAGCGACTAAAGGCAAGACTGTTTACATGGCAAGCGAGGAATCTGCAATAAGAGAGATTTGTTCAAGCCCTGAAAAGGTCTGGTCGCCAAGGGCTGGAGAGCCTGTAATTGTGGAATTAGAGATATAATTAAAGTAGCCGCAGGCTTTAGCCTGCGATTATCGCAACCTGAAGGTTGCGGCTACCTGTAAAAATGGAGATGATATGTTTAAAAGTTTATCACTGCCTGAATTTCTGGCTAAAATAGATCCGGTAAAATGTATAAAATGCAAACGTTGTATAAACAACTGCGGCTGGAGTGTTTATTCATGGGGCGGAGACAAGGTTTTAATTGACACATTCAAGTGCGTCAATTGTCTCCGATGTTATCACTACTGTCCTGAAGAGGCCATCACAATATTGGATAATCCTGTAAAATACAGGAAAAATGCAAACTGGGGTTATTACAATATAAGGAATCTCAAAAAACAGGCAGACACAGGCGGCATCCCTCTTACAGGCATGGGAAGCGACATGCCGTATCCTGTTCTCTTTGACAGCCTTTTAATAGACGCGTGTCAGGTTACAAACCCATCCATTGACCCGTTAAGAGAGCCGATGGAACTTAGGACATACCTTGGCAAAAAACCTGCAAAACTTGAGTTTGAAAAGGCTAAAGGCGGCAAATCTAAACTCAAGACAAAGATGCCCCCTCAAATCAAACTTGAAATGCCTTTTATATTTGCGCCGATGTCATACGGTTCAATAAGTTTAAATGCGCAGAAAACCCTTGCGATTGCAGCAAAAGAACTTGGCATTGTAATGAACACAGGCGAAGGCGGACTGCATGAGGACATCTATCCTTATCGGAGCAATATAATTGTTCAGGTTGCATCAGGAAGATTCGGCGTAAACCCTGATTATCTGAATGCAGGCGTTGCTGTTGAAATCAAGATTGGTCAAGGCGCAAAGCCCGGCATAGGCGGACATCTGCCGGGTGAAAAGATTCCTCTGGATATTGCAAAGACAAGGATGATACCGGTCGGCACAGATGCAATATCGCCTGCGCCTCAGCATGATATTTACTCAATAGAAGATTTACGACAGTTGATATATGCAATAAAAGAGGCGACAAACTATACGAAACCGGTATCTGTAAAGATTGCAGCAGTGCATAATGTGGCTGCCATTGCATCAGGTATTGTAAGGGCAGGCGCGGATATTGTGTATATTGATGGATTTAGAGGAGGCACAGGCGCAGCGCCGTCAGTGATAAGAGACCATCTTGGAATTCCAATAGAACATGCCCTTGCAGCAGTTGATGAAAGATTAAGACAGGAAGGAATAAGAAATGAGGCGTCAATCATAGCGGCAGGCGGTATAAGAAGCAGCGCGGACGCTGCAAAGGCAATAGCGCTAGGCGCAGATGCTGTTGCGCTTGGCACATCAGCGCTTATTACAATGGGCTGCACTGTGTGCGGCAAATGCTATACAGGCAACTGCAGCTGGGGCATCACAACTCAGAGGCCGGAACTAACTGTTCGGCTTGACCCAGAGGTTTATGCAGAAAGGCTTATAAACCTGATTCACGCATGGAGCCATGAATTAAAGGAGATACTCGGAGCGCTTGGCGTTAATGCGATTGAAAGTTTAAGGGGCAGCAGGGAAAGATTAAGAGGCGTTGGGCTTGACAGTCATACGCTTGATATACTAGGAGTGAAACCAGCAGGAAGATAGTTTACGCTGAAAAATGCCCATCTATTGCGTTGTCGCTGCGGCTTCTGCGCTCAACATACTATAAAAAGTATGCCTCGCTTGAAGCCTTGCTCCGCCTTACATCTGGACATTTTTGAGCGTAAACTTTGTTGGATACAATATCAAAAAAATCAGTGGAACTAATGCATTAGAAATTTAAGAAGTGGGGATTAGATAAATTATGCTTACAATAGACGCAAAAGGGATTTATTATAGGGATTTAAACCAAAAGGTGCGGGAGGCTGTTTCCAAAGGCGAGAAGGAAATCCTTCTTAAGAATGTCAATGGACAGTATTATATTGCCACCGGCTTGAGAAACGAAGCGACAATTACAATAGAAGGCGTGCCCGGGAACGACCTTGCTGCATTTATGGACGGTCCTACCCTTATTGTAAAAGACAATGCGCAGGACAATATCGGCAATACAATGAATAGCGGCAAGGTTATAATACACGGCAATGCAGGCGATGTTCTTGGATACGGCATGCGCGGGGGAAAACTCCATATCCGCGGCAATGTCGGCTACAGGGTCGGCATTCATATGAAAGGTTACAAAAAACAAATACCTGTTATCATTGCAGGCGGCAAAGCGGGCGACTTTTTTGGCGAATATATGGCAGGCGGAATGCTGATATTGCTGGGTCTTGACAGCAGCGATAAAAGACCATTGGTTGGGGATTATCTCGGCACAGGCATGCACGGCGGGACAATATTTATAAGAGGCGGTGTTGATAAAAAATTCTGCGGCGCAGAAGTCAGCGTCCATGAACTCACAGATGATGACAGAACATTATTGGAAGGCTATCTAACCGAATACTGCAATGATTTTAAATTGAATCTTCTTGATGTGATAAAGGTAGAATTTAAAAAGATTATACCTACATCATTAAGGCCTTATGGCAATTTATATGCGTATTGACCCAAAAAATGCAGTTGCACTTTTTGACAAACGCAATCTTTGGTCAAATACTGCGTCAAATCTGGCTGTCCAAATACTCACATACTTAAAATAGTATGCGTCTGTTTTGTCAAGCCATCTTTTCCTTGTCTTTGGCTCAAATCTTGCGTTTGCACCCGAAAAATAAAAATCAAATACATTGGCAATGTCAATCCTTATGTGTAAATTCATTCAGAGGGTTATTCTCCCAGTTGACATTCAAATGATGAAAGACTGCAAATACAATCCTCTCCACGCTATCCCTATTGGTAAACACCCCTATAGGTCGTGTCCTTCGCCTTACCTCCTTAAAGGTGCGTTCTATGGCATTGGTCGTCCTAATCTTTGACCATAGGCGCTCTTCTTTGACATTGAAAAATGTCAGCAAATCCTCTATATCTCTTTCCAAACATTTAACCGCATCGGGATAGGCATTGCGCCATTTATTCGCAAAAAGCCAATATGCCTTTGTTGCATCTCTCCTATTCTTTGCATACGGGATTTTCTGCACTGCCTTCTTTACCAAATCC
>JACRNI010000169.1 GCA_016234925.1 Deltaproteobacteria bacterium | reverse complement strand
GTCCCGATTATAATTGCATCAATTGGCCCGTATTTTTTTGAGATCAAATCCTGCTTTGGAGAGATGCCGATTATGTATAGTTTTGCATCTTCATTCCACTGAGGTGTTATCTTGAGATTTAATGTTTGTTCCTGTCTTTTTATGATGATTTCCTTTTCCTTGCCGCCATTGCCTTGAATTATCTGCTGGATTTCTGCCCAATGTGTAATATTGCCGCCGTCTATTGATAATATGGTATCGCCTATTTGCAGCCCTGCCTTTTCTGCTGGATAGTTGTTTGCCAAAGTCCCGATGGTCGGACTCATAGGCGGCATAATGCCGCTGATGCCGCCGCCGTTGTGTTTGGATGAGAGCGGCGTGAGTTCCTTTTGAATAATATTGTTGTCCCTTCTTATGCCTATGACGAGTTTCCTGTCTGGATTTGATATAATCAAAGACTCAAAACCTTCCCATGTTTTTATGTCTTTCCCATCTACAGACAGTATAACATCTCCTGCCTTCAAATCTGACTTGGATGCAGCGCTGTCCTTGAAAACATAACCCACAACCGGCTGTTTATCTATGTAATCAGGCACATGGATGCCTATCATATATATTACTGGAAAAATAATTAAGGCAAGGACAAGGTTCATAATAGGCCCCGCAAACACAATGCTTGCCCTGCTTGAAACAGTTTTATTTGCAAAAGATTTATTTTTCTCTTCTTCTTTAACATCTTCAGTTACATCCTCGCCAATCATCTTGACATATCCGCCGAGGGGCAATGCTGATATGAGATATTCTGTTTCGCCTTTTTTGAAGCCAATTATTTTTGGGCCAAAACCAAGCGAGAATTTTAAAACCCCTACGCCGTTTCTCTTTGCTATGAGAAAATGCCCTAGTTCATGCACAAATATAAGTATGCCGAGAACTATAAAGAATGATAATAATGTTGTCATAATCTCCTCAATTTTAAATTTTGAATTTTAAATTTTGAATTGTTTTTCCAGCTTCTTCCCTTGCCCATTTGTCTGCCGCAAGTATTGCATCTATTGTATCTGCATCTAAAACATCATGTGCATCCATTGTCTTTTCAACCACTTTAACTATATCTGTGAATCTTATCTCTTTTTTCAGGAATGCGTCAGCTGCAATCTCATCTGCCGCATTCATAACAGCAGGCATTGTGCCGCCTGTATTTAATGCATCATATGCAAGTTTGAGCGCTGGAAATCTTTTTTCATCAGGCTCAATAAATGTAAGTCTGCCCAGCCTGCACAGATCAAGTGGCGCAACACCTGCATCTATCCTGTTTGGATATGAAAGCGCATATGATATGGGCCCCCGCATATCAGCAGAACCCATCTGTGCAAGAACACAGCCGTCATTATATTCTACCATTGAATGTATGATGCTCTCAGGGTGTATGTGAACCGCTATCCTTTCAGGAGGGATGTTAAAAAGCCATCTCGCCTCTATGACCTCAAGCCCTTTGTTCATAAGCGTTGCAGAGTCTATTGTCACCTTTTTGCCCATCTGCCAGTTCGGATGTTTTAGCGCATCATCACAAGAAACATCTGATAATCTTTCAAGAGGCATGTTTAAAAAAGGGCCTCCTGATGCAGTAAGTATCAACCTTTTTACATCATCCATTTGGTGTCCTGCAAGAGATTGAAATATAGCGCTGTGCTCGCTGTCTATCGGAAGAAGGGCTGTATTATTTTTTTTAACCGCCTCCATTACAATAGAGCCTGCCATAACAAGCGTCTCTTTATTTGCGAGCGCAATTGCCTTTCCTGCATTTATAGCAGCAAGGGTCGGCAGAAGCCCTGCAGCGCCGACTATTGCTGAAACAACCAAATCAGAGTCTTTAAATGTTGCAGCACATTCAAGCCCCTCTTTGCCGTGCATTACCTTGCAAGACAGGCTGCTTCCCAATTTTTCTGCAGCAGTCCTGTCAATAACAGAAACAACTTGAGGTTTAAATTCGTCAATCTGCTTTTTTAATAAATCTACATTCCTAGCAGCAGATATTGCAGCAACCTTGAATTTATCAGGATGCTGCCTCACAATATCAAGGGTGCTTCTGCCTATAGAGCCTGTTGAGCCAAGTATTGAAAGGGTCTTCATAAAAGGGTTCAAGGGTTCAAGGGTTCAAGTAGCGTCGGGGTTTATCCCCGACGAATTCGTTGCCCATAAAGGGCAACGCTACTAGACCTCTTGAACCCTAGTAGTTTAACCACACAAAGTAATAATAAAAAAACGGCAAAGGGATTATTGCGCTGTCTATCCTGTCAAGCACGCCGCCGTGACCCGGGATTATGCTTCCTGAATCTTTAACCCCTGCGCTGCGTTTTAACATTGATTCAAAGAGGTCTCCAAGTTGGCATAGAATCCCTAAAACAAGCGCAAGCAAAACAGCATTTATTAAATCCAGTCTTTTAAATAAAAAGAAATTAAAAACAAGCGCTGCCGCCAGTCCGCCAATGAGCCCGCCGATTGCGCCTTCCACAGTTTTGTTTGGGCTTATCTGGGGCGCAAGTTTTATATTGCCAAGACCTTTTCCAATAAAATATGCGAATGTATCATTAGCCCATATTATTGAAAAAAGAAATATTACCAGCCATCCTCCATATTCAAATTGCCTTATTCCTATAATGTAAGAAAGGAATATGCCTATGTATAATATACCTAAAACAGTTTTGCCAACAAGCCCTGAGGTATAATGAATATCTTTGTGATAAAAAAGCAGATATAAAAAAATTACAAACACAATCATCGGAACAAACAATAAAAATACTGCAGGGCCTAAAAAATACATTCCAAGAGGCGCTAAAGCAGACAACCCTGTTCCTAATGCCTTTAATCCAAAATCTTCTGAAGCAAGGGCAATTGCAAAATATTCCCATGACGCCAGAAATGTTATTGTTAGGATAAAAAAGAAAAAGTATACAGGAGAAACATACAAGACAAGGTATACAAATAAAGGAATGGCGATTGCGCTTGTTAAAACCCTCTTAAAAATATTTCTACCCCCTACCTTGCAGCCCGCATCTTCATTTGCTCTGCTGTGCGGCCAAATCTTCTTTCCCTTGTTTGATAATCCAAGATTGCCGCGAGCAGGTGTTCAGATGCAAAGTCGGGCCAGAGGGTTTCTGTAACATATATTTCTGTGTATGCCAATTGCCAGAGCAGAAAGTTGCTTATCCTCATCTCCCCGCTTGTCCTTATCAAAAGGTCAGGGTCAGGAGTGTTATTGGTGTAAAGATAACCTGAAAAAACCTCCTCAGTAATATCCTCTAATGTAATCTTTTCATCTGCCGCATCCATTGCCAATCTTTTTGCAGCCTCAACAATCTCTTCCCTGCCGCTGTAGGACAGCGCAAGGTTAAGGCGCATGCCGTTATTTTTGCCGGTTTCTTCTTCAACTTCAGACACAACCTTTTGCACAGATTTTGGCAAAGATGGTATATTTCCAATGGCATGGAATCTTATATTGTTCTCCATCATCATTGGCAATTCTCTTTTTAAATGACGCTTTAACAGTTCCATTAAAGCGCTTACCTCTGCTGCGGGCCTATCCCAATTTTCCTGTGAAAATGCATATAGCGTAAGATATTCAATGCCTAGGTCGCTGCAGGATTGAACAACATCCCTTGCCGCCTTGACACCCTTTCTATGCCCCTGTATCCTGTTTAAAAATCTTTTTTTTGCCCAGCGGCCGTTGCCGTCCATTATTATTGCAATGTGTTTTGGAAGATTATTTTTGTCTAGTGTTTTCATAAAAGGGTTATTTACACTTCCATTATTTCCTTTTCTTTATGATGCAGGCCATCATCTATCTTTGCTATAAATTTATCAGTTATGTCCTGAACCTGCGCGTGCAATTTTTTATGTTCATCCTGCGATATTGCCTTATCCTTTTCAAGTTTTTTAAATTCCTCATTAGCGTCCCTTCTTAAATTTCTTATGACGATTTTAGAATCCTCTGCAATCTTTTTTGCCACCTTTGCAAGTTCCTTTCTCCTTTCCTCGTTTAAGGGAGGTATATTTATACGAATAATCTTGCCGTCATTTGTCGGGTTTAGACCAAGGTCAGAAGCCAGAATTGCCTTTTCTATAGCGCCGATAATGCTCACATCCCACGGCTGTATTGTGATTGACCTGCTTTCAGGGACAGATAAAGTGGCAAGTTGATTTAATGGGGTGTTTGTGCCGTAGTAGTCAACCTTTATGCTGTCAAGTATCGAGATGGATGCCCTTCCTGTCCTGAGTTTAGCCATTTCGTGGTGAAGGACATCTATTGCCTTGTCCATCCGTTCCTTCATATTTTTTATAGCAGCATCTTTCACTTGACTACTCCTATGTTAATTGATTACGCAGATTTTTAGAATACGATTACACTGATTAAGGCACAAAGCACAGGTTGTTTTTAATCGGTGTAATCTGCTTTTGTAATCTGTGAAATCAGACATCCTTACTCCTTAACTATTGCACTATTGTCCCGACCTTCTCGCCTTTTACAATCCTTTTTATATTGCCTGACTTTTTTAAGTTAAAGACAATTATCGGCAGTTTATTGTCCATACAAAGCGATATGGCAGTCGCATCCATTACCTTTAAATTATCTTTAAGCGCCTTTATATATGACAGGGTGTTGTATTTTTTAGCATCTTTTTCTTTCAGAGGGTCTTTGTTATAGACCCCGTCAACCTTTGTGCCTTTTAATATCACCTCTGCATGTATCTCCATTGCCCGAAGCGATGCCGCTGTGTCTGTTGTGAAATACGGATTCCCTGTTCCTGCCGCAAATATCACAACACGGCCTTTTTCAAGGTGTCTCATTGCCCTTCTTCTTATATATGGTTCCGCAATCTCTTTTATCTCTATGGCAGACATCAATCTTGTAAAGACATTCTTTTTTTCAAGAGAATCCTGCAAAGCCATAGCATTTATAACAGTCGCAAGCATACCCATATAATCAGCAGTCGCCCTGTCCATGCCGTTTGCGCTTGCGGCAACGCCCCTGAATATGTTGCCGCCGCCGATTACAATAGCCACTTCCACGCCGAGATTATGGATTTCTTTTATTTCGTTTGAGATAGAATCAAGGACCCCTGTGTCAAGGCCGTAGGCTTGTTCGCCCATCAATGCCTCGCCGGAGAGTTTTAAGATGATACGTTTGTATTTTGGTTTGGACATGAATTATAACAGGGTTCAAGGGGTCTAGGGGTCAAGTGGTCTAGTGATGGATTTTCACTCGAACCCTTGAATCCTTGAACCCTAGACCCCTTTCAGTATTTTTACATTGCTGCTGCAACTTCTTTTGCAAAATCTAAAGTTTTTTTCTCCATGCCTTCGCCGACCTTAAATCTGGCAAAACGTCTTATGGATATATTTTCGCCTATTTTTGCAATAACTGTTGTTAAAAGTTCATTGATAGTAATATCAGGATTTTTTACAAAGGCTTGCTCAAGCAGGCAGATTTCTTTTAAAAACTTTTCAATCTTTCCTTCCACCATCTTATCTATAACCTTTTCAGGCTTGCCGGATTCCAGAGCCTGTGTTTTGTATATTGCCTTTTCTTTTTCAATTACATCCTGAGGCACTTCCTCTTTTTTTACATATTGCGGGCCTGCTGCTGCAATGTGCATGGCAATATCCCTTACAAGAGATTGGAAATCTTCTGTCTTTGCGACAAAATCTGTTTCGCAGTTCACCTCAACAAGAACGCCGATCCTGCCGCCCGAATGTATATAATAACCGACAATGCCTTCAGAGGTAACTTTACTCGCCCTTTTTTGAGCTGCTGCCAGCCCCTTTTCCCTCAAGTATGTGACTGCTGCTTCAAAACCCCCCTTTGCCTCTGCAAGCGCCTTTTTGCAGTCCATTATGCCGGCGCCTGTCTGTTCTCTCAAATCTCTTACCATTGCTGCAGATACTTCCATTTTGCCTCCAAAAAAATATATCTTAACCCAAAAAATGCAGTTGCATTTTTTGGCAAACGCAATCTTTGGTCAAATACCGCGTCAAATCTGGCTGTCCAAATACTCACATACTTAAAATAGTATGCTCCGTTTTGTCCAGCCCTCTTTTCCTTGTCTTTGGCTCAAATCTTGCGTTTGCACCCAAAAAAAATAAAAACTAAATGCATTTTTCGGGTTAAACTTTCATTTTACAATTTGCATTTTGAATTTTAATTTTTACACAGCAGGCTCTGTGCCAACGGCTGCTGGAGATCCTTGTGTTTGAGCAGCTGCAACAGTCATGCCCTTTTCCTTATCAGTTGAAGCCTGTAAAGATTCTTCGTAAACTCCCTTTCCATCAAGACATGCGTCTGCAATAGCGCCGACAAAAAGTTTTATCGCCCTTATCGCATCATCATTTCCCGGTATCACAAAATCAACGCCGTCCGGGTCGCAATTTGTGTCAACAACAGCAACCACAGGTATGCCCAATTTATTTGCCTCTTTAATTGCAATAGCCTCTTTTTTTGAGTCAATAACAAATATTGCTCCCGGCATTTTAGCCATGTCTTTTATGCCTTCAAGATATTTCTCTAGTTTTTGAGCCTCCTTTTCCAACTGCAGCGCCTCTTTTTTTATGAGGAGGTTCATCTGTCCGCTTGTTTTCATTGTTTCTATTTCCTTAAATCTCTTTATGCTGTTTTTTATTGTTGAAAAATTAGTCAATAATCCGCCGACCCATCTCTGGTGGATATATAATGCCCCGCATCTTTTTGCCTCTTCTGAAATTGAATCCTGCGCCTGTTTTTTTGTGCCGACAAAAAGGATGTTTTTACCGCTTGCAGCAGTCGCCTTTATAAAGTCATAGGCATCCTTAAACATCTTTACTGTCTGCTGCAGGTCTACGATGTAGATGCCATTCCTTGCGCTGAAAATGTAGGGCTTCATCTTTGGATTCCACCGCGCAGTCTGATGTCCGAAGTGGACGCCTGCCTCCAGCAGTTGCTTCATTGTTAAATACGCCATTTTTACTTCCTCCTTTTGGTTTTTTCCTCCGCCTTGCTTTATTTTCCAGAATCCTTTTAACAGGACACCGCTGGAAAAATACAAGACGTGTGTTTTAGGTATCGAAAATTTCTACCACAACATATCTTTTTTTGCAAGGATAAAATGTAAAAGCGCAAACGATTTTCAAAACTGAATTGACAGTTCTGTCCTACTGTATATAATATACCTGCAATGACAAAACGCAAAACATCCATTCTTGCAAATCTGGATAAAAAATTTCTCTGGCATCCGTTTACGCAGATGAAAGAATGGGGAATGCAGGATAATCTGATAATTGAAAGAGGTAAAGGGAATTATTTGATAGATACCAATGGCAGAAAATATCTGGACGGGGTTTCATCGCTCTGGGTTAATATCCATGGTCATAGAAAAAAAGAGATAGACAGTGCAATAAAAAAACAGATTGATAAAATCAGCCATTCAACGCTTTTGGGACTTGGGAATATCCCGTCTATAAAACTGGCAGAAAAACTTGTCAAGATTGCGCCAAAAGGGCTTACAAAGGTTTTTTATTCTGATAACGGCTCAACAGCAGTTGAGATTGCATTAAAAATGGCATTTCAATATTGGAAACAGGCAATAGGTAATAGGCAAGAGGCAATGGGTAAAAAAACTAAATTTGTTGCATTTACCAATGCGTATCACGGAGACACATTCGGTTCAATGAGTGTGGGCGAGATTGATGTGTTTGTAAAAAAATATAAGCCCTTGTTATTCCCCACATTCAAGGCATTTTATCCATATTGCTACAGATGTCCCATTAACAAAACTTACCCTGACTGCAAAATCTCATGTATTAAAAGATTTGAAGAAATTCTAAAAAGCCACCATAACGAAATTGCAGCATGTATTATTGAGCCGATTATTCAGGGCGCTGGGGGTATCATCGTATCGCCGCCGGGATTTCTAAAAAAAGTAAGACAACTCTGCACAAAATACAAAATCCTTTTGATTGCAGACGAGGTTGCAACAGGCTTTGGAAGGACTGGAAAGATGTTTGCCTGCGAACATGAAAATGTAAGCCCTGATTTTCTTTGCCTTGCAAAAGGAATAACAGGCGGCTATCTGCCGCTTGCGGCAACCCTTACAACACAAAAAATCTACAACGCATTTCTTGGTGAATATAAAGATTTAAAGACATTTTTTCACGGTCATACTTACACAGGCAATCCCCTTGGGTGCGCAGCAGCAATTGCAAATCTTGAAATCTTTGAAAAAGAAAAAACCATCCAAAGACTTGAGCCAAAGATAAAACTCCTGACACAGTTATTGAAAAGATTAAAAAACCTGCCATATGCGGGAGATGTAAGGCAAAAAGGACTTATGGCAGGAATAGAACTCGTTAAAGACAAAAAAACAAAAAAGGCATTTCCAATGGAATTAAGGATTGGCAGCAAGATTTGTATGGAAGCAAGAAAACATGGGCTTATCATAAGACCGCTCGGCGACACCATTGTCATAATGCCGCCTTTAAGCATAACAACGGATGAAATAAGAAAGATGATGGATATAATCTACAGATGTGTTGAATTTGTCGGCGGTAATTGTCCCTCTGCGGGAGCAGGTTTGTAACCTGCTCCTAAATATTTCATTACGAATCTATGGGTTCAGGGGGTTCAGGTTGCAAACCTGAACCCGCCTTAGAACAATCTTCTTGTGTATTTTTATCTAAACTTCTCCATAATAACCCTTGTGGCGGCAACCCTGTTTTCCACGCCGAGTTTTTGGTAAATATTCTCCAAGTGTCTCTTCACAGTCCCGGAAGCCATATTTAATATTACGGCCACATCAGAGTTGGTCTTTCCCTGAGCCACCCAATATAAAACCTCGGCCTCTCTGTGAGTGAGACCCAAGGAATTTGGTGAACGGGCTGAACCGTCGCTGTTTCCGCCAACCGATAAGGCGGCTAATGACGCATGAGCCGCCGCATTTTTATATGCCTGAATGATATG
>JACRNI010000080.1 GCA_016234925.1 Deltaproteobacteria bacterium | reverse complement strand
TTTAATATATATTCATCCTCTGTCTTAACACCCTTATAGCAAGAATCGCCTCGCTGCCGTTAACAAGGTCATTTATTCTGAACTCTCCTGAAAGTTCAGGCTCCATAAGCCCCCTTGTTGTAGCATTCAATACCGCATTATATGCTCCGTCGCTTGGTCGGACATCAGGGAACGGAGATTTTTCCTGACCAAAGTATGCTGTGGCGATTTTCTGGTCGCCTGTGAGTTTTATTAACACATCTTCCAGTATCAGCGCAAATTCTTTTCTAGTAAGCCCTTTGTCAGGCTTAAAAAGATACGCCTTTGTTTCCGGGTCATAAATCGGTTCAAGCCCCCTTACACCCCATTTCATCATTGTTAATGCCTCATCCTTAAAATGATGATTGACCATGTCAGCAGGCGTGAACTCTGCTTTTAATTTGTCAATTTCCACCTTTACAGGAATTCGCCCTGCAAAAAGTTTTTCTATCTTTATTTCATCAACTAAAAGCGCTGCCATGTCTCCTCTGCTCACAGATTCTTTGACAGCAATTATCTTGCCGACATCACCCAGAGTAATGCCGCCCATTGCCCTTACAATCTTATCAACCCTTTTCCATGCCCTGTCAGCCTTTTCATTCCATTTGCCTTCGCGCTTCATCCCAAGCGCTTCCTGAAACTTATCCCTCGCCTTCTGAAACTCTCTTGCCTCAAGATACGCAAGCCCCATAAAATATGGCGCTGCCTCCCTGCCTTCGTAGTAAAGGAGTTTCTGCTCGTTCACTTTTAAAGCCATTGCATTCTTAAAATGTATTTCAGCGCCGGTTTCATCATTGTCAAGCCATGCCTTTGTCTTTATTGCCGTTAAAACCCTAATCTCTGCGATATGATATGCAAACTCTTCTTCATTATCCTTTGCATTTCTCTTTGCGAGTTTTAACTGCTCCAAGGCGCTGTTAACATCAGCCTGACGATAGCCTGCGTCCTTTTTATTTTTTGCCTTTTCAGCATATACAATAGCCACGCCGGATAATGCAGGGCTGTACTTTCCATCGCAGTATAAAGCCCTTTCAAACTTTGTTTGAGCCTCGTCAATCTTTTTCTGCTCCAGCAAATCCATGCCCCTTGAATAGTGATGCGGAAGGTTAACAGGTTAAAAGATTAAGAGGTTTAAAACCTTTTCATCTCTTTACCTATATCTTTACCTTTTCACCTCTCATTTCACAACCCTCACAACATCCCCTGCCTGAAACCCAGCGCCTGATGTTACCTTTGCCTCTGAAACCCTCTCGCCCTGATGACCTGTGAGCATTATTTCGCCAATCTGTTTTTCCCTCTTGCCGATTACCCTCTTTGTTTCAGGGTCAACCAAATCCTGTCCTGCCCTGTAAACTGCAAGTTTTGCGCCCGGTTCAAGCCTGCTTCTTTCACCCGCCCTTATCATTACTGTAGAGCCTTCAACGAGGATAATTCTACCCTGAAATGGTCTTTTGTTGAGTTCCTTTATCATTTCCTCCATTGCCTTTGATAACGCATCGCGCATTGCGCCGTCTCTTAAACCTACATCAGCGCTTGATTTTGAGCCAAAGCCAAGGAACCCGCCTGCTGTTTTTTTATACTCGCCCATGCCTGACTTTGCAACCAAGGATTTGCCTGATGCAATATCAACAAGCGCATAGTCAACCTGAACCCTTGCAACCTGTGTCTTTGACTGCGCAATCAAAACATCTGAGCCTTCCTCTGCTTCAGAGTATGCGGTTATTGAACCTGAAACCCTGAAATCCAAATCCACAAAGCCCTCATCAGCCTTTTTCTGTCCTGTCTTGACAGCGCCTGTCTGCTGGAGTTTTATGAGTTCCTCCTGCTCTTTCATGGCATCCTCTGTCAAGGATATTGGCTCAAGCCCTGCTGATTTTAAAAGCGTTACAAGTATATCAGTGGCAGATTCGCCAAGCCCCAAAACTCTGGACGGGGTCTTGTTCTTGAACTTGATTATGCCAATCGTATATTCAGGACCGGCATATCTTGCCCCTTCTTTTTCCAATTTCTTTGTCTGGTCTGTAACAGACACATCCTCCTTTACCCTGCCTGTCATTGTTGCCTCACAGCCTGCCATTATAAAAATAGCAATGATTGCAATACAGGAAAACCCTGTTTTAATATTGTTTTTTTTCATACGCCCTCCTTTTATTTTTAATATCAAATAATAACCAAGCACCAATAACCAAGCACCAATTACGGTTTATACGGCACAGGCCCTGCTGGTATTGATCTTCCGTATGGAACCGGTGGAGGGACGCCAAAAAGTCCCATTGGCGGCTGTTGATAGTAACCGTCTAAAACTATATCAAGCATCTGGCTTACCTCAAGTGCAAGGGGCGTATCTGTTGCCTGTGATATAACCTTTTCAAGGAGTGCCATGCCAAGCGCCATGCCAACATTATTTTGACTCTGACTCATGATCTTTACCCACGGAACTTCCTCTGTCTGTGTCATCTGTTTTATCGTATCCACTGTTGACATAACATCACCTACTATGCCTGATTTTAGCTCATTTCTGACACCAACGCCATTTTCCCATATGGTTGCGCCTGTTTTTGTATCCACCATCTTAAATTTAGCCCTAACCTCTTTTAGATTGTGAAACCCTGTAATCTTTGTATTAAAATCCATAAGTGTTACATATATTACAGCATCCGATTCCAATACCTTGCCCAATTCATTAGGGTTTGTCATGTCAAGTTGAGCGCCAAGGGTTATGCCCATCTGGTCTCTTAATACTATATCAACATTATTTATAGGTTGAACCTGATAGTAATATTGAGGCAATCTTTCAGTCAGTTGTTTCCGCACAAATTTAGGACCTTCAACATCATTTGTATTGTTCAAGATGGGCAGGACAGCAACCATCTTGATTGGATTGCTCGGGTCAGGCGGTCGGACAACCTTTTGCGGGATACAGCCTGACACAACAGCAAGGACAACCGCAAAAACCAAAAACTTTAAAAATCTAAACTTTTGCATACACTACCTCCTTTTTATTTTTATCTTTCTATCATGCGTGAATGCCAAAATTATAGCGATAACAATAACGTAGTGCGAAACTTTAGTTTCGCTTTTGCTAATAGGTCAGGCATCTTGCCTGACCTATAATCCTAAAGCCTCGCACTACAAAGGCTTTGTAAAGTTGACGCATTATATGGGGTTAACACATACCTCCGTGCAAATAAAACCATCATTTTTCCATAGGAAGGTCGGTTGTCACCCATGTCTCAATGTATCTTCCTTCCTCATCAATCTTGTTCAAATAACGTTTAACCTTTCCTGTCTTTGTATCAATCAAAAATATCCCTGTATGTGTAGATGTCTGCTGCCTTCTTAGGTCTATGCTGGTATAGTTTCCCTGAAAAAGCTGATACCGACCAACTTCTGAATCAGAGGATTCAGCATAGACTTCACCTCCTTTCATTACAAGGGTTGAAATGATAATCAGCAAATATAATCTTAACCTCATATTTATTCCCTCCTATCCTATTTTTTCTCCACAATCACTGACTCAGAACCTTCGCTCTCAAGCCCTGTCTCATCCACTGCTGTAACAAAGATTTCAATTTTACCCTTTACATCATCGGGAATTGACCATGAGGTATCTGTTACGGCTGCCATCTTCTGTGATATTCCCAGAAAACCCTTCTTATAAACATTGTACTCCTTGATATCCTTTTCTGGATTGGCATCCCATTGCAAAATCTTTTTGACATTAGCATCAGAAACCTTTAATCCCTTTGGTTTTACTGGAACAGGTTTTGTAACTGCAGTGACAGGTAAAGATTGAACATTATAAAGATTGTCTTCATCAACTGCCTGAATGGTATAGATGTATTTAGTTCCATCTTTAAGGTTAGTATCTATATAATTGGTCTTACCCCTAACAGATGTGATTTTACTAAAGTTCTCGCCTTCTGATACTGCCCTGAAAAGAATATATTCCTTGATATCCTTCTCCAGATTTAATTCCCACACAAGAGTTGCCTTTTTTACTTCACCGCTAGTTGCCTTTAGCCCCTTTGGTGTGTCTGGAAGAGCCTTTGTGACGGCTGCTGCTGGTCCTGATAAAACACTATGAACACCGACTGAATTAAAAGAGGTTATTTTATAATAATAAACGGTATTGTCCTTTAAAGGCTGCTCATTATCAACAAATGAATTGATATCAGGGTCTGTTATTTTTGCTATGTTTTTGTAATCCCCTTTTTCTTCGGCTGCCCTGAATATATAATAGCCCTTTATCTCATCATCCTGGCTTTTTATTGAATCCCATTTCATGGAGACCATTCTTGGTTCCCTGCTTTTTGCGCTAAATCCCTGGGGGATAGGGGGCGCCCCTCTGGTAGTGGCTGAAACTGATTCAGAGAAATCTGTTATGGCGCCATCCTTATTATATGCTGAAATCCTATACCAATAAGTTATCATATCACTAAGGCTGTCTCTATCCATATAGGTATTTGCTGCCTTAATCCTTGCAATTGACTTATAATCCCCTATTTTATCAATCGTCCTATAAATTACATAACCCTCTACGACATCAGATGGGATATCACCCCAGTTTAGAAGTATTTGCCTTATCTTTCCACCTATTGCCTTAAGTCCATCCGGGGATTTAAGCGTTTTTACTTCAAGTATTGTTGACATGTCACCCTCAACCCCTTTTGGGTCAATGGACGTAAGCGCATACTGGTATACAGCATCATCTTTTAGCCCTTTGTCAGAATATTCCACAATGTCCTGTTGAACAGAGGCAATCTCTTTGAAATCCTTTTCAGCAGCATCTTTGCGGTATATCTTAAATCCTCCAACATAAGAACTTGGCCGCACCTTCCATTTTAAGTGGGCAGTTTTTATATCCGCCTTAATATTTAAAAATATAGGAGGGGACGGTGCAATTAAAATCCTTGTATCTATTGGGTTTGAGAATCTACCTTCCACACCCTTTTTATCTATTGCAGCAACTTTATAAAATACCTTTCCATCTGAAATTGGATTTTCATCAACAAAAGACATATCAGCAGTGGTACCGAGTAACATATAAGGACCATCTTCAAGTCCCCTGTAAACCTTGAAACCGCTGATATCCTCTTTGGCAGCATGGCTCCAACTAATTGTAACCCTTTTCATACTGCTCTTTACCTTCAAATCATGGGGGGGAGGTGCAGGGGCTTCAACCTTTTTAGTTTCTGTGGTTAAATTAGCAAGGCATTCGCGGGTGCGTTCCTCAATAATGTTTGTGAACTCATGGATCTTGTCATTAAGGGCGCCTTCTGCTGTTGTTAAGGTATGTTCAAAGCAGACCCTTTGCCCTCTAATATCTATCACCTTTATATTTATTGTTATAATACCTCCTTGCTTGAGAACATCTCCACCTACACCAAAATCAAAGCCAACCTTCTCACCTATTTTTAAAAGTTCATTCAACTTAATGGTGGAGAGTTTATATCCCGCTAATTCAATCTCCTTTTCAATCCTCTTTCTCTCCACTATCTCAAAATAGCCTGTTTTGTTGACCGATTTTGTAAGAAGAGATGGGATAGAATCCATCAAGGGTGTTGCCTCAATATTTTTGGGGACAAACGTAAAAAAGGCAATAAGGGGTTTAGTCTCAATGGCATGAGTGGCTGTTGAAAAAAAAAGAATAGATGCAATAATAAGAAGGTACACGATAACACTATTCTTCATAATACCCCTCAACCCAAAAAATGCAGTTGCATTTTTTGGCAAACGCAATCTTTGGTCAAATACTGCGTCAAATCGGGCTGTCCAAATACTCACATACTTAAAGTAGTATGCTCCGTTTTGTCCAGCCCTCTTTTCCTTGTCTTTGGCTCAAATCTTGCGTTTGTCCCGAAAAATAAAAACCAACCGCATTTTTCGGGTCAAAAAATGTCTCAACCAAAAATCTCAGTAAACCCTATTTTTCTAAAAAACAGACCTTTCACAATACAACCTGTTTAAGCAGTTGTTCTATCTCTTTTCTTGCATTTTCCGAAAGAGGTCCGGATACGTTCTTCATATCCTCAAGATTGATTGCATCAGAATATTTCTCAATCGCCTTTTCATACTCTCGCTTCTTTTTATACATCTCGCCTAAACCGAAGTACTGGGTCTGAAGATTCTGAAAACGGGAGAGAACCTCATGGCCCAACTCTGCAACAATATCCTGGGTTACCTTCTCAATAATTTCAGAATCGGAAGGAATTTCTAGCGGGTCAAACTTGATATTAGCAAATGCAACACCTTCTGAATAGTCATCTTTGACTTCATGCGACTTTTTTATAGTCTTTGTAATAACAACCTCACCTTGCTCCAGATCAATTACCCTGAACGAAACACCAATGGTAGCCCTTTTCTTTTCTGTGCCAACCTTATACTTGACGGTCTCTCTAATCTCTTCAATAATATTTGTTGGGGGGGCATTTTTCAAATCTTCATCAGTTGGCCTTCGTCCCCCCAAAGACATTAGCCACATCTGATAAGATGGATTCTGGATAGTTTTTTTACCAGTAACCACATTCTCTATCTTGTACCCTTCGGAAACATTTTTATCTACGTTATAATTTAACACGCTTCCGAAGATAAACACATCTGTGCCCTGGAGTTTTCCTGCCTTTTTAGCACTCTCAATATCATAAAGACCCGCCTGTCCCAATTCTATCTCTTTTAAGATGGCACCCAATACATCTCGTGCAAGTATCTTTACATCAGTACTGGCATTAACAGTGATATATGAGAGCAGACTATCTGTCACTATTTTGCCGGCATCCGAATTACCTGAAGGTGGACTAAAATCCATTATCGCTATCTTTCTTATAACCCTGTTTCTAATCCTATCCTTTAGAGACTGCATTTTGAAAAATAGGTCTGGGTAGTCTTGATTTAGAGTCATAATCTTTTCGTACCATACAAAGGCATTCCCCAGAAATCCTTGACTATCATAAGCGGCTGCCTTCTCAGCCATAGCGCCGAGAAGTTGCTTTATAACATTTGCTGCACCTGATTCACCTTTTATAGATGGGCCATAATTCATCGCATTCACCACACTGGAATACGCGCTGTATAACCTCTTTTTAGCAAGGTATTGATTACCCTGGTCAATGTAGTATTGTGCAGCATGCTGCCTTATCAATGAAGCCTTCTCTGCATCAAGACCAACACGACTTGCCTTTTCTAAAAATGAGATTGCTGTATCCCAATCACCCTTCTTTGAATACTCCTCCGCTTTACTGAAATAGTAATCCGGCTTGTGTTTTGAAGCGGCTTCTTTTAATCCATCTGTTATCTCAACCTTTTCTGGCATTATCTCACGAGCAAATGTCAGCGACTTAATTGTATCCCCCCAATCTTCGGTTTTTTTAAACCTCTCAGCCTCTTTCAAGTAATACGAAACCCCATTATCCTCAACCTGCTTAAGTTTTAAAGAAACATCAAGATAGTTAGGGTAGAATCTGTTTATCTCCCTCAATTTTTTTACTGCATCAGCCCACTGATTCTTCTCAACAGCCTTTGCAGCATCGGCATACAGTGTTTCTGCCTTTCTGGATATCCCATCCAGTTCAGATTTTACCTTTGCCGCGAGGTTTTCTGCATCTTTACCTTTTGGCATAAGGCGAACCGCCTTTTCAACCTCTTGATGAGCAGACATTACCCTATCGTATGTGAGAGGTGTTTGGGCAAGTATAGACCTTGCCTTTTCCAGATACCTTGCAGCCAGCGTCTCCTTTGCCTTGGATAAGGACTCCAGATATTGGGTGTTTTGAGGTTCTTTATTAACTGCATCCTCAAGCATAACAATCGCTTCTTCCAATCTATCATTTTTAGCAAGGTCCTGACCTAAATTAAAACTCTCCAGTCCAGGGGTCACACAACCATAAATAGATGCCAGTATGCTGATTAACAAAAATACCAATCTACTTTTCATAATCAATCCTCCATGTTTTTCGCTATAAGCGAGTATTTTTTCAGTGTCAACGAATTAAATCCTTATAATATTATCTGACACCTCATTGCTTCACAAGCCTTATTTCAACAGCATTCCCGGTAAGCGAAATTATCTCTATTCTATTCCCGTTAAATATTTTACTGCTCAAATCTTGAGCCAATGCCCTTGCTGTTCCTTTAAAGTCAACATCAATCTTTGCAATATTGTCTCTAAAACTTCGTTCATAGATATCCACTACACCTATAATGTTTGATTTCAGAAATATCTTAAAATCTGCAAGTTTGTCAAATTTAATATCTGGTATTACAAGTTTTACAGTATTTGCGCCGCCCATCTTCTTCTGCCATTTAGACAGTATCTGTGATATAAGTTTATCTGACAATTCGTTTGCTGCCTTTTTCAGCGCCTCTGACCCTCCTGTAATAGAGTCTACATGTGCTGCCACAGCGCTGGTTGTGAAAGATGCAAGAACCTCACCGCTATCCGGGCTTATCACCCTGGCAGATATATTTGCCTGAATTGAGCGGATGGATGTTCCCATAATAGGCTGTCCTGATTTTGCAATACCCCTGCCCACTATTACCAATTCTGCCTCACCCTCTGATGCGAGCCTCATTGCCATATCATTGTTTATATCATGACTTAAACTCCCTGTCTTGGATATATTTTTCTTGATGCCCTGTAAAACAGCCTCACGGTCAACAAATCTATCAAATTTCTTCTCGTGAAATCTTGTAATAAGGGTATTTTCTATGATTCCGAGGTCAACTGTATCTCCCGCCACCCACCACGGTGATGGCTTCTCCTGTGTGACATTCTGTTCCGAAATTAAGAGCATAATCCTTGGATTTCCAACAGCCTTTATCAGGATGCCTATTGCATCCAATTCCTGCTCTAAATTAGCAGTTGCAACAACCGCCTCAATCTGCACCCTTATACTATCACCTTCCATTATTTCTCTTATTATTTTATACCGTTTGATAAAACCCGCGGTTTGGGCATAAATTCTGTCATTGATGAGTTCAAAATTCTTGACAAGTGTATCTGACTCAATCCTGACGCCGACAGCCTGTTCTATTGCACTTTTTAAGGCAGCATATACTGCCTTATCCCTTGCTATTTCCTTATTGCCAGAAACCACTACTGCATATCCCTCCACCTCCACCTTTTCATCAACACCCGCATATAAAAGACCATAAGAGACGAGGTAAATTATTATTGAAAAAATAAGGATTAGAAATCTGAATGGGAATATAATTAGATTACACATAAATTATACTGGATTTAGCAGTATCTCTGCCCGTTTTATATCAAGGTCTGCCTTATAAAACCAGTCCTTTGGCAGCAGGGATTCTCTATCTTTCATAAAGAACTCTCCCCTTATTTGTAATCTCTATAAAAAAATCATCCCCTATTCCCAAACGATCTGCCAGTTCTTCAGGGGTTAATACCAGAGATGAAAAAGGTATCTTTCTTCTTATATCAGATACCAATCTCCGCACCGCTATCCGCCTGTCTATTGGTCTTTCATTTGTTTTCTTTATTATTAAGAGGTCAATATCACTTGCCTCATCAGGCGTGCCATAGGCGTATGAGCCGTAAAGAATAATCTTCTCAGGCTGGTAGTTTTCTTTGAGACCCTTAACTAATCTTGATATTACTCTGGATATATATTCATCTCTCTTTTGTCGGGTAGACATTTTCAAACACCTCCTTTATATCCATATAAAGGTCCATGTTGAAGAATCCCCGCGGTTTGCTGCGAGGTCCTTCAACTACTTGTCTGGATTTTAAATATACCTACCTACCGATGCTTACCTCTATCGTATTTGAACTTGCGCCTGTAACATTTATACGCAGGGGGCTGAAATCTTTTGTTGAAATCTCATCTGCTAAAGACTGGGCATTGCCTTTTGCCTCAATATCCAGCACAGCAACACCGCCTTCAAAACTCCTCTGATATATTGATTTTATGCCCCTGACCCTCTGCTGCAAAAGATTTTTGAATTTTGTCAAGTCAGAATATGCCGCGCCTTTTACAGTCATCTGTATTATGCCGCCTGTTGTAACCTCGCTTGACCATTTCTGGGTGATTTGTTCTATGATTTTTTCCGCCATTTCCTTGCTTGCCTTTTCCAATGCCTCTGTTCCGCCTGAGACCTCTGAAATATGCCTTGCAACGCCATGCCCCCTTGAAGATGCAATCACAGCGCCGTTATCAACCCTAATCGCTGATGCTGTTATATCCGCTATATATGGACTGACTGCGCTTCCGGGTGTTTTTGGTCCTTCCTTTGCAAATGCCTTTCCTTTTATAACAACCTCTGCGCCGAGTTTTCTGCCGATTTCCCTTGCGCCTGTGTCTGTCAAATCAGCAATCCTATACGCATTTGCAATATCAATCTTTCCTGTTGCAACTGATATGTCAACAATATTAAAACCCTTGTTTATAAATTCCTCTTTTAATGCTGTCTCTGATGCAGACATATCATAATGCTGCGCCTTAAATTCGCTTTTGCCTCCCCACCAGAATGTATAAAACTGCTGCCCGATATTCTGCTCTGCAATCATAAACAAGACCCTCGGCTTTCCAGCCCTTGCGTGCAGAAGCCCGAGCGCACCCAAATCATTTTTCAAACCCTCTGTCTTTACAACAGCAGAGACAGTAACCTCATAAAGCGTGGGCGCTGTTGAACCTTCTTTAAGCACTGTATATTTCTGAATATAACCGCTGCTTTTACTGTAAACGCTGTCCCTTAACACCTGATAACTCTCAACAAGCGTTTCTGAATCAATCATTGTGCCGACTGCCTGTTCAACTGCGTTTCGCAGGGCATCCTGCAAGGCAATATCCCTTGCAATCGCAGTGTTTCCCTGCTCAATTGCAGAAACGCCCTTTGATGTAACTGTCTGGACATCTTGGGCATTGGCAATGCCATAGGACATTATGCTTAAAAAGATTGCCATCAATATTTTTTTCATATATAACCCTCCATGATTTTGAGATACATAGATATATTGGCAAGTCTAGCAGAGGAATCCACTCCTTGCAACTTATTTTTTGTTTAAGCATCTCTGTTTTATAATGGATTAAAACCTATTATTCTGGGGTAGGGTAAGGGGAGTGAGTATATGGAAGGGGTGTATAACCTTCATTGTTTCAATCCTTCAATTGCCTGACGAGATTGGAGATGGTCGGGCTTTAGTTTTAATACAATTTCAAATTCCTTTTTTGCCTCTTCTTTTAAACCCTTCGTCTTATAAGCACGGCCAAGATTGTAATGGGCATCAACATTGTCAGGTTTGAGCCCCAAGGCAGTCAGGTATTCTTTTATTGCCTCATCCATTCTCCCAAGCGAATAATAGACAAACCCAAGATTATTATGTGCCTCTGTCTCCTTTGGATTGATTTTCAATGCTGTAAGGTATTCTCTTGCTGCCTCATCCAACCGTCCCTGATTATAATAGGCATTCCCTAGGTTATAATGGGCATTTGCATAGTCAGTGCTGATTTCCAATGCCTTCAGATATTCTTTTATTGCCTCATCAAATCTATTTTGTTCGGCATAGGCATTCCCAAGATTATTATGTGCCTCTGGAAAAAAAGGTTTAAGCCTTAACGCCGTGAGGTATTTTATTATGGCATCATCTATCCTACCCTGCTTAAAATAAGCAACCCCAAGACTATTATATGCCTTTGCATAAGCAGGTTCTAATCTCAATACCGTCTCATATTCCTTTACCGCCTCATCTATTCTGCCTTCTTTAAGATAAACATTTCCTAAATTATGATGGGCTTCGGGATAGTAAGGATTAATCCTTAATGCAGTGAGATACTCCTTCATTGCCTCATCTAATCGATTTTGTATCTCATCGTAGGCAATCCCCAAGTTATTGTGCCCCCTTTCTTTTTGCGGAGCATTTTTTACTACATCTTCCCAGAGTGTTAGGCCGTTTCCCCAGACGATATTTCTAATATAAGTTGTGCTGGAGAGAAAAATAATAAGGGTTATATAGAAAAAGGATTTTGTATCTTTGAAAATATCCATTTTTCAAATATAACAAAAGGATTTTAGAAAGGCAATTAACTGCATGCCAGACGAGGCAGCGGACAATTTTTACGACGAGCCATATATCACCAATATGGTGAGGAGCAAAAATTGTCCGATAACGAAGTATGGCAGGCAAATCGCAGGTTTGTAAAATAGCGAGGTATTTAATCGCTATTTTACGGACTAAAATCAGGAGGGATATGTAAAGAGGAGATAATCACTTTGAGCCAGAAAGAGGTAAACCCTAAAAGAATGGGGCTTTATCTCCCTCCCTTTCAAAGAAATAACACTTAGTATTGCATTCCCGCCCCAATTAGGCTGTGTCATAATTGGTAGCCGCAACCTTTAGGTTGCGCTGAGAGTCAATAAAATCAATGGGTTGAACGCAGGCTAAAGCCTGCGACTACCATAAAAATGGGGTTATGACACAGCCCCAATGGCAAGGGGAGGGCGGTTGGAAGTTAGTGATTATTCTGAATATAACTTATAAGGTTTTGAACATACAGGCAAGCAGGCTGCTTTATATTGGTCCAGTCAACATTTATTTGGACATAGTCGTTATACTCTGCTGCGCCACCACTGTCCCGTCTTCCTTAAGTCCGATGGTTCATAGTCAAGGAAAATTTAAAATTAACAGGGAAAATTAAAATTATTTTTTTGTTTTTTCCTGAAATGAATTCAGGACAAGTTTAATTCCTTGCCTGTGCAGAAATCTTGTGGCAAAATAGGGCTGCTTTTGAAAGGAGGTTTATGAAAAATAAAGGTATTATTTATATTGTAGGCATTGGTCCAGGCGGTTTGGAACATCTGACATTTAAGGCAAAAGATGTTCTGGAAAAGTCTGAAGTAATTGTTGGCTACAAGACATATATTGATTTAATTTTACCGCTCATAAAAGGTAAAGAGGTCTTTTCAACCGGTATGACACAGGAGATAGAAAGATGTCAAAAGGCGATTGAATTTGCTATGGGCGGCAAAAAGGTTGCAGTTGTTTCAAGCGGGGATTCAGGAATATATGGAATGGCAGGGCTGGTGCTGGAGTTGATGTTCAACAGACAAAGAGATGAAGAAGGGGAGAAACGGAGAAACGGAGAAACGGAGAAACAATTCTCCGTTTCACCCATTCCCCGGCTCTCCGATTCATTTGAAATTGAAGTCATCCCCGGCGTCCCTGCATTTTGTGCGGCAAGCGCCTTGCTTGGCGCGCCTTTAATGCATGACTTTGCATCCATATCGCTGAGCGACCTTCTGACGCCTTGGGATGTCATCAAAAAAAGGCTTGATGCTGCTGCAAGCGGAGATTTTGTAATTGTTTTATACAACCCAAAAAGCAAAAAAAGGATAACGCAGATTGATGAGGCAATAGGAATCATATCAAGATATAGAGACGCAAAAACACCTGTCGGGATTGTAAGGGATGCAACACGGAAAGATGAAGAGATTAAAATAACTACGCTAAAAGATATTAAGGGATGCTATGATTTTATAGATATGACAACAATTGTAATTATTGGAAACAGTCAGACATTTTTATCAGAAGGCAAGATGATAACGACGAGGGGGTATGAAAGAAAATTAGGTTAAGGTTAAGGTCAAGGAAATTCTCAACCTAAACCTCAACCTAAACCTTTATTCTATTCAGCCCAGTAGTAAGGGTCCCATTTGTTAGAAAGGAATCTTGACATTGCCTCAAGCCTTTCATCAAATGACTGAGAAGGGTCTTTGAGCATCTTTGCAAGGAGTTTTACAGATGCAAACGGGTTAAAGCCAGCCTTTTCTGCAAGGAGCATTCCGGAGATGTCAGCCTCTATCTCGTGTTTTATAAGCAGAGGGATGTTATGGCTATTTATAATATAGGATATTGTTTCATGATTGCTGTTATTTATGATATGGCTGATTTCATGGCCTATGACAAATGCAAGTTCATCATTTGTCTTTGCAATCTCTAAAATACCGTTTGTAAGGACTATGATGCCGCCCGGATATATATATGCCTCTGGCGTGCTGTCTTTTATGACAAATATTTTTATATCAGTTCCAGCAACTTTAGATATTTGTCGGGCTACGGAATTAACCCTGTTTGCAGTATTATCCACACTTGCAGCGGACGCAGGCATTGCCCCAAGCGCTGCAGAAGCAAAGGCAGTTAAAGCAGTGATAAAAAACAAGAAAGATTTTAATCTTGATTTTAACATAAGAGCCTTTACCTTTTATATCGGCAGATTTGATACATCTGTGAATATCATATCATGAAAAAATCAAAAAATCCAGCATATCCAATAATGATTCAGGGGACATCTTCTCATGTCGGCAAGAGCATCCTTGTCGCGGCCATCTGCCGAATATTAAAAGATAACGGCTTAAAGGTCGCGCCATTCAAGGCGCAGAATATGGCTTTAAATTCCTTTGCTGCAAAGGACGGCGGCGAGATGGGCAGGGCTCAGGTTTTTCAGGCAGAGGCAGCAGGGATTGAGCCGACCGTTGATATGAATCCAATCCTTTTAAAACCAACATCAGATATGGGTTCGCAGGTTATTATACACGGCAAAATTTACGGCAATATGAATGCAAAAGAATACCACAAATTCAAAAAAGAGGCTAAAAAATATGTGATTGAGAGTTATAAAAGGCTGGCAGAAGAATATGATGTAATTGTTATTGAAGGCGCAGGAAGCCCTGCTGAAATAAATTTGAGAGAAAATGACATTGCAAACATGGGTCTTGCAGAGATGGTTGACAGCCCTGTGATTTTAGCGGGCGACATTGACAGGGGAGGGGTTTTTGCATCTCTGGTTGGGACAATGGAATTATTAAGCAATGCTGAAAAACAAAGGGTTAAAGGATTTATTATAAACAAATTCAGGGGTGATTTTGAACTTCTAAAAGCAGGCTTGGATTTTCTGGAACATAAAACAGGCTTGCCAGTCCTCGGTGTTGTGCCGTATCTGAAAGATATAATCCTGCCTGATGAGGATGGGGTAGTGTTAGAGAGGGTTCAAGGGCGGGTACCCATCCGAAGGATGGGTGGGGGTTCAAGGGTTCAAGAAAAAATAAATATATCAATAATAAAATTGCCTAGAATTTCCAATTTTACAGACTTTGATGCATTTAAGCATGAGACAGATATTGTTCTCAGATATGTTTCAAATCCAGAGGAACTTGATGAGGCTGATGTAATCATAATCCCCGGCAGCAAGAATACGCTTGAAGACCTTAAATGGCTTTGGGATGCAGGCATTGCAAATAAAATAATCAATTATGCAAAGAATAGTGGAAGGGTTATCGGCATATGCGGCGGCTTCCAGATGCTCGGCAGATGTGTAAATGACCCGTATGGAATGGAATCCAGCGCAAAAAAAACAAAAGGGCTTGGGCTGCTGGATATGGAAACAATTTTGGAAAAAGAAAAGAATACCTATCAGGTAGAAGCAGAGATAAAGTCAAAAGTCAAAAGTCAAAAGTCAAAAGTTAAAGGCTATGAGATTCATATGGGAGAAACGAATGGCAGGGAACAGTCGTTTTCTGTAATAACAATCAGAAATAACCGTTATGTCAAAATACATGACGGCGCAATATCAGATAACGGCAAAATCTGGGGCACATACATCCACGGCATATTTGATAATGATGAATTCAGGACTGGTTTTTTGAATGAGGTAAGGGCTATAAAGAGGCTGCCCGTGCAGCAGGGTGTTTGTTTTAAAGACAAACAGGATGTGAATATAAAGGCGCTGGCAGAGGTTGTTAAAAACAGCATTGATATGATAAAGATGTTAGAGATTTGCGGATTAAAAACTATTGCCTATACTAAAGGCAATAAATAACTTGTGGTTACTCTATTTATGTCGGATTCCCGATTAAAACCTCGGGAATGACAGAAAGAAATGTCAAGTTATTTATTGCTTTCACTATAATAAAAATTATCTTGCAATAATAAACCTTTTTTCCTTTTCATCAAAATCAAATGTAACTGTCCTTCCTGCTTTAAAATCAATCGTGTCTTCATAAACATAATCAGCCTTGTTCGGATTATTTGATTCGCTTAATCTTATAATCATTTTATGCCTGCCCGGCTCCACAACAATCTTTTCAAAGGCAAATGATGAGCCGTTTTGCCACATGCCTGCAGGTCTAAATGCCTCTGCCATGACTGTTTTGCCGTCTATATTAATTTCAGCGTAAACAGGAAATCTCTTGACCACAACCTCGGATTTAGGGCGCATATGTTTGGGAAGTTTTTGAAGTTCTTCATCAGGGAGAGCCTTTTTAATCTTTGACGGTTTTCCGCTGTGCTTGAAACTAAACACAAGAAGTGAATCCGATTCTTTAAAGAATGTATATGGCGCATTAGAAAGATAGAGCGTTACTGCTGCTGCAAGGGTTAACACAGAAATGCCAGTGAATGTTAGCCTGTCCTTTACAAACCGATGGATAACCATTTTCTTTTCGGTTTTTTTTGTTTTTAATTCATTGTTAAAATCTATAAGTTCATTTAAAAATTCCTTCGTATGTATTGCTGAGAACCATACAACCCTTATCTTTTCAGGGTCAATTGCCTTTTTCTTTAAAACAGGAGGTCTGTTGTTCAAAACCCTTTGTTCAAGCCATATGTTTCCTTCTCTAAAATGACAGTCATTGACCTCGCAGCCCGATATGAATATGCCGTCTGCCCCTTTTATGAAGGCATGTTCCATCATTGACGGCTGCAGCATCGCAGCGCATGGGAGGAGCATAACCCTTACATTCGGCATATCTTTTAATGCCCTTGTATCAGGGTTTATAAGACCTTTCATATGAACGCCGTAACCGCAGACAACTGCCAGAATCTTTTGTTCATTTATGGCTTGAGGTGTAAAGAATCTCTTATCTGCGCCATCACTTGTTGTATGTTTTAAAAGGTTTGTTATCTCATCCTTTATCTGATTTTCTGTCCTGTCCAATAAATCTACTGCATGGAAATCACATGCGCCGACGCATAGACCGCAGGATGCGCATTTTTTTTCAACAACAACCGCCTCAAATTCATATGGTCTGCCATCCGTCCTTTTCCTCATATACACAGCCTCATATGGACAGTCCTTAAAGCAGAGTTCGCATCCATTGCAGTTTTCCAAGATAATCTCTGCCTTTGCCAGATTTTCAGATTTTATTGACCAAGGAAGGAATGTGAGGACTATTATGCCTATGCCGACGATTACCCATGAATACCATGCAGGCAGCGCTGCCATCATCGGATATATCGGAAGATAGAGCCAGTCTATGCCGAATCTTGCCGCTGCAATAGTTAAATCTGCCGGCATCCGGCTTGTTGCAGGGATTATAATACACATGGCAAGCAGCAAAACCCCAATAGCCTTGTTTAATAATGCAGGCGGATTTATAACAGGACGGGATATTCGTACAAGATGTATCCATGCTGCTATGAGTATTAAGGTCGGCAAAGACAGATGAACAAATATAACGCCTATAAATAAAAGATTTGAAACAGTTGAACTGCTTAAAAACGCCCGCGCAAGAGGTTCGCCGAATATCGGGAGAAAGTCAATAAACTTGGTGGTTATTGAGGCGATAACCAAAGACCTCTGGTCCCAGACCATCCAGTAGCCTGTTACACCCTCTACCCAGAATACGAGCATCAGCGCTACGCCTGATACCCATGCCACCCATCTCCAGTTGCGGTATCTGTCATTTAGAAATTCCCTTACAAGATGCAGCAGCATCGCAAGCATGAGTCCGTCAGATGCGTATCTGTGGATGCTTCTCATTATGCCGCCTAGCCACCACTGTTCTTTTGTCAGATATTCAAGCGAGTTGTACGCTTCATCGACATTTATGCGGTAATAAAATAAAAGGTATATGCCTGACCCAAGGACGAACCAGAGAAAGAAGAAGGCGATCGCCCCAAGGTAATAAAAAGGATTGAATCTCGGCGAGAAGACCCTGTTAAAAAGGTCTTCTATGAAAAGCATTCCAGTATGTCCAATGGATAATATTTTGCGGTACATTTATTATTTGCTCCGAAAATGGCAGCCGCAACCTTTATGGTTGCGTTTTCACCGCAGGCGTAAAGCCTGCGGCTGCCGAATTTCACCAATCAATTAGTTTCGCAATATTGCAATTAGTATAATCCTAATCAAAAATCTTATATATGACTAAAATCATATTCATCCCGTTAGAAATCCGCTATAAAATTATTGATATTACTCAATCTCGTTGGAAAGAGATTTCTAACTGGATTTATTGATTTGACAATATTACACATTTATTATAACTATACTTGCCATGAAAATTTATATTACATTCATAATCAGTATATTCTTTTTTACAGTTTATTCTTCATTTGCATCTGCGGGCAGCGAGCATTCGGGACATGCTGATAATAGCGGAGGTGCGGCGCAAAACCAGCAAATGTTTCCTGAGCCGTTAAAAACCTCTAATCCAGCGCCTTATTTCATGTTTGTAAATCAGGATGGCAAAAAGATTGGGTTGAAGAATTTTAAGGGCAAGGTTGCTTTAATGAACTTTATCTATACATCCTGCGTCGAGACATGCCCTGCCTTAATCACAAAGTTTAAAGATGTGCAAAAGGCAATGAAAGACAAGATGGGCAGGGAACTTATCCTTGTTTCATTGACAATTGACCCTGAAAGAGATATGCCAAAGGCGCTAAAGGCATATGCAAAAAAGCACGAGGCAGACCCGAAGGCATGGCAGTTTTTAACAGGCAGTCCCCAAGAAGTTGATAAGGT
>JACRNI010000079.1 GCA_016234925.1 Deltaproteobacteria bacterium | reverse complement strand
TTGTAAAAAAGGTTCATAAAGAAAAGGATGAGGTGAATAAAACCCTTCTTCAAAGGTCTGCGCTTTTGGAGGAACTTGCAGAGAAAAATAATGCATTATTGGAAGCAAAGGAATATCTAAACAATATCTTAAATGACTCTGCTGATATGATTATAACAACTGATATAACAGGAAGGATTGTTGAATTTAATAAAGGCGCAGAGCGGATATTGGGTTATACGAGAGGTGAGGTGGTTGGCAGCGATATGTCCGGTTTTTATCAGGACAGCCGCGAGCGGGAAAATATTCTTGTGTTGTTAGACAGAGAAGACCATGTCTCAAATTATGAGACTCGTCTTATGACAAAAAATGGAAACCCTATTGATATAAGCCTTACAATCTCACATATTAGAAATAGTAAAGGAGATATTATAGGCACTGTCGGCATTAGCAAGGATATAACAGAGGATAAGAGCATAAGGAAGGAGATACAGAATAAAAACAGGGAACTAAAAGAACTGAATGAAAACCTTGAAAAAAGGATATTTGAAAGGACAATGGAACTTGAAAATGCAAACAAGGAACTTGAGAGATCAAACAAACTCAAAAGCCATTTTATCGCAAGCATGAGCCATGAACTTAGAACGCCTTTAAATTCTGTTATTGGTTTTTCAGACATTCTTTTGTCAGGCACATTCGGCGAATTGAATGAAAAACAGACAAGGTATGTTACGAATGTGCTTAATTCCGGCAGGCATCTCTTGCAATTGATAAATTCTATTCTTGACCTTGCAAGGATAGAGGCGGGCAAGATGCATATGGAATATAATCAAATTTCCGTTGCAGGCATTGTAGATGAGGTTATGCATATAATACAGCCGATAGCGCACAAAAAAGATATTGGTTTGGGCATTAAAAATACTGTAGGCGAAATTTCTATTACAGCAGATGAGATAATGTTCAAGCAAATCCTTTATAATCTACTCACTAATGCCATAAAATTTACGCCAAATAATGGGAAGGTGACCGTATCATTAGAAATGTCAGACGGTGAGATAATAAATAGACAAGAGTGTTTGAAGGTATCAGTTATTGATACAGGCGTAGGGATTAAACTTGAAGACAAGGAAAGGATATTTGGGCAGTTTGAACAGGCGGAAGGCGCTAAATCAAGGGAACATGGAGGTCTTGGTTTGGGGCTTGCCCTGACAAAAAGTCTGGTTGAGATGCACGGAGGCAGAATCTATGTTGAAAGCGAGGTTAATAAGGGGAGCACATTCACCTTTATTATTCCGTGTAAAAGGCAGGTAAATAGCGCGGTATAGATATATTAAAGAGATTAAATTCTTGACAAAGAAATGAATAATAGTTATAAAGTTCAGAGAATAAATCAAATTATTATTTAAATTTGGAGGTTATAAATTGGCAACTCACAGTTCTGCAATAAAAAGGCACAAACAAAGTTTAAAGAGAGAGACCAGCAATACTGCTGTAATGTCGGGTGTTAAGGGCGCTGTTAAAAAGGTAAGAGAGGCAGTTAAAGAAGGCAAGGCGGATAGCGCAAAGACAGCCCTTGCAAGCGCTGTAAGGTTTCTTGACAAGGCTGTTACAAAAGGCGTTTTGCACAGGAATAATGCTTCAAGAAGGATTTCCCGTTTGGCAAAGGCAGTGAATTCTATTGGAAAGTAAGTAGCCGCACCCTTTACGGGTGCGTTATTTTACGCAGGCATGAAGCCTGCGGCTGCATCAGTTGGCGCCTAAACACAATTCCATAACAAGTCTTTCAAGTATCAAGCCTTGCAGTCTTTCTGATTTCAGGGCGATGTCTGTTTTATGAAGTTTATTAAAGACTGCCAATAATTCGTCTTCTGTAAACCGGCTGACCTGTTTTATATAGTTATCAAGAAAATAAGGCGATACACCTGCGAGTGAAGCAATCTTATTTTGCGGGGTATTTCTCTTTTTCAGCGTCTTTATTTTTAATAATATCCTGAACTGCCTTGCTATCATGCCGAGTATCTTTATAGGTATTTCTCCGTGTTCAATTATTTTATCCAATGCCTTTAATGCGGTTTTAAAATCCTTTTTGCCGACAGAGTCAGTAAAATCAAATATGGAATTCATTTTTATATCAGAGACAATTATTTCAACATCAGATAAATCTATGATTTTCTTGCCGCCAACAAATAATGTGAGTTTATCAATCTCCCCTTTTAAATCCATTAACTCTTCGCCAGCCGCATTTATAAGATAGGCTACTGCCTCGTTTGATATGTCCTTTCCTCTATTTTTTATCTCTGTTTTTATCCATAAAGGCAGTTCTTTTTTTGGCAGGGAATTGAATGCGAATGAACAGCCTTTTTTTTCAAATTCTGAAAACAGTCCGCTTCTTTTATCTATCTTTCCGGTATTTGCAATCAAGATGAGAGATGCTGCAGGGCATGGATTTTTTGCATATTCAAGCATTTCCAAAGATTGCGCATCGTTTAGACCTTCTGCGCCTTTTACAATAACAACCCTTCTGTCTGACATAAAAGGCATTGTCTGGCTTGCGGATATGATGGATGATATATCAGATTCCTTGATGTGAAATGTTTGGCAGTTTAGATCCTTAAAAGACGGCTGCACAAGCATTGCTTTTAAGACATTTAATGCGCCTTCAATTAAAAATTCCTCTGTGCCGTAGAGATAATATATTGGAAGGATATTTTTTTTTAATCTGTCAAAAATAGCGGTCATATAAAAATTCAAAGGTGTTCATGCTCAAAAATTGCCCATCTGCAAGGCTGTAGAAACATGGCTTTAGCATGTAGCGCTGGGGTTTATCCCCAGCGGTTTCGTTGCCCATAAAGGGCAACGTTACAGGTATGCGAGCAGCGCAGCAACGAAGCAGATGGGCAATTTTTGAGCGTGAACTAAAAATCTTCCAGCATCCTTTCCTTAATAAGCCTAGCGCTGTCCTTTGCCATCTTTTTTAAGGCATCCCATTCTGCAGCCTTTGTTGCGGTAACATCGCTTGTTGTAACCTTAAAATCCTCATAATCTGTAAATGCCTTGTCCTGCCATAAAACCTTATTGTCGGAAATTCTTACGAGGTAGAGTTCAAGTTGTATGGTCAAACGATACTCTTGCAGAACATCATTTTTATTAAATGAAATAGGTGTTAGTGTATAACCCTTGATAGTGCCTTGGAGTTTCGCTTCGCCATTGCTTATAACTTTAACAATGCCGCTTGTTATAAACTCATCGACTATAGCGGATGTAATAACAGACTCAACATCAGGCCGCTGGGTTTGATTCTTAAAAAATGGAATAGACACGGTTTTTATATTGCCGGGAAAATTACCGCCCTTGCCTGCAATATGATAGCCGCATGAAGAAAGCAGCAAGCAAGCAATAAGCAGTAAGCAGTAAGCAGTATATTTTTTTGTTTTTGACCCCTGACCCCCACCCATCCTTCGGATGGGTACCCGCCTTGACCCTTGACCCATATTTTCACCCCACCACCACATTTAGTATCTTATCCTGAACATATATAACTTTTTTTATCTTTTTATCCTTTAGCCATTCTTTTATCTTTTCGTCATTAGATGCAATCTCTTCAGCCTCTTTCTGGCTTGAGCCAGCAGGGATATTTATACGATTTCTTACCTTGCCGTTTATCTGGACAACCAGAGTAGCCTCTTCCTTAATAAGCGCCTTTTCATCATAAGACGGCCATTCACGATTTGCAAGCATTTCCTTGTTTCCCATCATCTGCCAGAGTTCTTCTGATATATGCGGGGCAAACGGCGAGAGCAGAACAATAAGCGTTTCAACAGCATCCTTGAAAAGAGGCGAGCCTTTATCTTCATATTTGTAAAGAAAATTTAGATATTCCATAAGCGCTGCAATTGCTGTGTTAAAGTGGAATCTCTCAATATCATCTGTAACCTTTTTGATTGTTTTATTCATCTCCTGCCATAATGGATATTTGAGATTTGTTTCTTCATCTTTTCCGCCTTGAACCCTTGAACCCTTGAACCCTTGAACCCTGCACTCTTCCACCAGCCTCCACACCCTGTTTAAAAATCTGTACGAGCCGTCAACAGATTCATCGCTCCATTCCAAATCCTTTTCAGGCGGCGCTGCAAATAGAGAGAATAACCTTGCTGTGTCAGCGCCGTATTTTTTGATTAAATCATCAGGGTCAACAACATTGCCTTTAGATTTGCTCATCTTTGCGCCGTCTTTTATGACCATGCCCTGTGTTAAAAGGTTTGTGAAAGGCTCATCAATTGTAACAAGACCAATGTCTCTAATAACCTTTGTAAAAAACCTTGAATACAAAAGGTGAAGCACTGCATGCTCAATGCCGCCAATATACTGGTCAACCGGCATCCAATATCTTGCCTTGTCTTTATTAAACGGCAGAGAGTTTTCCAAAGGGGATGTGTATCTCAAAAAATACCATGATGAATCAATAAATGTGTCCATTGTATCTGTTTCCCGTTTTGCAGAATTACTCCCGCACCAATGGCATCTTGTTTTTATAAATTCAGAAGACTTTGCAAGCGGCGAACCGCCCTCTCCTGTAAATTCAACATCCTCTGGCAGGATTACAGGCAGTTTTTCATACGGCACAGGCACAGTTCCGCAGGAATCACAGTATATGAGCGGTATGGGGCAGCCCCAGTAACGTTGGCGAGATATGCCCCAGTCCTTTAATTTGTAGGAAATAGATTTTTTAGCAATGCCTTTTTCTTCAAGATGTTTTACTATTGCCGCCACTGCATCTTTGTTATCCATACCATTAAATTTTTCCGAATTTACCAGAATGCCGTCATCAACATATGCTTCGGTCATTGTCCGCGCATCCAGTTTTTTATCCTTTGGCTGGATAACAATCTCCATTGATAGATTATATTTTTTTGCAAATTCAAAATCCCTCTGGTCATGCGTTGGCACAGCCATAACAGCGCCTGTTCCATATTCCATAAGAACAAAGTTTGCAATGTATATGGGTATCTTTTTATTGGTTAAAGGATTTATGCAGTATGAGCCTGTCCAAACACCTTCCTTTTCAATGAATGCCTCTGCTTGGCTTCTCCTATCCTGCTTTTTTATCTTTTCTAAAAATTCCCTAACCGCTCTTTGCTGATTGTTGGCCACCAATTTTTCAACCATCGGATGTTCAGGCGCAATGGACATAAATGTCGCGCCATACAAAGTATCAGGTCTTGTTGTAAAAACCTTGATTTTATCCTGTGAATTGTCAACTGGAAAATCAATTTCTGCGCCGATTGATTTGCCTATCCAGTTCCTCTGCATTGTCCCAACGCGTTCTGGCCAGCCTTTAAGTTTATCCAAATCATCAAGAAGTTCTTCTGCATAATTGGTAATCTTCAAAAACCACTGCTCAAGGTCTCGTTTTTCTACGCTTGTATCGCATCTCCAGCAAATGCCGTCAATAACCTGTTCGTTTGCCAGCACTGTCTCGCACTTTGGACACCAGTTCACATATGACTTCTTTTTGTATGCAAGCCCCTTTTCATACATCTTTAAAAAAAGCCATTGATTCCATTTATAATAATCAGGGCTGCATGTCGCAGCCTCTCTTGTCCAATCATATGACAGCCCCATTTTTTTTAACTGGGCTTTCATGTAGGATATGTTTTCACGCGTCCATTTTGCAGGGTGTGTTCCATGCTGGATTGCAGCGTTTTCAGCAGGCATGCCGAATGAGTCCCAGCCCATTGGATGAAGCACATTAAAGCCTCTCATCCTTTGAAACCGAGCAATAATATCGCCTATTGAATAATTTCTGACATGCCCCATATGGATTTTCCCGGATGGATATGGAAACATCTCAAGCAGGTAATATTTTTCCTTTGCAGAGTCCTCTGTTACAGTGAAGACCTTTTTTCCTTCCCATATGTTTTGCCACTTTTCTTCAATATGATGCGGCTCGTATCTTGAAATTTGTTCAGACATCAAAACCTCCCATGAAGAAATTGATTACACAGATTTTGAAATACGATTACACAGATGACAACTTGTTGTCATTGCGAAGGAGCGTAAGCGACTGCGGCAATCCCAAGAGATTGCTTCGGCTTCGCCTCGCAATGACATT
>JACRNI010000103.1:1697-17454 GCA_016234925.1 Deltaproteobacteria bacterium | reverse complement strand
CCGCTTGTAGCGCCTTTCATTATTTCTGAATCAGGATTGATTTGCTGAACAACCCTTAAAAAATGCGGGGCGCACCTTGCCCTGACCATGATTTTGTCTTCATATTCCTTTTGCGCATTTGCAAGATATTTCAACATATCTTCATACTGCTTTGGAGTTATGTCAGTCATCTCCTGCCCTCTGCCTGTGCATACCAGAAAGAACACATTCACTGCCCTTGCGCCTTTTTTATAAGCATATTCAATTACAGCAGGGATTTCATCATAATTATTTTTTGTGACAGTTATCTGCAACTGAAAATCAATATTATGCCTTTTTAATGCCTCTATGCCTGCAACTGTTTTTTCCCATGCGCCATCAAGACCCCTGAACCTGTCATGGGATAAAGGTTTGAGAGAATCAATGCTTATGCCGATACCTTTGATATTGCTTTCTGATATTTTGCAGGCAGTATCATCATCAATTAAACTCCCGTTTGTCCCAAGCACAACCATTAAGCCCTTGCTGGATGCGTATTTTGCAATATCAAAAACATCATCCCTTAAAAGCGGCTCGCCTCCCGTTAAAATCAGCATTGTGTTAGGATTGATGGATGCAATATCATCCACAAGCGCAAGCGCCTCATCTGAAGTCAGTTCCCCTTTTGGACTGGAAAGTTCAGCAGCATCAAGATAGCAGTGCCTGCACTTCAGATTGCACCGCTTCGTGATATTCCATGATATGAGAAATGGTGTCCAGTCCTTCATGTTTTATTCCAAGCCCCTAGTCCCGCATCTCTGCAATAATCTTTTCAATCCGTCGTTCCGTCTCTTGCCGCAAGAGCAGAATGGTTTTTAATGTCTGCCTCATAGGTTGACACAATCGCATTTAAAGAGAACCGTCCCGTTTATCCAATCCTCAAGGGTTAATACACACTGCCCCTTGGGGCTATATTAACAACTGCTATAGTGTTCTCATTATATATCAAACTAAAAACTACCCTATACCTGCCAACTCTCAAACGATAAAAATTTTTAAGTTCACCAGTAAGGTATTTTACATCTTTACGCAAAAGGGGATTTTGTTCTCTAGAAAGTTCAATAAGTTTTTCCTTAATCCTCTCCCTTGCTTTTTTATCTAATTTCTTATAGTGTTTTTCAGCAGCCGGAGAGATTTTAACTGTCCAATTCATGCAATTTTTTACCTTTACCCTTTTTTATTTCTTTCAATCCTTCCTTGCATTCCATGGCAAACCCAGGAATGTTCAGCATCTCAAGGGTTTCTTTATGACGGTCAATATATTCATCGGTCATCTCTCCGAATATATCTGTCAAGGTTTTCCCTTCGTAACCGGCGATTGCCTTAAGCAGCCTTAGACGGTCATCTTTTAATCTCAATGTAGTAATAGATTTTTCCATATTCACCTCCAAGTGGATACATCACTCATAAATAATAATATAAAAATATAAAGATATCAATAAAATCTCAGAAAGAATTTTGAACTTTTTCTTGAACTGTTCAATAGACAGTTCACACAGGAAAAAGGGGACAGGAAAAAGGGGATTTATTTCACCAGGCAAAGGAGTTTATGGGATTAAGGAAGGCAAAGTTTAGAGGGGCAAAATTTATTAGAGAACAGATGTTAGGCTGCTATCATGGAGAGGTCCTCAAAAAGAAGCCCTTGCAGCAGGAAAGCCCCTCATCCTATTTTCAATAAGTGGATTATTGAAAATATTTTTCTATCTATATCAGAATATCAGGAGAAAACAGTTCAATAAAAGGGATTGTTCTGCAAATTGTTTCGCAAATGATTAGTTTTTCAACAGGCTGTTTTGTTTTGACAATTTATCAGGTAGCAAAGGGGGTATTAACCATCGCAAGGTCTATCTGCCTTTTACCTATGTCAACCTTACAAACCTTTACCCTGACATCATCCCCAACCCCGAACCTCTTCTTTGTCCGCTCTCCAACAAGGGAATGCTGCTTTTCTATAAATATGTAATAATCGTCCTTAAGGCTTGATACATGCACAAGACCTTCAATAAAATATTCTTTTAATTCAACGAAGAAACCAAATGAGGTAACACCTGATATAATGCCGTCAAACAACTCGCCTGTCTTATCCATCATAAACTGCGTCTTTTTTAAATCAACAATCTCCCTCTCTGCCTCCATTGCATTCCTTTCCATCTTTGATGTATGTCCTGCAATGTCAGGTAAAACAGAAGTCCACATTTCTTTTTCCTTATCAGAAAATCTCTTCTTAACCTGTCTTTTTAAAAGCCTGTGAACAATCAAGTCTGGATACCTTCTGATTGGAGATGTAAAGTGTGTATAAAAATCAAAGGCAAGTCCGAAGTGTCCGATATTCTCCTCTGAATACCTTGCCTGTTTCATTGAGCGGAGCAGCACATGATTTATCAGTTTCTCCTCAGGTTTTCCCTCAGCCTTTTTTAATACACCTTGAAACATCTTTGGCGCCGCATTTTCTCTCCATTCCAGATGATAACCAAAGTTTGATATGAATTCCCTGAAATCAAGCATGTCTTCCTCATCAGGCCTCTCATGCACCCTGTATACAAAAGGCACATTTGAACCCGCCATAAACATTGCAACACACCTGTTTGCCAGAAGCATAAACTCTTCAATTATCTGGTGGGCGATGTTCCTTTCCGATCGGACAATATCTTCAACCCTGCCTTCTATATCAAGAATCAACTGGGGTTCAGGAAGGTCAAAGTCAATGCTGCCATTCTTTGCCCTGTCCTTTTTAAGTTTAAGGGCAAGTTCCTCCATTATAGTTAAGTCAGAGGCAAGATGGGCATATCTTTTCCTTAAATAATCATCTCCATCAAGGATACCCTTTACAGATGTATAGGTCATCCTCTCAATACTCTTTATTACACTTTCATAAAATTTATAACCAGTAATTATTCCATTATTATCAAATTCCATCTCTGCAGTAAATGCAAGCCTGTCAACATTTGCATTAAGACTGCATATGCCATTGCTCAATTCCTCGGGGAGCATGGGTATGCACCTGCCGGGAAAATAGACACTCGTTCCCCTTGCAAATGCCTCTTTATCAATATTAGAACCTTCTTTCACATAGTGGCTTACATCTGCTATAGAAACCCACAGCCTGTAACCACCGCCCTTCCGCTTTTCTATTGAAACCGCATCATCAAAATCCTTTGCAGTCTCGCCGTCTATTGTAACAGTCGGCATATCCCTTAAATCGTATCTGCCCTTTATATCATGCGCCTCAACTGCTTGTGAGATATTCCTTGCCTCATAAAGGACATCTTTAGGAAACCTGTAATTAAGGTTGTGCTTTATTGCAATAACCTCTGCCTCTACATCAGGGTCTTCATAATCACCAAGCACAGAAATAACCTTTGCAGGCAAAGGTGCGTCTGCGTATTCGTGCCACTTTGTAACCTCTGCTACTACCACATCACCATCCTTTGCGCCACATTCCTTATTTAGGGGTATAACACAGGTTGCAGTAATCCTCTCATTCATAGGCACAACAATACCAAACCCCTTTGCCCTTTCAAATCTTCCGACAATATTCTTATTTACCCTTTCTAATATTCTTATAATCCTTCCCTCTCTCTTGCCGCCTTTCCCCTGCTTACCCAATGCAGCGGCAGATTTAAAACCCTCTACCCTGACAACAACCTTATCCCCGTGCATTGCACCCTTTAACAACTTATGCCTTACAAATACATCCTCTCCGCCTTCATCAGGTATGACAAAACCAAACCCGTCAGGATGGCATTCAAGTGTCCCTGTAACAAGGTTCATCTTATTTGGAATGCCGAATCTCCCGCCTTTTATCTTAACTATATCCCCTTCATGAACCAAGTCCATCACAAGTCTTTTAAATCCCTGCTTGTCCTTTTTGGGAACACCAAATACCCCGGAAAGTTCCCCGAATGACAAAGGTCTGTATGTCTCCTGCCGCATGAATTTTAAGATGGTTTCTTTGTTCATATATTTATCCCCAAAAAATGCGTGAACCTCAAAACCATTGCTATATCAATAATGTAACTCAAACCTTTAGAGCCTGCCCTGAACTTGATTCAGGGTTTGACATATCAACTTTCTTTGCCTTTTCCCATCATTTGTCCCCTTGCCTCTTGCATGACTTTTACATCTATTTCCTTGTATCCCTTTTTAACAGCGTAATCATTAACTGTTTGCATCACTATCCCCTTTGCAAAAGGCGGCACCTTTTCAAGCAAGTCCAAAGCATCTTTTGTCCATGTTATCCCTGCATCTGCCTCTTGCCCCTTACCCGTGAAAAGCATGCTTTTCACCCCTTGCCCCTGTCTCTTGCCCCTGTATTCTTTCCCTGAAATCAAGATATTGCATTTTGCAAGCCTGAAGCAGTTTTCCGTATTGCTGCCTATATCTAGTTCAGGCACTGCATGCACGCCAACCCGCCCCATTACAAGCAAATCAGGGTTTTCTCTTTCCACATATTTCAAAATCTCTTCAAATGCCTTGCCTGTCAAGAGTTCTGTCTTTATCTCAAGTCCATCATCCTTTGCAATATTATAAGCAATATTTAGATGGTCTTGATATATTTTTGCCAGTCCTTTGTCAATGATTTCCTCATGTAGTTTTTCCTGCTCTTTGAATTTAAAGATTTTACCTGCCTCATCTGACAGGACGCCTGCAATGTTTTTAAATGCTGAATAATGAAAATTGGGGTCAAAGGCTGCAATACAGGTTACTTCGGAATTAAAGAGCCGTGCTATTGCAATCGCAGATTTAAGCCCCCCGAATGAATTTGGACTTCCGTCAATACCAACTGCTATCTTTTTAGGAATGCGATTGTCCTTTGCAATAAGGACATCTTTTTTTATTCTCCTGACAACCCTTTCGCACACGCTCCCAACCCGACTTTTATTCACAGCGCCGAGACCTAAAAAACCAATTATCACAAGGTCGTAATCACTTGCCTGAACATCCTTTACTATCTCAAGATAATTTTTCCCCTCCATTGCCTTTCGGCTGTAAGATATGCCTTCCTCTTTGCACCTGTTTTCAAACACATCCAGATACGAGTCTGATATTATCTGAAGTCCTTTTGTTATCAGGTCATCATGGACATCCCTCTGCTTCTGCAATTCCTTTTCATCCTGATATTCTTCTGGCAGCCCGCTTTCCATCTGTTTAAACCTGTCATCATGAAGCCTTGCCGCATAAACATGACTGCCTGTAAGATGTGTGGGCATGGGGACAGGTTTCAAATCTGTCCCCGCCTGTCCCCATGCCTTTGCCAGATATATGCCTAAATCTATGCAGTAGTTGGAGTAAAGAGAATTATCAAGTGGTAAAAGGATATTTTTATACACAAAAGACCTCCGTTATGTATCTCATCAAACGAAGAACCCCAGTGTTCATTACCGGGGTTCTTATATTTCACAACCTTGACTGTTTTCTTACTTTGGCTCTACAGGATATCCTGCCTCAACCCATGCATCAAAACCGCCAAGAAGCGCCGCTACCTTTCTAAAACCTTTACCCATTAAGAATCGCACCACACGGGCGCTTGTGTATTCATCGGGTCAGGTGCAGTATGCAATAATTTCCTTATCCTTTGGTAAAACCTGATACTTCCTTTCAATGGAATCGGGGTCTATCCTGACAGCGCCTTTAATCTTTACCATACTATCCAGATAAGACGATGATACCCTTGCATCAAGAATTACTATGTCTCCTCCCTTATCCATCTTTGCCTTGAGTTCCTTTACAGTAATTCTGTCATCGGCTGTAATACCTACAGACGGCAGAGACAGGAGACACATAGCAATCAGGATTGCATAGATTTTTTTCATGGCATTTTCCTCCCTTCTTTTTATAAATTTTCCCTGAACAACTGATAACCTGATTCCTCTGTTATCTTTAAAGCCTCTTCTATTTCTTTCCTATTAAGGTTTTTATCATCGCCTTTTAAGAGTTCCTTATAAAATCTGTTATAAAAATCGTCCGGATAAACCCAAACCTCAAATACAGATTTATTTTTATTATATAATTTCTTTATCTCATAAGTAAATTCAAATTTTCCCTGCGGTGATATTCGGGTATCAAAAAACTCATTAGAAAGGTCAAGGCTGACCCTCCGTCCTATATACCTTACTTTCACTGATTCAGGTATAGCGCTGCCATTATTATCCTGCATATAGCCTTTGACGACCACTATGGGTGTTGTATATGTCGGAAAATAATGACCGACCCCTGTATTTGTAATTACAATTTTTGCCTTTTTCCCTTCCCTGACTGCATCAATGGTTATCCCTTTTTTAACCATCTCTGGGTTATGGATTCCACGCCAGAGGTGCTGCCTGTCAGGCATGTGGCAGTTCTGGCATGTAACATTATTTTTTCCGTAGATACTCTCCTTCCACTCCCTGTATGTGTTTGTAAGAACCTTGCCGTTCAATTCATACCCCTCATCCAATTGATGACATGCCGCACAGAACTCCGCCTTTTCAAAAAATGCCTTTTCTATAAAACCATCATGTGCGTTTTGTCTTTTATTTCTGACTTCTGACTTCTGACTTCTGACTTCTCTTTTTTGCGGTCCATAAACCTTCCCCTTTCTCAAATGACACACACTGCAAGAAACACCTGAAAGTTTAAGTCTATTGTCGAATGATTGGTTTTTAATGTAGTTACTTGCCCCTTGCCCCTTGCCCATTGCCCCTGTCTTTACCTCTGCCTGCTCCGTCATCGGCGCATGGCAGAAATAACAGGACATGGAAGATTCAGGGTTTGTGGGGACAGATTTAAAATCTTTCCCCAGTTGTCCAAGCAGTCCAGGACCAACTGCCCTGCTGTGAAGAGAATCTTTCCAGTTCTCGTGTTGGTCTTTATGGCACTCTCCGCATGCATCAGGATAGAGTGGAAATTTAGTATTCTGAAATGGAATTGGTCTTTCCCAGTATCTTTGCAAAGGATTCTGCTCTCCATGTGCAGTATAGGGGAAGATTATTAGAATGGTTAATACGATAGTCAAGAAAGACACTATTTTTCTCGCAGGGTGTTATACAAAAATAATTTATGCAGGAGATTATAAGTTAGAATTTTTAAATCCTCAATATAAATTTCAGGTCAATTTTCAAATCAATTTTGCCTTGACACAAAAGGGTTTAATAGGCTAGTTTTATAATCCTTGATATGTTTAAAAAGGTTCTCATAGCAAACAGGGGGGAGATAGCAACCCGTGTTATAAGGGCTTGCAAGGAACTCGGTATTGCCACCGTTGCAATATATTCAGAGCCAGATTCCACATCCCTTTATGTTAAAAAGGCTGACGAGTCATATCTTGTTGGTCCTGGACCAATAGAAGGGTATCTCAATATCCACAGGATTGTTGACCTTGCGCAAAAGGTTGGTGTTGACGCAGTCCATCCTGGTTACGGTTTTCTTGCTGAAAACCCTGATTTTGCAGAGCTGTGCGAGAAAAAGGACATCACTTTTATAGGTCCGACAAGCAAGACCATAAAGGATATGGGAGATAAGGTAAGGGCAAGGAACCTTGTAAAAAAGGCAGGTGTGCCTGTTGTACCGGGGACAAATGGCAGGATAAATTCTAAAAATGAGGCGCTCAAATTTGCAAACAGCATTGGCTACCCTGTAATGGTAAAGGCATCTGGCGGCGGCGGGGGGCGGGGGCTGCGAATTGCAAGGGATGAAAAGGAACTTATTAAAGGGATTGAAATAGCACAGTCAGAGGCAAAATCAGCCTTTGGGTGTTCAGATGTCTTTATTGAAAAATTTATTGAAAGACCTCATCATATTGAGTTTCAAATCCTTGCTGACAAATATGGAAACATAATCTATCTTGGCGAAAGGGACTGTTCTATTCAGAGGAGGCATCAGAAACTTATAGAGATTGCCCCTTCTCTTCTGCTTGACGATGAAATGAGGCAGAAGATGGGCGAGACTGCGGTCAAGGCAGCAAAGGCGTCAAATTATACAAATGCAGGCACAGTTGAGTTTCTGGTGGATAATAACAGGAATTTCTATTTTCTTGAGATGAATACCCGTATTCAGGTTGAGCATACCATTACTGAGGAGATTACAGGTATTGATTTAGTAAAAAAACAGATTGAGATTGCTGCAGGCAAGAAACTAAATATCAGGCAGGAGGATATAAATTTCCGAGGCTTTGCAATGCAGTGCAGGATTTGCGCTGAAGACCCGAAGCGAAACTTTGCACCGAATTCGGGCAGGGTAACAGCATACTATTCCCCCGGCGGCATAGGCGTCAGGATAGATGGTGCAATATATAAGGATTATGTAATACCCGGTTTCTATGACTCAATGGTAGTAAAACTGGTTGTCCATGGCATGACATGGGATGAGACTGTAAGCAGGATGAAGAGGTCTTTGGATGAATTTGTAATAAGAGGGGTAAAAACAACCATACCGTTTTTAAGAAAGGTTATGATGGATGAGGATTTTAGAATTGGTAATATTGATACAGGATATATTGACAGAAAACCCGAACTTCTTAACTACGATGAATTTGGGGATCCTGTAGACAAGGTGGCTGCAATATCTGCTTCAATCGCAGCATACTACGGATTTTAACAGGAGCAAGTTATGCAAAATAAAGGCTTTGATGTCTTGATGGCAGAAAAAAGGGTTTTTGAGCCGTCTAAAGAAATGATGGACAAGGCTCATATAAAGGGTATGAGGGAATATGAAAAACTCTATCAAAGGTCTGTCAGCGAACCCGAAGATTTTTGGTCTCAAATGGCTGAAAGGCATATAACATGGTTTAAAAAATGGGATAAGGTTCTTGAATGGGATTTTGAAAAACCTGAAGTAAAGTGGTTTATTGGCGGGAAATTAAATGTATCATACAACTGTTTGGACAGGTTTATAAATACACCCATAAGAAACAAGGCCGCTATAATATGGGAGGCGGACGGCGGTTCATATAAGACATATACCTATCAGCAGCTCTATTACGAGGTCAACAGATTTGCCAATGTTCTAAAAAAACACGGCATTAAAAAGGGGGATAGGGTTACCATTTATCTCCCGATGATACCTGAACTTGTAATCTCCATGCTTGCATGCGGAAGGATAGGGGCAATCCACAGTGTGGTATTCGGAGGTTTTAGTTCACAATCTATTAGGGACAGGGTTTTGGACTGTGCATCCAAATTACTCATAACCGCAGATGAAGGTGTCCGCGGTGGCAAACCTGTGCCTCTCAAAGCCAATGCAGATGCGGCTTTAATGGAATGCCCTTTTGTGGAAAAGGTCATTGTAGTCAGACACGCAAACAATAGTCAGATAAAAATGCAAGATGGAAGGGATCTATGGTGGCATGATGAGATAAATTCCCATGATATAAAAATCTACTGCAAACCAGAAGAGATGGATGCAGAAGACCCCCTGTTTATTCTATATACATCTGGTTCCACAGGTAAACCAAAGGGGGTTCTTCATACAACAGGCGGATACCTCCTCTATGCCAACCTTACATTTAAATGGATATTTGATTACCATGATGAGGATATACATTTCTGCACGGCTGATATCGGATGGGTGACAGGTCATAGTTATATTATTTACGGGCCGTTAAGCAGTGGTGCCACAAGTTTGATGTTTGAAGGTATTCCTACATATCCAAATCCCGGGAGGTTCTGGGAAATCGTTGATAAGCATCAGGTAAATATATTTTATACAGCGCCAACAGCAATCCGTGCACTTATGAAAGAAGGGGAAGGATGGGTAAACAGGCATGACCTGTCATCACTCAGGGTGCTTGGCACAGTTGGTGAACCAATTAACCCTGAGGCGTGGATGTGGTATTATACCAATGTGGGAAAGGGGAAACTTCCAATCGTTGATACATGGTGGCAGACAGAGACAGGCGGAATCCTTATAACACCGCTTCCAGGCGCCATGACACTAAAGCCCGGTTCAGCGGGCAGACCGTTTCCAGGGGTTGTGCCGATGGTTTTAAAAGAGGATGGCACAGTCGCAGGTGTGAATGAAGGCGGATATCTTGTTATAGAAAAGCCGTGGCCAGGGATACTCCGTGGAACATACGGAGACCCTGATAATAAAAGGGTAAAAGAGGTTTACTTTACAAGGTTCCCGGGGAAATATTTTACAGGAGATGGTGCAAGGATTGATGAAGACGGAGATTACTGGCTCATGGGAAGGGTGGACGATGTCCTAAATGTATCAGGACACAGGATTGGGACAGCAGAGGTTGAGTCAGCCCTTGTGAGCCATGAATCTGTTGCAGAGGCAGCGGTTGTAGGCTGTCCACACGAGATTAAAGGTGAAGGCATTTATGCTTATGTAACACTGAAAGATGGCTATAAACCAGCAGATGAACTCAAGAAGATGCTTGCTGCCCATGTAAGGACTGTTATAGGACCGATTGCTGTCCCTGACAAACTCCAGTTTGCTGCTGGTTTGCCAAAGACCCGGAGCGGCAAAATCATGAGAAGGATTTTACGAAAGATAGCAGCAGGGGATGTCCATGATTTGGGAGATACCTCAACCCTTGCAGACCCGTCGGTTGTAGACAACTTGTTAAAGGGCAGGTTATAAAAAAACAGGGAGAGTAGTTTGTATGCTAAAAAATAAAATAAAAAATCATAAGGTATATATAACGGATACTGTTTTAAGGGATGCCCATCAGTCGCTCCTTGCTACAAGGGTGCGGACTGCTGACATGCTTGAAGGTGCAAAGAAGTTGGACAGGGTTGGCTATTGGTCATTGGAGGCATGGGGCGGTGCTACCTTTGATACAGCCTTAAGATTCCTGAAGGATGACCCGTGGGAAAGGCTCCGTGCATTTAGAAAGGCGATACCGAATACAAGACTTCAGATGCTTTTGCGCGGACAAAATCTTGTTGGATACAGGCACTATGCGGATGATGTTGTTAAAAAATTTATTGAACGGTCAAAAAAGAACGGTGTTGATGTTTTTAGGATATTTGATGCCTTAAATGACATCAGAAATCTGGAGGTTGCAATAAAGGCTGCAAAGGAGGTAAAGGGATTTGTAGAGGCAACAGTATGTTATACAACCAGTCCTGTCCATACCCATGATATGCTTGTTGAAATGGCAGTAAAACTTGAGAGGATGGGCGCTGATACAATCTGCATAAAGGATATGGCAGGTCTCCTGACACCTTATGAGGCTTATAATCTGGTAACACGACTGATTGAAAAGGTCGGTGTTCCGATACACATCCATACCCATGATTCCAGCGGCCTGGCAGCAATGAGTTATTTAAAGGCAATAGAGGCAGGGGCACAGATTGTTGACACTGCAATATCTTCTATGGCATCAGGCACATCCCAGCCTCCGACAGAGAGCATCGTTGCTGCATTAAAAGATACGCATTATGATACAGGGTTAAGTCTGGGACTTTTGACAGAGATTGCAGAATACTTCAGGGATATGCGTAAAAAATACAAGAGATTTGAAAGCGAATATACAGGGGTGGACACAAGGACACTGGTTGTTCAGGTGCCGGGAGGAATGATATCCAATCTTGCAGCCCAGTTAAAAGAGCAGAATGCAATCGGCAAGATGAATGAAGTTCTTAAGGAAATCCCAAAGGTCAGAAAGGATTTAGGTTACCCGCCTCTGGTTACACCAACAAGTCAGATTGTCGGCACACAGGCAACACTTAATATCTTAACAGGTGAAAGGTATAAGGTTATAACAAGTGAAATCAAAAATTATCTTAAAGGGTTATACGGCACCCCACAGGGGAGGATAGATAAAAAGGTTCAGAAAAAGGCAATAGGAAAAGAAGAATCTATAACATGCAGACCTGCTGATTTGTTGGAACCTGAACTGGATAAACTCACAAGGGAAATAGGGGCTAATGCAAAAAATATTGAGGATGTGCTTTCATATGCATTATTCCCGAATGTGGCTTTGGAATATTTTGAGCAAAGGGACAGCGGGAAACTAGAACCTGAACCGATTGATGAGCCTGTAAAAGAAAAAGAAACACAGGTCGCACAATCGCCTCTCTTAGCGCCAAGTGAATTCATAGTAACTGTCCACGGAGAATCCTATCGTGTAAAGGTTGCAGGTGCAGGGCACAAGGTAGAAGGCAAGAGGCCATTCTTTCTTAAGATTGATGACAGGCTTGAAGAGGTAATGATAGAGTCCCTGACAGAGATTATACCAACTATGGGTGGTGAGATAGAGGCAAAACTGACCACACAGTCTGCAAGACCAAGGGCAAAGGAAAAGGGTGATGTTACAGCCCCAATTCCTGGCAAGGTAACAAGTATAAAGGTATCTGAAGGGGATAAGGTATCGGCAGGTGATACTGTCCTGACTATTGAATCAATGAAGATGGAAAATGAAGTTCATACGCCGATAGACGGCACTGTTAAAAAGATATATGGTAACAAGTATAAAGGTATCTGAAGGGGATAAGGTATCGGCAGGTGATACTGTCCTGACTATTGAATCAATGAAGATGGAAAATGAAGTTCATACGCCGATAGACGGCACTGTTAAAAAGATATATGTAAAGGTTGGAGACTCAATAAACCCTGATGAGACTTTGGTGGTGATAGAGAAGGGATAGGATATTTGCTAACAAAACTTCCCGAACAATGTATGAACATATTTCAAAAACTTGAAAAATTTGTTTCGGATGTTTTCAAAACGACTTTGGAAATATTCCTTGAAGCCCTGAAACTAAGCCCGAATGCACAGGGATATGTGAGTGGTTCAATTACCGAATTGCTATTGAAGAAAAAGATAGAGGAATTGGGATTTGAAGTAAAACGCATCAGAGAAAAATGGGAAGGGAAAAAGCACGCACAACATCACGGGGACTTTTATTTTCGCAAAAATTCAGAAAGTCCTTGGTTCGTTTTGGAATCAAAAGGCGTAAAATCTAATACTGAAGATTGGAACAAACTTTACAATTATCCGAAACTCAAAAAAATTCTTTTTGATTATCACGAAATAATTCATTGGATTGATGGCACAAAAGACATTGAGCCACAAATTGACAAATGGATTTCTGAAAATCTTCCCGAACTGGTTAATGCCCCTACTCTTTATTCTTATGAAGAAATTCAAGATTATTTAAGCAACCTGCCAAAAAGAGAAACTCCAAAACTTCTCGCAATGCAAGAACTTGCTAAATATTCAAGAGATGAAATAGATAAAATGATTGATGATAGATTGAAATATTTAATGAGTAAAGTTCGGGTTCTTTACACCCACTTTGTTTCGGGAACATCTGGAGCAAGCGAAAGAACGCAAGCAACACCAAGAAAAGACGAGTTCAATCTTATTTCTATCGATATTGTTTTAAGATACAATGGACACAAATTCTTATTTGCAAATCCTAAACATCTTGATTCCTCAGGTAAAGACACAAACCACTTGCAACAAAACTATATTATGGGGTTTGTGTTTCCGCAAGCAAACGGTTCATTAAAACTTGACTTGACAGATGAATGGAATGAAGATTTTAATGAAGTGTATGAAACGCTTGATACAGCAGATGGCGTGAATGAAAAAGAAATGCAGATTGACCACCGAAATGTAGTTGTTGAAAAATAAGTTTGCAGTTTTACACAAGTGTGTGTTATATTTGCCACGAATGTGTAAAAATATGAATCTAACACTCACCTTTGAACTTTCCAAAGAAGATAACCTCCTAAAAAGATTTGAGGAAATCCACAACTACATTTATGCCAATGATGGCTTATCAACTCAACAAATGCTTGAGGAGATAATCAAAATCTTGTTCATCAAAATTTATGATGAAAACAAAATAAGCAATCAGTTCCAGATTTCAGCAGATGAATTAAATCATCTAAAACAATCCAACTCTGCTACAACTTTTGTAAAGCGAATTTCAAATTTGCTTGAAGAAACAAAAAAGGAATTTAGAGATGTTTTTGAAGTTGACGAAAAAATCCGTCTTTCAAATACTGCTTTAGGTTTTACGATTAATAAACTTCAAAACATTTCTTTGGTAGATTCCTCTAATGATGCAAAGGGATTAGCATTTCAAAAATTCTTGGCACATCAGGAAAAAGACGGCAGGGGACAGTTTTTTACACCCGAACCTGTGATTGATTTCTGTGTTGAAATTATTCAACCAAAACCAAATGAAACTATGATTGACCCTGCCTGCGGCAGTGGCGGATTTTTGATTTCATCTTTGAAACATCTGCTTAAAAATAATCCGAAAATAAAAGCAGAAAATTTTGTTACAAAATATTTATTCGGGCTTGATATTAATAAAAGTATTGCCCGAATTGCAAAGATGAAATTATTGCTTGAAGCAAACGGGCAAGCAAATATTTTCTGCACCAATTCACTTGAAGACCTTGACGAAATAAAATTGATTATTTCGGGGGCATTACAAAAAAAATCTTTTGACAGTTTTGATATTGTGCTAACAAATCCACCATTTGGAACACTTGGCAAAATCACCAATGCAAAAACTCTTTCGCAATACGACTTAGGTTATAAATGGACAGGTTCGGGCAATGAGTTTTACAAAACAAAAACATTGAGAGACGGACAATCATCTGAAATTTTATTTATTGAAAGATGTTTACAGCTTCTCAAAGAAGGCGGAAGATTAGGAATTGTTTTACCCAACGGACATTTTGAAAACCCATCATTAGATTATTTGCGTTTCTATTTGAAACAAAAGGCAAATATTGTGGCAATCGTAAATCTACCGCAGGAAACATTTATTCCTTACGGAACAGGAGTAAAAACTTCGCTCCTGTTCCTTGAAAAAGAAACAGCAAATACAAAAACAATATACCCGATTTTCTTTAGTAAAATTAAAAAGCCAGGTTACCAAGGCAACAAAAACGGAACACCGATTTACAAGAAAGATAAATATGGAATGACAATCAAAGACAAAAGCGGATCGCAGATTTTAGATGAAGATTTTTCTATTGTAGTTGAAGAATACAAAGCATTTCAAAAGAAACAAACTATTAATTCCGATAATTCTTTTTCCATAAATTTCAACGAACTCAATGGAAGATTTGACTATGATTTTTATTCACCTGAAAACAGAAAAATGATTTCTGGTTTGGAAGATAAAGACGCAAAGCGACTTTGTGAAATTGCGGACATAATAAAAGTAAAAAGCAAAAAGTTGAACCAATCGGACAAATCCGTTGAGTATGTTGAACTGTCAGATATAAATACACATTCATTTGAAATTATCAATACAACAAATTACTCCGTTCACGAATTACCAAGTAGAGCATCTTATGAATTAAGGACAGGCGACATCATTACAGCGGTTGCTGGAAATTCAGTAGGCACAGAAAAACACGCCACCGCATTAGTGACCGAAGAATTTGAAGGATGTATTTGCACAAATGGTTTTAGAGTGCTTCGCAATTTTAAAATTGACCCATACTATCTTCTTTATTTTTTTAAAAGTGAATCATTCTTGAAACAAATATTTATGTATCGGACAGGTGCAGCAATACCAAACATTTCTGACCCTGACCTTGCAAACATTTTAATCAATATCCCAAGCGACAAAGTGATTAAACAAATAAGCGCTAAAATGAAAAAGGCATTTGAGTTAAGACAAGAATCAAGAAAACAAATTGAAAGTATAAACCTTGAACTTACATAGTCAAAGAATTGGCAAGCACATTTCCTAAAAATATAGATAGACGATAGGGACGCTTCCCGTATTTATTAGCCTTCCACATGAAGGCAAGAGGCCGTTCTTTTTAAAGATAG
>JACRNI010000103.1:0-1677 GCA_016234925.1 Deltaproteobacteria bacterium | reverse complement strand
TTGTCTGTATTGTGTCTACATCCGATGAAGGGGAAGGATGGCCAAAAACACATTGGCAAAGACTTCATTTTTTGTGCTATAGTATAGCAATGATATTAAGAGAAGCGATAGAAAAAAGACGGGCAAAAGAGATAACAGCCATCCGCGCTGATGCCATGAAAAAGGCAAGGAAAGCCGCGGAACTGCTGAAAGCGAAGTATGGCGCGAGGAAGGCAATACTTTTCGGCTCTCTTTGCCGGAAGGCATAGCATTATGAAGTTAAAGAAAATGCCCGCATCATATGCATCGTTAAAAAGAGATATACTTTGCGAGGTTCAAAAAATTAAGCCTTGAACCTGTAATAAATATCCTCCTGTACATCACAATCCCATCCCTTGTTATCTCATCCCTTGTAAAGAAGAAACTTATTTTAAGTGAACTGCTTACAGTATCAGGGGCAGCAGTTATTGTTGTTATAGGCACAGGGCTTATAAGTTTTATCTACCTTACGATAGTTAATAAAAAAGATTTAAGGGGGTTCTATCTCCCTACGATGTTTATGAATTCAGGCAATATGGCATTTCCATTAGCCTTACTTGCATTTGGCAGTGACGGACTGACAATTGCGGTCTTATACTATGTAGCGATAAGCATTATGGTTTATTCCATTGGTATCTACATTGCAAAAGGAGATGGCGGGTTATATGAGATGTTAAAACTACCGTTGATATACGCAGCGATTACAGGCATGCTGTTAAACCTTACTGAAACTCCCATCCCTCAGCCATTATTTCTAACTATGGACATGCTTGGTGCAGCCACTATCCCGCTTATGCTTATTAGCCTTGGCTATCACCTCCGTTCAACCCATATCACCTCTTTTGGTTTGTCAATAGCAGGGACAATAATAAGGATTTTTGGAGGGATAATACTGGCATATCTTGTGACGATTTCTTTTGGGATTAAAGGAATTGAACAAAAGATAATAATCCTCTCGTCGTCTATGCCCTCTGCTGTTATAAACTTTATTGTAAGTTACAGATATAAACTCCATTCCGAACTTGTAGCATCAATAATTGCCATGAGCACAATAGTAAGCCTCTTTATAACACCGCTGGTGCTTTATTTTTTGATGTGAGTTCTATGGACAATATAGGACAATATAGGGACACTTCCCATATTTTCTTGACATATACGAAACAAAAGGGGACACCAATCAAAAGGCACTGTAAACTCTCATGAACCTTTCCCTGTTTCTGTCACATGAATATATCATCCTTGACTTCAATGCACCGAATCACAAAGAGGCATTGAGGGGCATGGTCTGCGCTTTGGGTGAAAAAAGGTGCAAGGAAGAGGAATCCCTTAAGACATTAACAGACCATGAGAGTATTGACGGTGTGCTTTCAGGCACAGGCTCTGCAATATTCCACTCAATATCAGAGGATGTCCCTGATATAAAGATTGTAGTTGCTATATCCAAAAACGGAATCCCCCATCCAACAAAAAGGAAACAAAGGACACATATCCTGTTTCTCATTATCTCCCCAATAAAAGAAAGCGGCACCCATTTTCAAATCCTGTCAAGGATAGAAGGGTTCCTCTTAAACAGGGGGTTCAGACATAAACTCCTGTCTGCAAAGACAAAGGGAGATATTATAAAGGCAATAAGCCTTGAAGAAAATCTTGCAAGGGATG
>JACRNI010000165.1 GCA_016234925.1 Deltaproteobacteria bacterium | reverse complement strand
CTCGTCATTGCGGCGTATGCTGAAAATACGCCTCACTCCTCGCTTTCGTCGCGCCTTGGTCTGCTTTGTTCTGACGCTCTATATGTGCATTTATTTATGTCGCTGTATATAAGATGAATTGCGGTTTTATGCATCTTTTGAACAGCCATCTTTAACCCCTGATAAGAATTGCCTATACTCATCATAATACTCATCCATAAAATCCATTGGATTAACCTTGTCAGTATCAATATTCTTCTTTTGTTTTAAAAATTCCTTAAATGTCATATTTTTCACAAAAAATAGATGCTGCACTGAACAGCTTTTTTCCAATCCGTCGGCTATGGTATTTAACGCACCCTGCGGATGGGTCTTACGCACGCACGCGTTAGTTCATGCAGCATCTATTTTTTCTCTTCTAATATAATTATAGCATAAAACCCCTGCTCCTGCCTCATAATATATAAGTCCGGGAAGGTGGGCATAGCCCACCCTACTTGCTGTCTATTTTTGTGATAAAATTAGATAAAACCGCTGGAGGGTCAATGTTATGATTGTGCGCTTTCTAGTTTTTTCATCTCAGATTTTGCATATTTTATAACTTGTTTTATAGTCCCTTTGTCTGTCAATGCCAAATCAAACTTTACGCCGTAAATAGAAGTAGATACTTCTTGGCGGCTTCTCATAACAATTCCAGCAATGGATATTTCATGTCCGGGAAGGGCAAACATCAGCATAATTTCATCGCCGTCATTAAACGAAGCAAAACTCTCAATCGCCATTCCAGAAGAACTAATATCTACAACGGCTGCCCTTTTATACTGCTTTGCATCGTATCTTGACCGCATTGACACAACTGTAAGCAGCCCCTGAAGTCTTATGCGCTCATGTTTTCTGCCGCGGCTATCTTTCAGGTTAAGAAAAAAGTCTTTTAATGCCTCAAGCATATCTGAACTATACAAAAACTTATCTTAAAACACAATAAGAAAAATACAGACCCAAAATCCGATATAGGATTTTGGGTAAACCGTCAAGTCGCCGGGGCACCCACGCCAAGCGGCGTGGGTCGGACAAGGCTAGAGGCGATTTTGCGACGCAGCCGTATATCACCAATACGGTGAGGAGCAAAATCGCCGATAACGCAGTATTTCAGGATGAATTGGCGGTTTAAATCCCGATATGGTTTTTCTATATCTGGATTTGGGACATGCAAATCCTTTACTTTATTCCATTCACTATTTCTTGTGGAAAATATCCTTCAAAAGAAAAATAACTGCCGTAGATATTCCAATCAAGACAAGCAAAACCCCGGGACCTGCAATGGTTGTTACAGAGGCCTCTGCGCCGTTTGTACCTAGCGCAGGAGTTCTATATCCCATTATAATCCATGCAAATGGATAGACGATGCCGCCAAGCCCTGCAAGAACGGATGCAATTGTTTTAATCCTGTCAGGCGCGCTTGTAAACGCAAGGGCTAGAGAAAGCGCAATGGTAAATATACCAAGCCCCATAGCATGGACATGCCCCCTTCTTAATCTTGTATGTGAAAGTTCAAAAATTGGATTTTCATGCTGGTCTTTAAGATGCGGCATTGATTTTTCTTCTTTGTGCATCTCTCCTTCTTTGTGAACATGAGGAATTTCACCCTCAAAGAGGTGCATACTCGCCCATTCCTTTTGAACAGCGCTTTTTTCAAGGCTTGCATGGATTCTCTCATGTCCCAATACAAGCCAGAATGCCCAGCCAATGCCAAAGATTAAACCAAAGAGACCGATTAATATTCCATAGCGGACGGGTTTAATGAGTTCTGTCATTTTCCAAACTCCTTATCTTCCATCCTTTTTATAGTCATTATATCCTTGCCTTCTTTATAAAGTTCATATGCCCTTATTGCCTGATTCTGGCATATATCGCAGAATGCAGCGTGCTTGTCGGTATAACATGAGAGTAAACTCTTATGTCCTGAATGCATCTGGCAGTTGCAGTAGCAGTAGATATTATCCAGAACATCCGGTATCTCCTTTGCAATCTGATATGTGTAGGCTGTCTTGCCTTTAAATAAATCAGGCGAGAGTAATTGCCGCTTTTCTCCACCCAATGCATCTTTTGCATCTGATGAAGCAGTTGGGATAAACCAGAATACCAGACCAATGCCGATTATAATGCTGGCGAGCATCGCCCATTTTTTCATGTTTCCTCCCATTTTATCCTTCCCTCCTTTTCTCTTTCAATATATTTTTCTGGGTCATTTTTAAATCTCTCAAGACAACCCATGCCGCAAAAATAAAAAACCCTTTCATTGTATGTATAAGTCGCCTTTGCCTTATCAGTCACCATTTGCATACCACAGACAAGGTCTAGGATTAAATCATTTTCCCCCATATTTATCATCCCTTTTTCTGAAGATTATTATATGCAAATGTAAAGATAATGCCAACGATTATGGAAAAGATAACAACACTTGCCAGCCCAATAAAAAAATCTGCCAGAGTAATCGGCTTTGCAGACGCAATGAGGGTCAAGTCAATACCATGTATCCATGTATTAAAAAATCTTACTGCCTCAAGCGGTGAGAT
>JACRNI010000164.1 GCA_016234925.1 Deltaproteobacteria bacterium | reverse complement strand
TTACAGCACAGGCAGCGTAACGGCAACGGGCGCTTATGTTGACTATGTCGGCGGGCTGGCGGGGTATAACTCCGGCGCCATCACCAATTCCTATTGGGATACCGAGACCTCTGGCAAGGCAACAAGCGCGGGCGGCACAGGCCTGACCACTGTCGAGATGATGACGATGGCGAGTTTCACAAATTGGGACATCGCCAACAGCGGCGGGGCAGGGACAGTCTGGCGCATCTATGAAGGGCAGACCTATCCGCTGCTGACCAGTTTCCTCACGCCGCTAACTGTAACGGCGGATAATGTGAGCAAGACTTATGACGGAACAACGGACGGTATCGGAGCAATCTATTCACCGCTAACGCCGGACATGAGCAATATTTTAGGAACATTGAGCTACACCGGCGCAGTCAAAGATGTCGGCAGCTACACCATCACACCCGGCGGACTCTACTCCAACCAGCAAGGCTATGACATCAGCTATGTGGACGGCGCATTGACTGTGAACCCTGCGCCTCTGACCATAACAGCGGATAATAAGAGCAAGGTGTATGGAGATGCAAATCCCGCATTGACCGCAGCATACAGCGGCTTAAAAGGAACTGACACATCAGCAGTGGTAAGCGGTTTAACCTTAAATACGGCAGCAACCACCGGCTCCAATGTCGGCTCTTACACCATAACAGCAGCAGACGGCACAGCAGCAAACTATACCATCACCTTTGCCAATGGCGCACTGACAATTACTGCTGCGCCGTCAACTGCGTCTACATCTACGCAGACAACTACATCTTCAGTATCCACTATCCTTGACATGTATCAAATAATGGATACAGAGAACATTACGGACATAAAAAACTTTAACGACACAGTTGTATCAGCAGGCACACCCCATGCTGAATTATTTACAGCCAAGGCTGTGAATTACGAGATAGAGCAGACGGTCTTCGGTTACCAGCCGCCGAAAGAGGACACTTTCTCTGTTGAGGATGAGGGTAAGAAGGATAAGACTAAATCAAAATAAAAGCATGATGCAATTATTAAGGATATAATAAGAAAGAGATAAGAAAGAGGCAAAGGCAAATCCGCACAACATAGGCAGCCGCAACCTTTAGGTTGCGATGAGGTTCGGAGAAATCAATATGTTACACGCAGGCTAAAGCCTGCGGCTGCCTATAAAAATCTCGGCTGGTTCAGGTTTGCAATTTGTAGGGGTTTGATTTATCAAACCCGCATGAGTGAGGGCGTCATAAATGCCGCCCCTACAATGTTTAGGTTACAAACCTGTTCCCGCGATAGAAAAGTTTTCTTACATCTCACCTCAATATTTCTTACAATTCAGTCAAATATTTGACTAATTTGATAATCCTACCCCTTGTAAACAATATGACACATGCAGATGTATTGCCGCGATGCGCCTCATTTAGTTGTTTTAATAAGGTTTTCTTTATGTTAATATATTCTGGCATACGATTTGCAAATATCTATAATGTTGTATGAGACCATCTATTTACAGCCTTCCATTTACCCCGTTAGAAAAGTCAGACCATAGGCCATTAAGCCGCATACTGCCCGAATCTTTATCCAAAACCTTTTTTCTAACCGGGTTTATCATTTGCCTTTTGTTTTTACCATCCATTGTTTTTGCAGAGGTAAAGGACGCATCAGCAGAACATGTAAAGATAAAAGAAGAGGACAATAAGAGGATACACGATTTTATAGAAAAATGGCGGGAAAGCTGGGAGAAAAAAAACCTTGATACATATATGAGTTGTTATTCTACGTCATTTAAGTCAAAGGGCATGGATTGGGATGCATGGAAGAGACACAAGGCGTCTTTAAACAGGGTAGATACATTGCGAAAGGTATCTATAAGCGGGATAAAAATATCCCAACAGTCTGGCAATATTGCTGCCTCGTTCATTCAGGAGTATATAGGTGAAAATACAAAGGGGACAGGTTTAAAGAAACTGCACCTTGATAAAACAGGCGATGATATAAAGATTATCGGTGAAGAATGGAGCGCCCTGCAGAAAGAAGATGCTCAAAAGGCTGCTAAAGGGTCTTCTGCAGACCAGAAGCCGCAGGCTGTAACTCCTGATAAAAAAACAGGTAAAGGTAAAGAACCAATACTCAGCAAGAATATTGGGCAAAAGACTATGCCTCTGCCTGCATTTAAACCTGCATTTAAAAAAGAGTGGCGTGATTTTTATATGAAGAAGGCAGTGATGTTCATTGTGTCAACCCTTTCAGAATATGAGTTAACAGGATATTCTGATTTGAAAGAGAGTTCTGTTCTGGCAGACAGCATGAAGGCATTTAAGAACGGAGATATAAAAGAGGCGATAGTAATTATAGAGGGATTTATAAGAGAAAACCCTGATTCTCCTCAAATACCTTTAGCATTGTATCTTGCAGGCCGTTTGTCTGAAAAAATGGGATTTTCCCCTGAAGCAAATGCAAGTTATGACAGGCTCATATCTAAATATTCTGACAAGCCCTACAGCCTTAATGCCTTTATGGGCAAGGTTAGAATAGCATATCTTGCTGACAAATTTAAAGAGGCAAATGATCTATTATCCAAAGTTCAGGGCATAAATGATGATGGTGTGATGCTTGCATTGGCTTCCACATATGAAAGGCTCGGCGATTTTGACAAGGCTCTTGATATTATGAAAAGGGGCAGGGACAAGGCATGGATATTGGAAGGCAAGGATGGCAGAGCAATCTATCTTCTTTCTCTGGCAGAGGCATTTATTGCAAAAGGTGATTTTAACGGCGCAAAGGAGATTTACGAAAATGTGCAAAAATTTTATGCGGAAAAAGATGTCTTGCTTTATACTGTTTTGAGGCAGAGTGACATAGCGCTTAAAGAAGGCAGGAAAAAGGATGCAGACTCACTCTATAGAATGGCGCTTAAAGTAGGAGACAAGGATGATGACGGCGAGGCTGCAGCAAATATGGCAATTGCAGAGTTTAAAGAGAATTTAGGGGATGAGTCAGGCGCAATAAAACTCTACAAGGAGGTTGCTGAAAATCCCGGCACCCCGTCTAATATTGCAGAGGCGGCACTTGTAAAGATCGGAGAGATTTACAGAAAATCGGAAAGGTATGAAGATGCGCTCTCATCATTTAAAAAGGCTCAAGAATATAAGAGGGACAGGAAAACAGATGCTGTTATCCTTATTGAGGATACAGTAAATACATGGCTTGGCATTTTATACAATAATGGAAGATACAGAGATGTTGCAAATAGTTATTATGAAAACAAGAGGGTGAGGATTGAGCCTGAAAATATGCTTCACATTGCAGACAGTTTTTTTAAATTAGGGCTTTTGAAAGAGGCGGAGGATATGTATAAAGTTGCGGCAGTTGTTTTAAAGGACAGCCAGAAGAATGAGGCATATATGGGCATTGCAAAACTGGCTTTGCAAAACGGGGATGTGAAGGCTGCCGCCAGCGCAATATCTAAGATTGACAATAATTATAAAAAAAATGAATCATATCTTGATATAGAAACCGCTGTCGGGGATATTTATATGAAAAACGGCTCTTACAAAGAGGCGCTTGCGTACTATTTAGATGTGATGAAAAACAGGGAGCATCCATCTTATTACAAGACAGTATTAAAGACAGCGACTTCATATCAAAAGGCAGGCCAACATCCGCAGGCAATAGAATATTATAAGTTTATAATTGACGGAGGCGGCAAAGACAAGCCAGAACTGCTCTTTTCAGCAAATCTAGGCATCGGTGATTCATTCTATGCAATAAACAAATTTGATATGGCGGTAAAGGCATATGAAGAGGCGCTTCTTTTTACAGAAGGCGATAAGGAGCAGAAGATATGGGCATTATACAGGATTGGCGAGGCAAATCTTAAACTCAATAGAATAGAATCTGCATCAAAGGCATTTGAAAAGGCGGGCATGGAATCCGATGATTCAAATCTTTTGAAAAAAATGTCTATGGAACGGATTCAGGATATAAAGAAGATGATACAATGAATTAGTAAGGGGGAAGGTTGTGGAAGACAGGAGAAATGTAAACCCAGTTAGAAAGGATGTCGTGGATAAAGATTTAGACGATGTGCCGCATAATGCCATGTCATCAGACCTTTCTAACAAGGTAAATACTGCTAAAAAACCAGCGCCAATGCCTTTGCAGGATAGGTCAGGAGTCTCGTCTGACAGTCAGGCTGGAAGCCTGACCTATAACAGCGCAGATTTGCTTAGCATTGCATTTGATACATTTAAGAAGGCGTCTGAAACGCTTGAAAAACAGTATGCTGTGCTTGAGAAAAGGGTTGAGGCATTAAATCTTGAACTTGAGGAAAAGAATAAATATCTGGACGGGATACTCCAGAACCTGCCTGTAGGCGTTGTTGCGATAGACCTTGATGCGCAGATATTATCAATGAACAAGACTGCTCAAGATATTTTGGGTGATTCAAATAATATCCTTAATTCCCTTAACTCTAATAAGATAACGGACATAATTTCTTTTCTGCCGTATAATTATTTTAATGATAATAAATTCGGGCCAATATCTGAAATAGAAGGTGAACTGGTAAAAAGGGGCAATGCAAAATCTATAATTATCAATGCTGCGCCGATGAAAGATACAAAGGAAAAACTTCACGGCTGGCTTGTTATATTAAAGGACAATACTGAATTAAAGAGGTTAAAAGAATCTGCTGAAAGGAACAAAAGGCTTGCTGCAATGGGTGAGATGGCGGCAAGCATTGCGCATCAAATCAGAAATCCGCTCGGGTCTATTGAATTATTTGCGTCTGTTTTAAGGGACGAACTTTCAGGGGATGCTGAAAAATCCAATCTGGCTGCGCATATATCAACTGCTGTTTCTACTTTAAACAACATACTTTCAAATATGCTCTTTTTTGCAAACCAGTCAATGCCTGTGTTTGCGCCTGTTTCAGTAAATAAAATCCTTGATGAAACCCTTGCATTTGCGGAATATTTAAAAAAAGGCAAAAACGGCATTGTTATTGAAAGACTGTATCAAACAAAAGATGTGGAGTTTTTCGGCGACAGCGAACTTTTGAAACAGGCATTTTTAAATATTGTTGCAAATGCAATACAATCAATGGATGAGAATGGAAGGCTTGCAATAGATATAGAAATACAAGGGTCAAGGGTCAAGGGTCAAGGGTCAGAGGGCGTCGCTGATTGTTTGAAAATATCTTTTTCTGATACAGGCTTAGGCATACCTGATGAGGTAATTGACAGGATATTTGACCCGTTTTTCACAACAAAAGAAAGAGGCACAGGGCTTGGGCTTGCAATAGTAAACAATATAATAAAGGCGCATGAAGGCGTTATAGAGGTTGAAAGCAAGAAAGGCGTTGGCACAAGGATTGATATAATATTGCCGGTGCCGGTGAATAATGGGGGGATATAGCATGGAGATGCTGCCGATTCTTATTGTTGATGATGATATTGGCATGAGGACTGCGTTATTTGAGGTCTTAAAGAGGAAAAATTATAAAATCCAAATGGCTGAAAACGGCAGGGATGCCATAAAGGCATTGGAGAACGGCTCATTCAGTGTTGTCCTAACAGATGTAAATATGCCCCATGCAGGCGGTGTTGAGGTTTTAAAGGCTGTAAAGAGGATTTCTCCCTTAACGCCTGTAATAATGATTACAGCATTCGGCACAATTGAAAATGCTGTTGAGGCAATGAAAATCGGGGCGTCTGATTATATCTTGAAGCCGTTTTCTGCAGAGATTTTAGACAGTGTTATAAAAAAGACAATAGCGCCGCCTGCCAATAAGTCGGGCATAATTACAGAAAATGCAAACATGAAAAGGATAATGGAGATGGCAAGGAATGTTGCGGATAGCAATGCTACAGTGCTTATAATGGGAGAGAGCGGGACCGGCAAGGAACTAATGGCAAGATATATACACGAGAATAGTTTAAGAAAGGACGGGCCGTTTATTGCTGTGAACTGCGCATCAATACCTGAAGGGCTTCTTGAAAGCGAATTATTTGGCTATGAAAAGGGCGCATTCACAGGCGCCATATCAAGAAAGGCAGGCAAGTTTGAACTTGCAAACAACGGGACAATGCTTCTTGATGAGGTAAGTGAGATGCCTGTCTCTCTTCAGGCAAAGTTGCTTCGTGTTTTACAGCAAAGAGAGGTTGACAGGATCGGCGGAAAAGAGCCTGTTGCGCTTGATATAAGGGTGATTGCAACAACAAACAGGGACTTAAAAAAAGAGGTTAATGAAGGCCGTTTCAGGGAAGACCTTTTTTATAGATTAAATGTTTTTCCAATAAACCTTCCTCCGCTCAGGGAGCGGGTTGAGGACATATCAATATTGGTTGATTATTTTTTGGGATTATTTAACCAAAAGAATAAAAAGACAGTAAAAGGCATATGCCCTGAGGCATTAAACCTTTTGAATTCATATCAGTGGAAGGGCAACATAAGGGAACTTGAAAATATTATGGAAAGGGCGGTGCTTCTTGCATCAGGCGGCGAGATACTGCCAGAAAATATTTTTCCGGATATGGGCGGTGAGGGCATGGCAAGAACCGCAGCGATTATTCAAACAAACGCAGCATCCCCAACATCCCTTTTTGATATGGAAAAGGAGATGATTAAAAGGGCATTAGAGGATACCTCCGGCAACAGGACAAAGGCAGCAAAGATACTTGGGATTAGTGTAAGGACACTCAGAAATAAGATAAACGAGTATGGATGGAAAGAGGTGATATGATTACACGGATTATAAAGGCAGATTACACAGAAATGTCATTGCGAGCCCCCTCGCTTGTCATTGCGAGGCGAAGCCGAAGCAATCTCTTGGGATTGCCGCAGTCGCTTACGCTCTTTCGTAATGACAACAAGTTGTCATCTGTGTAATCTTTTAAAAATTGACGTAATCAGTTTCCAGAGGTTTTTGCACTGGAAATATATTTGACACCCGAGAATAAGGCGTAGGAATAATTTTCCTACCTCTGTCAAAAAAGTGTCTAAATTATGACAGTGATAGAGGGCTGGTTTTTAAAAATATGAATGAAATCAATGTGATGCCACTGCTTAAAAATGGCATATTCATTGCATAAGTATATAGTAGAGTTACAGGATGGAGGCTAATTATGGGCGATATATTTGGCAAGACAGTTTCAATATTAGAAAAAAACCTTGATTTGAGGATGATGAGGCATGATGTTATTGCGTCAAATATCGCAAATCAGGAAACCCCCGGTTACAAGGCAAAGGACTTGAGTTTTCAAAAGGAACTTAATAAAGCGGGGGCTGTTGTAAATGCAGGTCTTGTAAGGACAAACAAGGCGCATTTAAGCGGCGCGGCTGCATCTTCTTCTATAAGCGGTATTGAGATTGCGGAACGTCCTGATGCAAATTCAAATCTTGACAACAACAATGTAAACCCTGAAAAGGAAATGGCAATGATGGCTGAAAATAATATTATGTATGACGCAGGCGTCCAGCTTTTGTCAAAGAAATTTAGAGGCCTTATGGATGCAATCAGGGAGGGCAAATAATCTATGGATTTTAATACATTCACAATCAGCGCATCAGGCATGGAGGCTCAGAGAGTAAGATTAAATACAATCGCCAGCAACCTTGCAAATGTAAATACAACAAAGGGTGTCAACGGCGAGGCTTATCGGCGCAAGGATGTTGTATTCGCGGCAATGCCGGAGCAGTCTTCATTCGGCAGCATATTAAGCGCAGCAACAGGGGAGATAACCCATGTTAAGGTTATGGGTGTTGTTGAGGATGAAAAACCTTTTAAAGTTGTATATGACCCAAAACACCCTGATGCAAATAAGGAAGGCTATGTTGAATTTCCCAATATAAATTCCATTGAAGAAATGGTAAATATGCTTTCTGCAATAAGGTCTTATGAGGCGAATGTTACTGTATTTAATGCGTCAAAATCAATGGCTATGAAGGCATTGGAGATAGGAAGATAAAAAAAGTTAAAGGTCAAAATGTAAAAGTAAAAAGGAAGGAGATTATATATGGCAGACTTTATTATAAAAGGCGTTAATCCATTTGATATAGCGCCTGTAGGCGAGCCTCAAAATTCAAATAAGGCGCAGGGGGCTAATAATTCAGCAGAGTCATTTGCAAAAATCCTCAAGGAATCAATTGAAAAGGTGAATGAGGTTCAGGCTGATGCTGACCAGACAATAAAGGATTTTGTGGCAGGCAGCAAGAATATACATGAGACAATGATAGCAGTTGAAAAGGCAGGGCTTTCATTCCAGATGATGCTTCAGGTTAGAAACAAGATTATAGCAGCCTATGAAGAAGTTATGAGGATGCAGGTGTAAAATAACTCAAAAGTCAAAGGGTTCCAGGGGTCAAGGGGTCCGGGATTCAAGGTAGCCGCAGGCTTTATGCCTGCGTTAAAACGCAACCGTAAAGGTTGCGGCTACCAGAACCCTTGAACCCTCGAATCCTTGACCCCTTATTTTTGACTTTTTAATGGGGGACTTTGTCATGGCAAATATTCTTGACAGCATGAAGGCATTAACACTGGGTCAAAAAATAACATATGTATTGGTGCTGGGCGGAACCATAGCCGCGCTTCTTGCGCTTACATTTTGGTCGCAGCAGCCGGAATATCAAACCCTTTTTTCAAACCTTTCTTCAGACGACGCCAGCAGTATCATGGCAAAATTAAAAGATAAAAAAATTCTTTACAAGATTGAGGCGGGCGGTTCTGTAATATCTATTCCGAGTGAAAAGGTTTATGAGACAAGGCTTGAACTTGCCGGCGAAGGACTGCCGCAGGGAGGCGGTATCGGTTTCGAGATATTTGACAGGACAAACCTTGGAATGACGGAATTCAGCCAGAAGGTGAATTATAAAAGAGCGCTTCAGGGCGAACTTTCAAGAACGATTAAAGGGCTTTCAGAGGTTTTAGATGCAAGGGTTCATCTTGTAATGCATGAGAAGAGTCTGTTTGTCGAGGATGAGCAAAAATCAAGGGCATCGGTGGTTGTTAAGTTGAAACCGAGCAAGAAACTTTCACAGAATCAGGTGCAGGGCATTGTTCATCTTGTCGCAAGCAGTGTTGAAGGGCTTTCTCCTGATAATGTTACAATTGTTAATACCTCAGGACAGATGCTTACAAAGGTAAGCGACGGTTCTCAAATGCAGGCAATGACATCGTCTCAGATGGAATATCAAAAAACCTTTGAAAAAGATATTGAGACAAGGCTTCAGTCAATGATTGAAAAGGTGGTCGGCGTTAATAAGGTTTCAGCAAATGTATCTGCTGATATTGACTTTAAACGAATAGAAAAGACAGAGGAGACATATAATCCCGATGTTCAGGTTGTAAGGAGCGAGCAGCGCAATCAGGAGAAATCATCAGGCGGAGGGATGATGCCTGCAGGCGTGCCCGGGGTTGCATCAAATCTGCCTGCAGGACAGAAAGGTCAGACAGGCCAGACCACTGCGTCAACAGCGATGCCTTCCACAGCGCAGAGGCAGAGCGAGACAATAAACTACGAGATAAACAAGGTTACAAGCAGGATATTTGAGCCCACAGGCATAGTAAAAAAATTATCAGTTGCTGTATTGGTGGACGGCAATTATGAAAATATAAAGGCCGATGACGGCAAGGAACAGAAAAAATATGCGCCGAGGTCCAGTGAAGAGATGAAAAAGATAGAAGACCTTGTAAAGGGAGCGGTTGGCTATACAGCGGACAGAGGGGATAAGGTTACAGTTGTAAATATTCCGTTTGAGACAGGCAGTGTTGCCGCAGATGAAGGGGCGCTTGCCGCTGCTGAGCCGTCCGCTTTTAAGGAATATCTGCCTTATGCGATTAAATACGGGACAGCAATCCTGTTAGCCCTGTTGATTATATTCTTTGTGGCAAGACCGCTTACGCAGGGTCTTGGCAAGGGTGGGTTATCTGTAGAGGCTATTCAAAAGGCTCTGCCCGGAACTGTTGCTGAACTTGAGGCTCAATTTGGAGCGCCGCAGAGGGCTGTTACAGCAGGCAGACCCGAACTTGATGTAAAGCAGAGACTTCTTGAACTCGCCAGAGAGAATCCGCAGCAAACCGCCCAAATAATTAAGGGATGGATAAAGTAAATAAATTAAAGGTAAAATCTTATGGCAGTTGATGCAAAAAAGATGAGCGGGCTTGAAAAGGCATCTATCCTCCTCATGGCGCTTGGGGAGGATTTGGCAGCCGATGTTATGAAGTATCTTTCGCCGACAGAGGTGCAGAAACTTGGCGCAAGTATGGCAGGGGTGGATGAACTCACAACAGAGAAGATGTCGGTTGTTGCAGGGGAGTTTATAGAAAACACAAAGGGCAAAATAGCATTTACTGGAGGGGATGATTATATTAAAAATGTTTTAACCAAGGCGATTGGTCCTGAAAAGGCGAATACAATAATGGAAAGGATAGGACAGGGCGCTGAGACAGGAGGCATAGACGCCCTCCGCTGGATGGATCCAAAACTTGTCGCAGATATTTTAAGGCTGGAGCATCCTCAGATAGTAGCGCTCACCCTTGCCCATCTGGAGCCAGAGCAGGCCAGCGAGGTGATAGGGTATTTCCCCCAGAGGTTGAGAAGCGATGTGCTTTTAAGGGTTGCAACAATGGAGAACATTGCGCCCGGGGCCATGAAGGAACTGGAGGATGTTTTAAAAACGCAGTTGTCAGGTTCTGAAACTTCTTCAATGCGTTCAAGGTTTGTCGGCGGGACAAAGATGGCAGCAGAGATATTAAACCATCTTGATACAGCAGCAGAGAGCGCAACAATGGCTGATATTGAAAAGTTTAATATTGACCTTGCAACAGAGATACAGAATCAGATGTTTGTGTTTGCCGACCTTATTAAGGTTGACGACAGGGGTCTGCAGATGGTCTTGAGAGAGGTAAGCAGCGAACACCTTGTTCTTGCATTAAAGGGCACGGAAGAGACATTGAAAGAGAAGTTTTTCAAGAATATGTCAGAAAGGGCCGCTGACATGCTTAAAGAAGACCTTGAGTCAAAGGGACCTGTGAAACTCTCTGATGTTGAAAAGGCGCAGCAGGAGATTGTAAGGATAGCGAGAAAACTTGCAGACGAAGGCAAGATAGTTATTGGAGGGGCAGGTGAAGAAGTCGTTGTCTAGGGTATATAAGATAGAACAGATTGAATCGGGCGCAGGGCATGATGTAAGACCGCTTGAACTAAACAGGATTTCAGATGCTAATAAGATTGACAGCGAGGTAAGACTTCTCCAGACAGAGAGGGAGGCATACCAGAAAGGGTTTGAGGCGGGTGAAAAGGCAGGTTTTGAATTTGGCACACAAAAGGCAGAGGTAATAGTAAAAAGGCTTTCAAATATATTATCAGAATTAAGCACAATAAAGGCTGATACATATAAAGAGATGGAGCAAGAGATAGCAAAACTTGCGCTGGCAATTGCAAAACAGATAATACATTATGAAGTTGGCTTGAACAATGAGGTTGTGATGCATGTTACAAAGGCTGCAATAAAGGCTGCGCATGATGGAAATGATGTTATGACAATAAAGGTAAACCCTAGTGATTTCGAATATATGGTTAAGGCGAAGCCGGAGGTTTTATCCCACATAGACGGCGTTAAGAATATAAATATAGAAGAGGATGAGACTGTTTCAAAGGGCGGCTGTGTTCTGGAGACTTTGTATGATGAGGTTGATGCAAGGCTGGAGCAGGGATTTAAGGAAATTGAAAAGGCTGTAAATGGTATGCTGAAGAAAGAAGAGTAGATACGATTACACAGATTAAAATCAGATTACACCGATAAAAATCATGTTTTAATCTGTGTAATCGTATCTTAAAATCTGTGTAATCAATTTTCGGAGTAAAATGTCAGTTGCATTCTCCCTTGATAGATTATACAGGGTTGTTGATGAAACAAACCCGATAAGGACAAACGGCAAGGTTACAAGGGTTGTAGGCCTTGTCATAGAGGGGCTTGGCCCGGGTGCGTCTGTCGGAGAGTTGTGCAATGTCTATCCAAAAGGAAAGGGCGAGCCTGTTCTCTGCGAGGTCATAGGGTTTACCGAAGGCAAGATACTGCTTATGCCATTAGGCGAGATAAAAGGGCTTGGCCCCGGAAGCAAGATTGTAAGTGTCGGGGGCAGCGCAACAGTAAAGGTCGGAAGGAATCTCTTGGGCAGGGTTGTTGACGGGCTTGGAAATCCTATTGACGGCAAGGGTTCGCTTAATCTTGACCATGAAAATCCGCTTTATGCCATGCCGTTAAATCCTTTAAAAAGAGCGAGGATAACAGAGCCGCTTGATGTTGGCGTAAATGCAATCAACGGCCTCTTGACATGCGGCAGGGGGCAGAGGCTTGGAATTTTTGCAGGAAGCGGCGTTGGCAAGAGCGTGCTTTTGGGCATGATGGCAAGAAATACAGAGGCAGATGTAAATGTTATAGCGCTAATAGGCGAGAGGGGAAGAGAGGTAAAGGAATTTATTGAAAAGGATTTGAAAGAAGAGGGCTTGAAACGTTCGGTTGTTATTGCTGCTACATCTGACCAGCCTCCGCTTGTCCGTTTGAGGGGGGCATATACAGCAACAGCGATTGCAGAATATTTTAGGGACAAAGGCGAACAGGTTCTTTTTATGATGGATTCCTTGACGCGGTTTGCAATGGCGCAGAGGGAGGTGGGACTTTCAATTGGAGAGCCGCCCACCACAAAGGGCTACCCGCCGTCTGTTTTTGCGTCAATCCCAAAACTCCTTGAAAGGGCTGGCACATGCAGCGGCGAGGGGGCAATCACAGGTTTTTATACTGTGCTTGTTGAGGGCGATGATATAAACGAACCAATAGCAGATGCAACAAGGGCTGTTTTGGACGGGCATATAGTTCTTTCAAGGGAGATGGCGTCACACGGTCATTATCCTGCCATAGATGTGCTTGGCTCCACAAGCAGGGTTATGATAGATGTTGTTGAACAAAAGCACAAAGAATATGCCCAGAGATTAAAGAGCGTAATGGCGACATACAGACGCTCATATGATTTGATAAGCATAGGCGCATACAAACAGGGCAGCGACCCTCAAGTTGACAATGCAGTCAAAATGATTGACAGAATCAACGGCTATCTAAAACAGGATATAGATGAGAAGGTTACATATGCAGACAGCATTGAGAGACTGTATTCTATGTTTTAAATTTATTCTATGAAGGTAGCCGCAGGCTTTATGCCTGCGCAGGAAACGCAACCATAAAGGTTGCGGCTACCTTAAATCCTATTTTCAAATGAAACGATTCACGTTTAAACTGGAATCTGTGCTTGGCTATAAAAAGGCTGTTGAGGAGATGACAGTCAGGGAACTCGGTCTTATTATGGTTCAACTTGAAAAAGAAAAAGAAAGATTGGCCGGCACGGCGCAATATTATGAAGATTTGATAACAGATTTTGAGGCGGATGAGGAAAGGTCTGCAACAGATATAACGCTCTATACAAACCACCTTAAAGGCATTAAAGAGGATATAAAAGAGGCTGAAAATGCGGTTCAGATGTTCACTAAAAAGTGGGAAGAAAAAAGGGAAGAGGTTATCAAGGCGACAACTGAAAGAAAGTCAATTGAAATCCTGAAAAAAAGAGGGCTTGATTTGCATAATATAGAGATGTCAAGGCTTGAACAAAGTACGTTGGATGAGATTGCAGGAAATATGAATAATAGGGGCAAGGCTCAAGGGGCAGGGGGCAAGGAATAAGATGAGACTGCTATTTAAAATCATACCGATAATCGCTGTTATAAAGTTGTTGTTTCTCGTCTTGCTGCTTGGATTTAAAGGCGGCGATGCAGAAATGCCGAAAGCGGCATATGCAGAATCTGCAAAGGCTGCTGAAAAGGTTCAAAAGATTGAAAAGAAGGGTGAGCAAAAGAAGGATGAGAAGGTTGAAAAAATGGCCGCACCAGTCTTTCCTAGTCAGCCCGATGCAGGGGCAAAAGAAAGTGAACTCCTTGCAGCAATAGAAAAGAGACAGAAGGAACTTGATAAAAGGGAAGAGAATATAAAGGCGCAGGAAGAGAGGCTGAAGACATTAAGGTCTGATGTTGAGGCGAGGATAAACGAACTTAATAAAATCAAGGCAGAGGCAGAAAAAACACTTAAAGCCATTGAGGCAATAAATAAAGAAGAATTTGCGCACATCATAAAGATTTATGAGGCAATGCCTGCAGAAGAGGCTGCAACAAGACTTTCTAAACTTGATAATGAGATGGCAGTAAAAATCCTTTCAAATATGAAGGGCAAGACAGCAGGCAAGATATTGAGTGTTGTTGAACCGGCAAAGGCAGCAGAACTTACACAAGGCTTGGGCAAGGTTAAAAAGGGAAAATAACCCGCCCTCCTTTTGTTAGTTTCCACTAAATTATTTCAGCCCTTCATCAATTATTCTCGAGTCAAGCAATCCAATCCAGATTTCAAAAAGCAGAAATGAGAAATCAGAAAAATGTAGCTGCCCAATTTATTGGGCTGTAGTCGCCGACCTTTAGGTCGGCTTACAAAGCGGACATAAATGTCCGCAACTACATTTTTTAAAAAACGCCGATAAATCGGCATGCTACAAAGTTTTTTCAGGAAGTTTCTGCCTATTGAAGAACATTTTTACCTATCTTTTGGATTCACTCCCGCACAAACTGTCATTACAACATATTGAAATAGCACGATAATTTTATAAAAATAAAATTGGCACACCAGTTGCATATATACCATTGCAAAAGAGGAGATGAAATATGATTACACAGATTACAAAAGCAGATTACAAGATTAGAAAAGATTGGTTTTAATCGGTGTAATCGTTTTTTAAAATCCGTGTAATCCTTCGTAGGAGATATATGCAATTAACAAGTTTATTAGGAATAGGGGCAGAACCAGAGGTAAATGCGAAAAATGGCGTAGATACCAATTCAAGTAATGGTGTGGATGCAGGTTTTTTATCTCTGCTGGTTGGGTTATCATCTGTCCAGCAAATGCCGCTTACTGCCGAGCCTATAATAAAGAATGATGGAGCAGAGGCAAATAATGTAGAAGAAACGTCATTATCCGGCAGTAGCGTTAAGGCAGAAAATCCTATAAATATGTCTTTTATTGACGAGTCGGCAGCAATAAATGGCGATAGCGCTGTTAAAGTAAATAATGAAGCAGCGCCATTGGCTGATAACAAAAATAAGGCAGATAATGCTTTGAATATCCCGCTTACTGCCGAGCCAATAATAAAGACTGACAGCGCAGAGGCAAATAATATAGAAGGGGTGTCATTAGTTGGCAATAGTGTTAAGGCAGAAAATCCTTTAAATATCCCGCTTACTGCCGAGCCAATAATAAAGACTGACAGCGCAGAGGCGAATAATATAGAAGGGACGTCATTAGTTGATAACAGTGTTAAGGCAGAAAATCCTTTAAACACAGCGCCGTTCTTTGCTGAAAATAGATTATTGGGGAATATGGTTTTTGGTGATGCAATCCGTAATCTTGTTCAAGTAAAAGAAAATTCAAATGCCGATAAATTGGTAAATAAATTGGGAGATGCAAAGGCAAATCAATTGTCAATTGCAGAAACTGATGAAACAATAGCCATAGATACTGTTAAATCAGCAGTTACAATAGATGAATTAAGCAGGCAAGATTTTATTAAAGGATATAAACCTATTTTAATCTCTGCGCCTCAAGACACGCGGTTAGTGAGCCATAGCCAGTTGCCGACACCCAATGGTTTATCCCCAAATATTTCAAAACCATCCCCAAACTTATCAACTGATGTCAGCGAATCTGAAGATACAGACGCAGATATTAAGTTACTACCGCAGTCAAACAGCAGTTTTAAAAATATTGGCGGATTAACAACCACAGGAGGATTGGCAGAACTGGATGTTGATGTTCAGAAAGATGTTTCACGACTCGCGACCCACGACCCGCAACTTACAACTGTAAATGCCGCTGTTATTGACGCAGGCGGTATTGGCAAGACAAAAGACATTTTAACAATTGGAAAGGGCGAGGCGCATAGTCAAGTTGACAATAAGGCAGTTGAAACGCAGGTTGTTGAGAAAACAGCGCAGGGTATAAGGGTTATTGCAACAGACGGCGGCGGCAGGATGAAGATAAGCCTTTATCCTGAATCGCTTGGACACATAAGAATAGATGTTTCAGTTAATAACGACGGCATTGTAAACGCAAGAATGGTTACAGAAAATAGTCAGGTTAAGGATGTAATAGATAATAATATTGCGAGATTAAAGGATTCGCTTTTGCAGCAGGGCTTAAAGATTGACCAGTTTTCAGTTTCAGTTGACCAGCAAAAACAGAGTGATTTTTCAGCCTATGAAAAGAAGATGTTTTGGCATAGAAACCCGGAGCAAGAGATGCTGGCAGGCTATAACATGATGACTCATGACCCGCGGCTTGCGGCTCACGACTCACGGCTCGCAATGGGGAATGTAGATATATTTGTGTAAAACAGAGTTTAGGAGTTATGGGGTTGTAGAGTTATAGTGAACGACTTAAATAAGTTGACATGGTATTAAGAAATCCTAAATCCTAATGTCTAATTTCTAATGAATGTCCAATGACTAAATTTCCAATGTTTTTTTGACATTTGACATTTTATTAGAAATTAGGATTTAGAAATTAGAAATTTATTGT
>JACRNI010000078.1 GCA_016234925.1 Deltaproteobacteria bacterium | reverse complement strand
TCCTTATCCAGCCTCTTTTCTATCACACTTGACGACACTTGGAAGGCTTTTCCCAAATGTGCGGTAATCAATTCCCATGCAAAATCCCATCAAAAATTCATCGGCTTTCTTGCGCAATGCGTTTATATTAGGTATTGATACGGCATTATAAGGATTTCATCTGTTTTATCTGCCTTTGTGTTAATTCACTGTATGTATATCTAAACACATCTTCTGGCTTCGGAGGTTCTGCGTTCTCTTCCATCTTTACTGCCTCATCAACTTTTTCTTTAGCCATTTTTACTGCATCATCCTCATATTTTTGATTCCAGATGCCTTTTTTCTGCATGAATAATCTTAATCGTAATAGAGGGTCTTTTGCCTTCCAATTTTCAACCTCTTCATTTGAACGATACCTTGCAGCATCGTCAGCAGTTGTGTGGTCAGCGAGCCTGTATGTGAAACATTCAATAAATGTCGGGCCATTGCCTGCCTTTGCCTTTTCTATTGCATCCTTTGCAGCCTTATAAACTGCAAACACATCATTGCCGTCAACCTGAATGCCTTCAAAACCATATGCAAACGCCTTTTGCGCAATTGTCTTTGATGCTGTCTGTTTTTCACGCGGCAGTGATATTGCCCACTGGTTGTTTTGGCATATAAACACAACAGGAAGTTTATATACGGCTGCAATATTAAATGCCTCGTGAAAATCGCCTTTTGATGTGCCGCCGTCGCCGAAATATGCTACTGCCGCTATTTTATGCCCCTTGATTTTTGCTGCAAATGCAGCGCCGACAGCATGAGGAATCTGCGTTCCAACAGGCACGCAGATTGGGAATATATTTAAGCCTTCTGGCGTAGATGCCCCTCTTTCATCACCTGTCCAATATTGAAACAATTTATATATTGGATAGCCCATTGTTATATATACGCCCATCTCCCTGAACGATGGAAAGACCCAGTCTGTTTTTTCAATTGCAAATGCGCTTCCTATTTGAGATGCCTCCTGCCCTAGAATTGATGCGTAAGTGCCGAGCCTCCCCTCTGCATGAAGGTTAAGAGCCATCTCATCAAACTTTCTTGAAATTGTCAGGAGTTCGAACAACCTCTTGATTTCATCATCAGAAAGTTTGGGCATGAGGCTTAAATCCGCCTCGCCATTTTCATTTAGGATTTGCAGATATTTTACTTCAAATTTTTCTATTATATTCTCCGTCATATTGAGGCAAAGTCTAGCATGAGAAAAAATTGCAGTCAAGGAAACGGCCCCTGCCTCTCGGTCATTTCAGGCATCAACTCAACGCATTTTCAAAAATCTTTAACGCCTTTTCCATTTGCTTTTTTGTTGTAATAAGCGGAGGCATGAAGCGGATAATGTTTTTGTCAATGCCGCATTCAATTAAAACCAGTCCATTTTTTTCGCATCTCTTGCAGACCTTTTTGCAAAAATTGGTGTTTGGGCTGCCGTCTTTGTTGACAAACTCTATGCCCATCATAAGCCCAAGCCCTCTTACATCGCCGATGACAGAATATTTTCTTTTCATATCCTGCAATCTAATCAAGGCATGTCTGCCGACAGTTTCTGCGTTTTTAAGAAGTTCATTTTTTTGTATGGTTTCTATTGTTGCAATGCCTGCGGCGCATGAAACAGGGTTGCCGCCGAATGTTGTGCCGTGCGCGCCCTGATGCCATTTTGACATTATTTTTTTTGTTGAAATAACAGCAGAAAGCGGAAAACCTGATGCAATGCCTTTTGCAATAGTCATAATGTCAGGGGTTATATTAAAATGCTCTGATGCAAACCATTTTCCTGTCCTGCCAAAACCTGTCTGAACCTCGTCAAAAATAAGCATTATTCCGTGCTTTTTGCATAGTTTTCTTATTTCAACAAGATATTCCTTTGGCGGCACTGCATAGCCGCCCTCACCCAAAACCGGCTCAATAATTATTGCCGCAGCCTCTTCTGGATTTATCTCGTGCCTTAACATCCTTTTTAGATATTCAAAACAATCCAGCGAGCAAGTGTCCCTTGAATGTCCAAGAAAACATCTGTAGCAGTATGGATAAGGCGCCCTGAAAATTGACGGCAGAAGCGGATGATAATCCTTGCGGTATTTTGCAGTTGATGCTGTGAGAGAAAGCGCGCCAAATGTCCTTCCGTGAAATGCTCCTGTGTATGCAATAATGCCCTGCCTTTTTGTATAAAATCTTGCAAGTTTTATTGCGCCTTCAACTGCCTCTGCACCGCTGTTTGAAAAGAAAAACATATCCAAACCATTTGGCAAAATCTCTTTTAATTTTTCTGCAAAGACAACCTCTGATTCATATCTGAATATGCAGCCTGAATGTATTATCTCATCCAATTGCTTTTTAACTGCCTTAATAACAAGAGGCGGGCAATGCCCTATATTTGTTGTTGCAAGCCCTGACGAAAAGTCCATATATCTCTTGCCAGTAGTGGACTCTACATGCAAACCTTGAGCCTTCTTAACAACTATGTCAGTATGAAAATTAAGCGCAGGGGTAAAAAGTTTTTTTGCGCGGTTTAATAGATTTTTCACACGTCCTCCGTTGATTATAGTAGTAGAAACCTTCAGCCATGTTAAACAGGTCTAACAGTTTGCTGAAAAACTCTTTTTCTGTCATTCCCGAGGTTTTTATCGGGAATCCAGTCTTTGTAAAATCAATATGTTATGGATTCCCGCTTTCGCGGGAATGACAACTTTTGGGTTCAATTTGGCCTTTTTCCGCAACCTGCTAAAGACCTGTTTCTACCCGCAACTGTTTTATCCCCTCGGATGATATTTTTTATGCATTTCTTTCAGCCTCTCTGTTCTTATATGCGTATAGATTTGCGTTGTTGATATGTCGCTGTGCCCAAGCATTGTCTGAACAGCCCTTAAATCAGCGCCTCTTTCCAAAAGGTGCGTTGCAAATGAATGTCTTAATATATGCGGCTTTACCTTATCTCTATCTATGCCTGCAATAATGGCGTACTTTTTTATTATGCCCCAAAAACCCTGTCTTGTCATCTTTCCACCCCTGTAATTAACAAAAAGATATTGCGCAGTTCTATTTTTTGCAAGTCTTTCCCTTGCGTCATCAATATACTTTTTAATCCAGATCATTGCAGACTCGCCAATGGGAATCATCCTCTGTTTAGAACCCTTGCCAAATGCAGTGATATATCCGACCTGCATGTTTACATCATTTGTCCCAATGGACACAAGTTCTGAAACCCTTACGCCTGTTGCGTATAAAAGTTCAAGCATTGCCTTATCCCTTATGCCTATTGGTTTTGATGTGCCATTTGACGTATTGGGCGCATTTAAGAGTTTTTCAACATCATTAAATGAAAGCACATCTGGAAGTCTTCTTGAAAACCCCGGCATATCTATGTTTGCGGTCGGAATAGAGGATACAAGTTTTTTACTCAATAGATATTTGTAAAACATCCTTATGCTGACAAGATTTCTTATATATGACCTTGCAGAAAGCCCTGCTTCCCTTAAACCTGACAAAAAATTTATAATATGCATTGGAGATGCTTCTATCGGCGATATGTTTTGCCTTTCTAAAAAATCCAAAAATCTTGTCAAGTCTCTAGTGTAGGATTCAACAGTATTCTTGGAAAGACCTTTTTCAACAAGGATGTGGTTTATAAAAGCGTTTAGCATAATTCATATTCCGTCACTTCCATCGTCTCTGTATCAAGTATTGCCACGGTACCTGTACCTGTAAGCCATCCGCAAGCCTCACCCGGATTTATATATAAAGTTTTTCCAATCTTTTCAATCTTTTGCTTGTGCAAATGTCCATATATAACTATATCAGCATCTATATTTTTGGGCAGTCTTTTTATGTCATGGACAATTATGATTTTTTTGCTTCCAAGAATAATCTCCTTTGGAGGCATATATACCCTGCCTTTTAAAGTATTTGTAAGCCCCTGAACCTCTCCATCATTATTGCCAAACACGCCGATAAAATAGCAATTCAGTTTATTAAACTCATCTGCTGCAAACGGCGCAATAAAATCCCCTGCATGAAGCACAGCGTCAACATTCTGCTCATTAAAATATTTAACCGCCTTTTTAATTGCAGTCATGTTGTCGTGGGTGTCAGATATTAAACCTATTCTCATTTAAATATCCTATGACAGGCAATACACGCATTCAACATCCTGTGCGTTGTCTGCTTTATCTTATTTGCATCATTTTTATTCACTGCCCCAAGAAGCGTTTCTATCTCTTTATGAAACTCCTCATCCATTTTAACAAATTCCTTAAACCTCTTTTGATTTTGCGGCAGTTTTACCTTGCCTTCTTCAATTGCCTTTTCAGTCGCCTCTCTTGCCTTATGAACCTCGTGAAATGCAGGCTCAACTGCATCCAATTTATTTAAGAGCAGCGCATCCACAAGCGCAACAAATGCAGTCCGCAGTGCAATCATCTCCTGTTTAACAGGGTTTTGCGCCTCCTCTCCTCCTTGCGCAGCAGCAGATATAAATATCGTTAAAATACCTGCCAGAAAAATTGATTTTTTATTTGCCATATATTGTCCTCCTTAAAATTATGTTTTATTCTATCACAAATTGCTATTATTTTTACACTATACAACCTTGATTAAAAAATGCTATTTATAATAGCAAATTCACAATCTCAATAAAAATGTTTTTTATCAAATCAGATGACCCCTTGACCCTTGCCTGCTGACTCTGTATAATTGGGATAATTCAAAAATCTTAAATGGAGGTTTTAACATGACTACAATAGTAGATGTGCTTGCAAGGGAGATACTCGATTCACGCGGCAATCCGACTGTAGAGGCAGAGGTTGTACTTGAAGACGGCTCTGTTGGCAGGGCTGCTGTGCCGTCTGGCGCATCAACAGGCGAGCATGAGGCAGTTGAACTGCGGGACAATGATAAAAAAAGATACATTGGAAAGGGCGTATTAAAGGCAGTGGCAAATATTGAAGATAAGATTGGTCCTGAAATAGTCGGCATGGATGCAGTTGAACAGGTTTTAATAGACAGGATGATGATAGAACTTGACGGGACTGAAAATAAAGGCAAACTCGGCGCAAATGCAATCCTTGCTGTTTCTCTTGCTAATGCAAAGGCTGCCAGCAGTTCACTTTGTTTGCCTTTGTATAGATACATAGGCGGTGTAAGCGCGAATACACTGCCTGTTCCGATGATGAATATAATAAACGGCGGCGCCCATGCTGACAACAGCCTTGATATTCAGGAATTTATGATAATGCCTGTTGAAGCAGAGGATTTTAAAAATGCGATAAGGAAATTTATGATAATGCCTGTTGAAGCAGAGGATTTTAAAAATGCGATAAGGATGGGTGTTGAGATATTTCATAGTCTAAAATCAATATTAAAAAACAAGGGGCTGAATACTGCTGTCGGCGATGAGGGAGGTTTTGCGCCAAGCCTTAAATCAAATGAAGAAGCAATCGGGTTGATAATGGCAGCAATATCCTCTGCTGGTTATAAAGCAGGCAAGGATATTTTAATAGCCCTTGATTCAGCGGCAAGCGAATTTTATGATTCAAAGAAAAAGGTCTATAATCTTAAAGGCGAAGGCAAAAGTTTGTCTTCAGAAAAGATGATTGATTACTATGAAAGGCTTGCCAAGGCATATCCAATAATCTCTATTGAAGACGGCATGTCAGAAAATGACTGGAAGGGCTGGAAGGGATTGACAGAGAGGCTTGGCAAAAAGGTTCAGTTGGTAGGAGATGACATATTTGTTACAAACACAAAGATTTTCGCAAAGGGCATTGAGCAGTGTATTGGAAACGCAATCCTTATAAAGGTGAATCAGATAGGAACGCTCACTGAGACATTAGAGGCGATTGAGATGGCAAAAAAGGCAGGCTATACAGCAATAGTCTCCCACAGAAGCGGCGAGACAGAGGATGCAACAATCGCTGATATTGCAGTTGCGACAAATGCAGGGCAAATCAAGACAGGCTCTGCGTCAAGGACAGACAGGATTGCAAAGTATAATCAATTATTGCGGATTGAAGAGGAACTCGGCGAGACTGCAAGGTTTTTGGGAAAAGGGGCTTTTTACAACATATGCCAGTGATTGAATCCTACGAATTCGGCAAAATCGTTATTGACGGCAGGACATTTACAAGTGATGTGATAATCCTTCCTGACAGGCTCATAGAAAACTGGTGGAGGAAGGAAGGGCATAATCTAATCCTTGCCGATATAGAGGTTGTTATGCTTGAATGGCCCATAACCCTTGTCATAGGCACAGGCGCAGACGGCATGATGACGGTCTCAAAAGAGATCAGGAAGATGCTTCCGTTGCGGGGCGTAAAAATCATTGAAATGAAGACAAAAGAGGCATGTGAGGCATACAATGAAATGTATAAGTTTGAGAAAACAGCAGCAGCATTGCATCTAACCTGTTAATAATCTTTCACCTTAATTTTGAGTTTTGAGTTATCTTTTATGGGAGGTTTTATGCCAGCAGACACAATATGGTTTGAGATATTTTTAATATTCATACTAATCCTTGCAAACGGCTTTTTTGCAGGCGCTGAGATAGCGATAATATCAGCCAGAAGGGGACGCATCGAACAGATGGCAAAGGAAGGCAAAACCTCGGCAGAGGTTGTCAAAAATCTGAAAGACAATCCTGACAGGTTCCTTGCAACTGTCCAAATCGGCATAACCATTGTCGGCAGTCTTGCAGCAGCAATAGGCGGTGTTACTGCAATTGAATTTTTAAAGCCTGTTATACAGAATACCCCCCTTCATATGTTCAGCGATGCAATTGCCATAGGCATTGTTGTCCTAGCAATTTCATATGTTACCCTTATAATCGGCGAACTCGTTCCAAAGTCATTAGGACTCCGCTATGCTGAAGGGATTGCGTGTTTTTCTGCAATGCCGATTGATTTTCTTTCAAGGGTGTCGTCTTTCTTTGTAAAGATACTTACAGCCTCCACAAATATTGTTTTAAAACTCTTCGGCGCAAAGGGTCTTGAGGAAAGGGCATTCGTATCAGAGGAGGAAATCAAATATTTTGTAAAAGAAGGCAGGGAAAAGGGCATATTTGAGGAGACCGAGCAGGAACTCATACACGGCGTGTTTGATTTTGCAGACACAACAGTAAGAGAAATCATGACACCAAAGCACAAATTCAGCGCAATTGACATAGATATGCCTGAAGACAAGGTTCTGGAATTTATCACAGAGACAGGGTTTTCAAGGTATCCTGTATATAAAGAAGAGGCTGGTCATATAATTGGCGTCCTCTACAATAAAGATGTCTTCACCATTTTAAAGGAAAAAAGGCAGTTGATATTAAAGGACATCATCAGGGCGCCGTATTTTGTCCCTGATACTATTATGATAAGCAAACTTTTAAGGGATTTGCAGAGAAAAAGGATGCATATGGCTATTGTTATAAATGAACACGGCGATGTTGACGGCCTAGTAACAATAGAAGACCTTTTAGAAGAGATAGTCGGAGAGATAGAGGATGAATATGACATAGAAAAGGGCGGACTTATTGAGAAACTCAAAGACGGAACAATGATAGTAGACGCATCAATATCAATCCGCGACCTGAAGGATGTGGGGCTTCCATTTGAGGATACAGAGGAGTTTCATACCCTTGCAGGGTTCATGCTTTCAAAACTTCAGAAATTACCAAGGGGCGGCGAATTTGTAAGCCACATGGGCTACAGGTTTACAGTCGTTGATGTTGAAGGAAAGAGGATAGTGAAGGTGAAGGTTGAACCTTTGCCGCAGGAAATGCAACAAGTAAAGGTTTAACAATTTTATCCCAAAACTACAAATCAAAAATGTAAAACCTTTTAAACTATTTTTACCTTGCTTTGTAGGGGCTTGATTTATCAAGCCCGTTATTGCGGGTCGGATAAATCGGGATGGGTACAAGATTTGAGCCAAAGACAAGGAAAAGATGGCTGGACAAAACGGAGCATACTATTTTAAGTATGTGAGTATTTGGACAGCCAGATTTGACGCAGTATTTGACCAAAGATTGCGTTTGTCAAAAAATGCAACTGCATTTTTTGGGTTTATATCTCTATACTCTCTCCTACCCCCATGATAACACCTTTTGTTTGTGTGTTTTTAAGCCCCTCTGCAAATTTCTTCGGGTCCTGCTTTATCAAATCCCATGTGTTGTAGTGCATAGGCACTGCTATTTTTGGCTTTAAAAATTCCACTGCCTTTATCGCATCACTTATGCCCATTGTAAAATTATCGCCGATTGGAAGAAGCGCCGCATCTATATTGTTTGTCTCACCAATGAGTTTCATATCATAAAAAAGCCCTGTGTCTCCTGCGTGGTATATTGTTTTCCCGTCCATTGTTACAATGAACCCGCATGGATTTCCTGTTGCGCCTGTATCAGTTGTTGAGCCGTGATGCGCAATCGTTAATTTAACCCTGCCAAATGGAAACTCATAACTGCCGCCTATGTGCATGGCATGTCCTTTTGCGCCTTTTGCCTCGCAGTAGCCCACAAGTTCAAACGGCGCAATTATCGGCGCATTACAGTTTTTGCTTATAAGAACAGCGTCTCCAAGATGGTCTGCATGACCATGGCTTACAAGTATTGCGTCAACCTTTACATCTTGAGGCTTTATCTTTGCCACAGGATTGCCGTTTAAAAAAGGGTCAAATATTATGCTGTATTTGCTTCCCTGCAAAATAAAACATGAATGGCCGTGATATGTTAGTTTCATAAGGCAACTCCTTTCTGCTATTTATTCGTCGTCCCCGGGGCCCAATATTCCTTAAAGTCCCCGTCCTTTGTCCTCCAGACAATATAAGGCGCTTTCAGCACATCCCCTTTTTTATCAAACTGGACAGCGCCAAGGGCGCCGTCGTATTTGATATTATGGACTGCCTCGCTTATCTTTTTGCCGTCTAAAACACCTGCATTTTTAATGCCTGTTAAAAGTATGTTTGCAGCATCATATGCGTATATTGAATATGGCCCATGCTCTCCGTATTTTGCATGATACTTATCCAAAAACGCCTTTGCGCTTGGTATGTTTGAAGGGTCGGGGCTGAATGTTAAATATGTGCCTTCTGCATTTTCCTTGCCTGCGATTTTTATAAACTCCTTGTCAATGGTGCCGTCGCCGCTCATAAACGGCGCCTTTATGCCTAGTTCCTTTGCCTGCTTCACAAGGAGCCCTGCCTCAGGATATATGCCGCCAAAATAGATAAGTTCCGGCGATTTTTCTTTTATACTTGTAAGAACCGCCCTGAAATCTTTGTCCCCCTGAATAACAACACCGTAATAAACAACCTCTGTTTCGCTGCCCAGCGCCTTTTTGAACTCGTCTGCAAGCCCCTGCCCATATGTTGTCTTGTCATGGATGATTGCAGCCTTTTTGATTTTTAATTCTTTTGAGACAAACTCTGCCGCAATCCTGCCCTGCTGGTCGTCCCTGCCGCAGACCCTGAATACATTTTCAAATCCCCTCTCTGTCAACTGCGGGTTTGTTGACGCAGGGGTGAGCATGGGGATATTGCCTCTATCTCTATAAACCTCTGATGCGGGAATGGATGCAGAACTATTCCAGTGCCCGATAACACCTGCTGCATTTGAATTTGAAAGTTTGTTCGCAACAGTTACAGCGAGTTTTGGGTCATGCTGGTCATCTTCTGCAAGAAGTTCAATCTTTTTGTTTAAGATGCCGCCCTTTTCATTCCATTCCATTACAGCAAGTTCAACGCCGTTTTTTAAATCAGTCCCCATCTTTGCCTGATCCCCTGTCATCGGCCCTGCAACGCCGATTTTTATGGTATCTTCCTTTTTTGCGCAGCCTGTAAAGATAGTGAACAGTGAAAAGTGGATAATAAATAACAAAAACGTAATCTTGATTTTTTTCATGCTTCATGCCTCCTGTTCTTTCTTGTTTTCATAAATACTTCTTTCAAATTTCTGTTGCCTTTCTGCTGGGGATAGTAGTTTTCAGAGATATTTTTTCTGCATCGTCAACGGCGAAGATAAGGGGCGTGGCGGTTTTATGTCGCGTCTTTCTTGAACGCTTAGTTAAGTGCTTTCCTTATATCTCTTACCCCAAGCATAACAGGCGTGTTATGATGCCCCGTAAAAGAATGTGTAAGCAGACCTTTCACTGTTACCCTTTGCCCGAGTAGATGTCTATATTTGTCGTAATTACTGATAAGAAGTTGCAGTGATTTGATTTTAGATTCAGGTGTATTAAAGTCGCTTTTAGGGTCACCATTAACGCAAATTGCCGAGGCAAGGTAAAGAACCCAATAGGGTTCTGGCTCATCACCTTCTTTTACACTTTCATAATTCGGAGGACCAGGAAAAACAACTCTTTTCAACTTACCCGTCAGTTCAACAATTGAGGGCTCGTAGTCCAAACAGTGACTGCCCATTGATAAATCAGTAATTAAGGTTAAAGATAAAGCACAAGCAACGACAATTAATTGTTTTGCCTTCATATTTGTCCTTCTATTTGCGCCCAAACATCCTTTTTTATATCTATTCCACATCTATCAAAATCATATTAGGGCTGGTAAGCGACTTACGACGCTTTGCAAGGCGCATGACAGTAAAGCGGCGTCAATATGGCTCGGCTTGTTGGGAAGCAATATTTTTAACTTGCCTTTTCAAGGCGCTCTGCAACCCAGACCTTGATGATGGATTGCCGAGGCACACCCAAACGGCTGGCTTCTTTATCCAACAAGTTAATCATCCATAAAGGGAAGTCAACATTTACCCTTTTCTGCTCCCGCTCTGGCCTTCTTGCCTTTGATACATCAAGGTATTTGGAAATATCCTCTCCTTCATCAAATTTTTTGTCAAATTCACGAGCCTTCATATAATTCAACCTCCTATTCCCTTGCATGTCACGCAGAGATTGCTTCGCTTCGCTCACAATGACAAGATTGTGGTTTATTCATGGTTCACTATAAATTAAGGGTTTATTATATTATCCCTCTTTGCCAGCATTTTCATTGCCTTGTGTTTCCTATGTTCAATAATCCATTTTCTTGTCAGAAAATAGGATGCTGCTGAAAATGCTGTTGAGACAACCATATTGCCCGCTAAATATACCAAAAATGCCCAGCCTATGCCATTTAAAAAATGGTGGTTTTTAAGGCTTGCCATAACAATCTCCTTGTCCTGCCATAAGATAATTGCGCCGACAGCAGAGGATAGCGTCCAAAAAAACGGGGTGGTAAGAGGATTCATTATAAGGCTTCCAATAACAGCGGCAGCCCTGTTTGCCTTTAAAATATAGGCAGATATTATAGAAAGGATTATGCCCAAACCGAATGTCGGGAATATGCCCATAAACACGCCGATTGCAACACCTCTTGCAATCCTGTCAGGCGGGTCGTCAATGCGCATGACTTTATAATAATGGAGTTTGAGCCACCGCTTGATTTTGGTGAGTCTTGGATGGTTTTTTTTGTTTTTATTATTGTTTACTGCAATTGCCATGCTAATCCTTGATAAACAGACTTGCAATAATGCTTATAACACTTATAAACAGCGCCCCTGTTACAGCAGGTATAAAACCCGCAACCTCAAAACCTTTAATCGCAGAGCCGACCATCCAGAATATAAATCCATTTAATACAAGCGTAAAAAGCCCGAGCGTCAGGATGTTGATTGGCAGGGTTATGAGCAGTAAAACAGGCCTTATAATCGCATTGAATATGCCGAGGAGCGCGGCAGCGATAAATGCCGGCGCAATGCCCTCAAGTCTTATGCCTTTAAAAATGACGGATGCAATGATTATTGCAAAGCCGTTTATGAGCCATCTTATGAGAAGATTTTTCACTTGAAAATACCCGCCCCATATTTGTAGGGGCTTGATTTATCAAGCCCGCTATTGCGGGTCGGATAAATCCGACCCCTACACTTTTCATTCGCCTTTGTGCCGCCTGTGGCATGGATGTTTCATAAATTCAAGACCTCTAGCATCTGCTGGTGTATCAAGCCGTTGCTTGCAAGCGTTTCTGGATAATGGATAGAAAATTGCCCGCCCTTAAAATCAGACAAAGCCCCGCCCGCCTCTTTTATTATCAAACTCGCTGCTGCCACATCCCACGGCTTTAATTTCAGTTCCCAAAACCCGTCAAATCTTCCGCATGCAAGATAACACAAATCAAGCGCAGCAGAGCCAGCCCTTCTTATTGCCTGTGACCTGACAGCAAAATTAGAAAAGTGGCTTATATTGTTGTTTGAAGATGTTCTTATGTCATATGGAAAGCCGGTCGCAAGAAGGGATGTATTCACGTCTTTTACATTTGAGACCTGAATCTTTTTATCATTCAAATATGCCCCGCCGCCTTTTTCAGATATAAAGAGTTCGTCCAGCATTGGATTATAGACCACACCCAATATCACATCCCCGTCTTTTTCTAATGCAATGGACACACAGAAAACAGGGTAGGCATGCGCATAGTTTGTTGTGCCGTCAAGCGGGTCAATAATCCAGCGATAGCCTGATGTTGCCTTCTGCTCATCGCTTTCCTCTGTTAATATGCCATGCTCAGGAAACGCATGCTTTAGTCTTTTTATTATCAAATCCTCAACATACATATCCATTTCAGTAACAATATCCAAAGCGCCTTTCATTTCAATTATATGATTCTTGCCGAGATTTTCCTTTAATGCCCTGCCTGCCTCTTTTGCAGCAATTACGGCTGTTTGTTTGAAATTCTGCATATATTTATAGTTTACCTGAATATAGGTTTAGAAACAAGCAAGATGTGAGAAGATGACATAAAAGGATTAAAGGAGTGGTAGCCGCAGAGCCTGCCCCTGAATGTTTTTATCAGGGGCTTTATGCCTGCGAAAACAGCGCACCCATAAAGGGTGCGGCTACCTGTGAATGTCAAAAAACTAATGTCGTTCGCTATAATGCGTTTTATTTACTATGAAACCGTTATGCTGTTTCCGCCTTTTCTCTTTGATTCAAACACATTTTTTTCAGCAAGGTTTATAAGGTCGGTTTCATTGTCAACATCCTTTGGAAATGATGCAATGCCGATTCTTAATGTTAATACAGGCTTTTTCTCTTTAGATATGCTGGATGAACTCAATTTGCCGCATATACTCTCGGCAATCTTTCTTGCAGTATTTGAATCTGTTTCAGGAAATATCACTGCAAACCTGTTTCCATAACGGGTTGCAAGGTCTATGTCTCTAATATTTTCCTTGAGCATCTCTGCAATTGCCTTTATTGCCTCATCGCCTGCAATGTGTCCATAAATTGAATTGTATTCATTTATATGCCCTATTGATGCGATAAGAATAGCAACAGGATGTTTTGTCTTGGCAGCCCTTTTTATTTCCCTGTGCAGTTCTTCATGAAAATATCTATGGCTGTAAAGCCCTGTCATGCTGTCAAGCCTGAATGCCTCTTGAAGCCCGCTTGCATTTTCCTCATGGTCAATTATTATTGAGCAGAGGTTTGATATGTCAGTAAATATTTTTTGATTTTTGCTTGAAAAAACCTTTGCATCACTGCTGTCGGCATACATTATGCCAATCGTCTTGCTGTGAATGGAAAGCGGCACAGCAAAAAGCGCTTTATAGTCATTCTCAAATCTGTAGCCTTCTTTATTAAACATCGGGTGCTTTTTTGTTATCAAAACCCCTTTTCCTGTTTTAACAATATCGTTGACAATCTCTTTTCCGCAGCCTGCATAAAAGGATTTTATATAGTCATTGGATAGCCCTCTTGCAGTTTTTATTGTCGGGCATCCCTTTTTATCAACCGTGATGATTGCGCAGCTATTGCCCTTGACTACATCCATTATCCTTTGAACAGCAAGGCTTAACGCCTCTTCATGTGATAAACGATTTGTAAAACCATTTATAATTTCATTTGTAATATTTATCTTATCCAAGATTGTCCTCCAAAGTTAATTTCTAAACAATATCAAATAGGAAAAATTTATCAAGTATTTTTTGCAGCATGTCCATATCTGTGCCAAATCCTGCAAGTCCCGTCCATTGAAACCATGCAGGGGCCATATGGTTTTTCAGGCAGACATCCTTTGCCAAACATCGGACACTCTGTCGGCTTGATTTTTCCTATCATTATAAGATGGCAGGAACAGCCGGGGTTTATATCTAACTCACCCCCTTTTGTAAAATCCCCCTTTTGTCCCCCTTTGTTAAAGGGGGATACAGGGGGATTAAGCCTGCATCTTGCATCATACCTTGAATATCTTTCTTTTAACGCAAGCCCTGACCTTGGTATCCTGCCTATGCCGCGCCAATACGCAGGCGCAACATCAAACACATCAGCAATCGCCTTCTGCGCCTTTAGATTTCCTTCTGGCTCGACTGCCCTTTGATATGCGTTTTCACACTGCGCAGCACCTTTATTTATCTGCCTTAAAATCTTTAAAATCCCGAGAAGTATATCAACAGGTTCAAAACCTGCTGTAACAGTGGGCATCCTGTATGCCTCTGGGAATATTTTATATTCCTTCAAACCCATCACAGTTGTTACATGACCCGGCACAAGAAAACCGTCAATATGCAGGTCTCCCACGCCCAGAAGAAATTCCATTGAAGGCGGGATAAGCCTGTGAGATGCAAGTATGCTTAGATTTTCAGGCGCCCCTTTCTGGATAAGCGCTGCAACACCGCATGCAGTTGTCTCAAAACCCACTGCAAAAAAAACAACCTCTTTTTCAGGGTTACCCATTGCAATCTTTAATGCATCAAAAGGGCTGTAAACAGCCCTTACATCAGCGCCATTCGCCTTTGCATCCTGAAGACTGCCGTTTGTTGAAGGCACCCTCATCATGTCGCCGAATGTCGCAAGGATTGCCTTATGCTTAACTGCTATTTCTATTGCAAGGTTTATATCAGCATCAGGACATACGCACACAGGGCAGCCCGGACCTGCGATAACCTCAACATTTTCAGGCAGAAGTCCCCGCAATCCGGCTTTGCTTATTGCATTCTCATGCGTGCCGCAGACATGCATGATTTTTATGTTATGAGCAGGCGCTTCACACGCTATTGCATGGGCAAGTTTAGATACAATGGTTTTATCCGTGTAAGGGTTTGATGTATTCAGCATTATTTTTCTTACTATCCTTTTTAACCAATATATTGCTTTTGTGCCTATATTTCAAGTTTCCCTTGACTCTCCATATAAGTTGACCTAAAATTCACTAAAAGATGCATGTAAACATAAAAAAGAGTGTTAAGCATGACAAATAACAGAAGCAGAAATCAGAAATAGAACCAAAACTGGGAGCAAACAGGGACAGATGTCCCTGTTTTTTAGTGCATTAACCAACTGAACTATTGGAAAATTAGGAACACATCCCAATCCATCCAAAATGAAATGCCTAATCAAAATAGGGGTTCAATGTTTGTCAATATTGTTTTCAATCCTCCTTGTTTCCTGCAACAGTTCATCAAATAAACCGCAAGAAACTCCGAAGCAATCTCAGCAGACAGAATCAACAGGGCAAGTAGTGGATAATTATGTTAATAGGCTGACCACAGCGCCGGATAAGGCCAAAAAGGCAGTAGACGCTGAAAATGCCCGGGTTGAAGAAATAAACAGGGCTGTGCAGGAGATGGAAAAAGAGTAACCTGATTCATCTGCACACTTCTCCTCTCTTCATTCTTTTCAGGAATGTCGGGTCAGGTATGTAAGACGGCTGCCAGTTTGTAGTGGTTAAATGCCTCTGGATTTCATCGTCAAAGTCCTGCGGTATGTCGTAATTTGTCCTTATAAACAAATGAATGTCTGGCGGCAGGTTGGTATTTGCTTTTTTGTAAAGTTCTATATAGTTTTTAAGTTTTATTTTTCTGCCTGCGGCAGTATCATTCGCCCTTATTGCAAGTTTTGTTGCCAATGCAAAAGCCTGTTCAATGGTTTCTGCAGAACACAGAAGATTTTCTGGCGACAGCGATGTCCTGATTTCATCTCCAATCCGCGCATCCATTACAACTTGCTCTTTGCTGCTGCCAACCAAATGCAATCCATATTTCTTGCCAATTGGCCCAAAGATTGTAGGTATGCCGAGCCTTGCAGCGCCGAGCGCTGTTGCAAATGCCTTTTGCGTAAATGCGCCCCATAGTATAATCACAGCGCCAACCCTGTTTATTATATAATCGGCAATCTCCTCATAGTTTCCGTTTATGTTTCTATGGGACATGATATTTGCTATTTTTATACATGCACCGATAAGATGAGATGCTGAAACACATGAACCGAGATTTGTTAGATTTCCGCTGTCAAACAAGTCAGAGGTCTTTTTGAATATATCACCTTTTGCAACATCAATTGATGCACAGCCCCCTGTTGAAACAATATATCCCCTTTTTAAAAACTCCTCGGCAAGATTATGAATGGGTGAATCGGGGAATCGGGGAATCGGAGATTCTTTATCCCCCATTCTCCCCGTCTCCGTTTCTCCGTATCCCTGCCGTTCCTCCGGACATCCAAATATCCCGACAACCCCGGGTATCTCTCCCATTATGATAGATGGCGCAACACTGCGGATTTCACTGTCTCTGATTGGCCCCCTCCCGATGCGTAAATAAAATTTTGAATTTTGAATTTTTGACCCTTGACCCTTGACCCTTGACCCTTGACCCTTGACCCTTATCTTTATTATCACATCTGGTACCTTTTTCTTGTCTTGTATGAAACCTTTTTTGTTTTTTAATAAAAAGTCAATCATATCATCTACTGTGAAATCTGAAATATCGTCAATACCCATAACACTTTCTTCAGCAGTTGTTATGACAATACTTCCAGCATGTAAAGCCGTTTCAACAATATCAGCCCTTATGCACTGCGTGTCCAGCACAACAACATCTGCAATCCCTGTTTTTACAACTTCTGTCTGCATTGACTGATTTCCAATGATTTTAAAATTATGCGTATGGCTGTGTCTTGAGCCGTCAATTGCGCTGCAGCAAAGACCGCAGATTTCAAACTTATGTTCAATGCCTTTGTCTTTTAAGAGATGCGCCATATCATGGCCGACAACTGAGTTATGTCCTATAATCAGAACTACAAATTTATTTTTATCTATGGTCTCTATGCCGAAATTTATTAGTCCGCCAGAACTGCCCTTTGGCATATTCATGGCGCTTATCTGGATAATATCGCAAACCTCCATTGCAAGATTATCAAGCATTCCAGTGTGCAGGGTCTTGCTTACAAAATCAATTGCGACCGCCTCAGCGCCAAAACTCACAGATGACAAAAGATGAACCAACTGGTTCTCAATGTAGGCAATAACATCATCCGTATCTGCAATAGTTTTTGGCTCTATGCCGGTAATGAGGGTTATTATCGGCGTATTTATCCTGACTTCTTTGCCCATATCAATATTTGTTTCTCTACCAAATCGTTTTATCAAATCCGTCAAAAGCCTTCTTGCATGGGATGTATGCCCTGATGCGCCGATAACAGCATCAAGCAAGGCATATCTCGCCTTGAATGCGTCTTCATCAATCCCGCATTTGCCTAGAGTTTCATTTGATGGCTTGCATGGACCAAGATTGCAGAGAGAGCATGTCTTGACAGGCTTTTTAAAAATCGGCTTGTATCGTTTGAGGAGTGTTAAATCCCATTCTCTTAAATCTGTGATGTCAGGAAAGGGTGTTTGATGAAGGTCTTTCATAATGTTTCTTTAATGATTGCCTCTGTTTCCAGCGCATCTTTTTTAGAAACCTTTCCAATTGCCACGCCTGCATGGACTAAGACATATTCGCCAATATCTGCATCCACAAGATATAAAGATATTTCTTTTTTCACCCCGAATGTTTCAACAATGCCCGAGTCTCCATTCTTTTCAATAATCTTCATTGGTATTGCAAGGCACATCTATTCAGCCTCCATGCCTATTAAATCCAATTCATTGCCAGAGGTTTCATCTATTTCCAAGACAGCGCCTTCAAATACTGTTTTTTCAGAAAGTATTTGAAAGCAGAATCTAAGCGATGACGGCTCAACTGCTGTGAACCGCCCAAGCTTTAACTTCACCTTTACCGCCTTTTTGATGTTATGGCTCTCTGCCTGCTCTTTTAAAATATCCAGCAAACTTTTTGCAATTGAAAGTTCGTGCATTTACAGCAGCCCAATCTGTCTATGTCTAATTGGTTTTACCTCTTCCTTATCTCTAAAGATGTTTACCTTGCCGAATTCACCATCGTAACCGGGAGTAATATTCAATCTGCCCTGCCGCACCTTAATAATGCCTTCTGCAACACGCGTCTGGCATATCTTGTCAATATCGTTGTCAGGCAAATCCAATAAAATTGCAAATTCTGAAGATGCCTCGTTTATCAGCCTTTCGTATTCTTTGCGGACTTTGGCTGTGTTTACCCCGCAGTCAAATGCCCCTGCAATAATCTCCTCAAGAGGAACAAGACGTTTTGCTGGAATAGCATTTTTTGGGATAAAACCCTCCGGCCTGTCTGCAAGTTCATCCACTCGGTGCATAACGCCTACTGTTACAGCCTTGCCGCATACAGGGCATTTGCCGTAGAGTTTTTTTGTCTCACTTGGCGACATCAAAACCTTGCAATCCCTGTGTCCATCGTAATGGTATTTGCCTTCTTCCGGGAAAAATTCAATTGTATGTAAAAATCTTTTCCTGTCTTTATTTTTAATCACATCCATAATCTCAAAATAGTCCATATTGCAGTCAAATACATTGGCCTCCCTGCCGAGTTTTGCTGGAGAATGCGCATCTGAATTTGAAATTAACGTAATATTATCAAGGCTGGAAAGCCTCCAGTTCATTTCAGGGTCTGATGACAAGCCTGTTTCAATAGCGCGTATGTGTTTTGCATAATCACCAAAACATTCTTCAATTGTATCAAAGCCAGATTTGCTTCCGAATATGGAAAACCAAGGCGTCCACGCATGGGCTGGAATGAGCATGCAGTCTGTAGAAACATCCAGAACAATCTTTATCAATCCCTGAGCAGTAAAACCAAATATTGGCCTGCCGTCAGAAACAACATTGCCCCTTTTGCCGAATTCAGCATTTATCCTTTCAACTGCCTCAAAAGACGGGGCAAATATCAGGTTGTGAATCTTTCGGGTCTTATCCCCCTGCTTGTAGATATTGCTCACCTCTGCCGTAAGCATGAAATGGATTGATTTATCGCCCTGTTTTAAAACAAAAAGTCCGTTGCCCGATGGCTCAAGTTTCTCCTTTAAAGACGCAAAATATTTTGGGTGCGTGAAATCACCTGTGCCAATCAGGTTGATGCCTTTTTTCTTTGCCCAGATTGCAAGCATGTCAACATTCATGTCAGGGCTTGTTGCCCGTGAGTATCTGGAATGTATGTGAAGGTCAGCAATAATTCGCATGGTTTTAATATCCTGTCCAATCATAATAATATTTGTTTGTTTTAACAATAAAAATATGCGGCTCAGCCATTTATTTTTGATAACATAAAAACAGCACCCAAAATCCGATTTAGGATTTTGGGTGAAATCGCAAAGTCGCCTGAAAGACAAGGCTAGAGGCAATTTTGCGACGCAACCGTATATGACCAATACGGTGAGGAGCAAAATTGACGATAACGCAGTATTTCAGGATGAATCTGCGATTTTAAATTCCGCTAAAGCGGAATTTGGGCAACAAAAAAACCTTGACAAAAATGTCTTTATTATGCTACTCCTAGCCAAAATCAGCGCAGGGTAAAATCTGTCCCGCCCGGTAACCCTATATCTAAATATAAAGAGGTTTTGTTTGAAAAAACGATTTTTTAATATCTTTATTGTCCCAGAGGATCCTTCAAGGGTAAAAAAGTTTAAACTTCCGCTTTTATCCCGCAGGGCGCTGTTTTCTATGCTAGGCGTCTGTTTTATATCCATCTCTTTTCTTGGATATGACTATGCACGGCTGAAATTTAAATCATATGAACTCAATACATTAAGAAGGGAAAATATTGAACAGAAATTGCAGATTCAGACATTTACTGCAAAGATGTCTGATATGGAATTGCAGATGAATAAACTCCGGCAGTTTGACAGGAAACTAAGGATAATAACAAATCTTGAACCAACTGGAGGGCAGGGACAGTATCTCGGCATGGGCGGACCGTCTCCTATGGATGAAACACTCCCGACCACAAAAACAGCAAAAGAGGGACTTGTAAAACAGATGCATTCTGATTTAGATGAACTTAAAACAGAGGCAAATAAACAGGAAAAGAGTTTTAATGAACTGCATGAGCATCTGTTAAAACAGACATCTATCCTTGCATCGACACCAACCATATGGCCTGTTCGCGGCTGGGTTACATCAGGTTTTGGTTTCCGTAATTCACCTTTTACAGGTTTAAAGAGCATGCACGAAGGGCTGGATATATCTAATGCCATGGGAACACCAGTTATTGCACCGGGCGACGGCATTGTTTTAAAGGCTGAGAGGGACGCTGCTATGGGCAAGATGCTTTTGATAAATCACGGTTACGGTGTTATTACAAGGTATGGGCATCTGTCTGAGATATTTGTCGGCATAGGCAAAAGGGTAAAGAGGGGTGAAAAGATCGCTGCAGTGGGCAATACCGGCAAATCCACAGGCCCGCATCTGCACTATCAGGTTGAGGAAAACAGCGTTCCTGTGAGCCCGTATAAGTATATATTGGATTGACGCCTGAAAAATAGGGATACTAAAACCCTGTCTGATATTTATTCAGACAGGGTTTTTTATTTTGAATAATGGATTTTGGTATGCTATAAAATTAGAAAGGTAACTCAAACCTTTAGGTTTGATGCCTCAAGACTAAAGTCTTGAGTTACAAATTTTATCAGGAGATAAATCAGTGATAGGTTTTGTCTTAAAAAAAATATTCGGAAGTAAAAACGAAAGGGAACTCAAAAAACTTCAACCGATTGTTGAGAAAATCAATTCCCTTGAGCCTGAAATCAGCAAAAAGACAGATGCTGAATTAACAGGGCTTACACAAAAATTCAAGGACAGGCTTAAAAAAGGAGAGACCCTTGATGATATTCTAGCAGAGGCGTTTGCAGTTGTGAGAGAGACATCAAAGCGAAAACTCAATATGAGGCACTTTGATGTCCAGTTGCTCGGCGGCATGGTTCTTCACAACGGAAAGATTTCTGAAATGAAAACCGGCGAGGGTAAAACCCTTGTTGCTACGCTTCCGATTTACCTCAATGCGCTTACAGGCAGAGGCGTCCACCTTGTTACAGTAAATGACTACCTTGCAAAAAGGGATGCGCAGTGGATGGGGCCTATTTATCATAATCTAGGGCTTTCAGTCGGCATTATCCAGCACGATGAATCATTCATTTACGACCCGGCATTTCCGGGCAAGGATGCGCGGCATTATCATTTAAGGCCATGCACAAGGCAGGAGGCTTACAGGGCGGATATTACCTACGGCACAAACAATGAATATGGTTTTGACTATTTAAGAGACAACATGAAGTTTGACATAAGCGACTATGTCCAGAGGGAACTCAACTTTGCCATAGTTGACGAGGTTGATTCAATTTTGATTGACGAGGCAAGGACTCCGCTTATTATCTCAGGCCTGGCAGAGGAATCAACTGATAAGTATTACACAATAAACAAGATAATCCCGGGGCTTCAAAAGGACAAGCACTTTACAGTTGATGAAAAGACCAAACAGGTTATCCTTACAGATGAAGGCGTTCAAAAGGTTGAAGACCTGTTAAATATTGAAAACCTCTATGACCCAAGGCAGATTGAGACTCTGCACCATGTAAATCAGGCGCTGCGGGCTTATCACCTGTTCCACAAGGATGTTGACTACATGATTAAGGATGGGCAGGTTATAATTGTTGACGAGTTCACAGGACGGCTCATGCCGGGCAGAAGATGGAGCGACGGGCTTCATCAGGCGATTGAGGCAAAGGAAAATGTGAGGATTGAAAATGAAAACCAGACCCTTGCGACAATCACATTCCAGAATTATTTCAGGATGTATAATAAACTTGCAGGCATGACAGGGACAGCAGACACAGAGGCCGCAGAGTTCCACGCAATATACAAACTTGAGGTCATGATTATGCCTCCGAACAAGCAGATGATAAGGCTTGATAACGCTGATTTAATATACAAGACAGGCAAAGAAAAATTCAATGCAGTTATAAATGAAATCAAAGAGTGGAGTGAAAAGGGAAGGCCTGTCCTTGTCGGCACGATAACAATTGAAAACTCTGAAAAACTATCCAGCCTTCTTTCAAAGCACGGGGTCAAGCATCATGTCTTGAATGCAAAGCACCATGAAAAAGAGGCGGAAATCGTTGCGCAGGCAGGAAGGTTAAATTCAATCACTATTTCAACAAACATGGCAGGCAGAGGAACTGACATTGTTTTGGGCGGCAATCCAGAATTCATGGCTTCGCATAAGGCAGGAAAGGACGACACAACACCTGAATATAAAACAGCGTTTGAGGCGGCAAAAGAGATTTGCGAAGAGGAAAAGAAAAAGGTCATTGAACTCGGCGGACTTCACATAATAGGCACAGAAAGGCATGAATCAAGGAGGATTGACAACCAATTGAGGGGCCGTTCCGGAAGGCAGGGCGACCCGGGCTCATCAAGGTTTTATCTTTCTTTAGAAGATGACCTCTTGAGGATATTCGGCTCTGACAGGATTTCATCCATAATGGACAGGCTCGGCATGGAAGAGGGTGTGCCGATTGAACACCGCCTTGTTTCAAAGGCAATAGAAAATGCGCAGAAAAAGGTTGAGGCGCATAACTTTGACATAAGAAAACATCTTCTGGAATATGACGATGTTATGAACCAGCAGAGGACTGTTGTTTATGATTATAGAAGGAAGATACTTAAAGGAGAAGGCTTGCGGGAATTGGTTACAGAATTCATTGACGAGATGGCGGATGACATTGTTGAAACGCACACAGATGAAAAAACACATCCAGAGGAATGGGATATTAAGGCGATAAAAGACGCTGTTTTCAAGCAGTTTGCAGCGCACCCTGAATTTAAGCCTGAATTTAAGATTGACGAGATTCACACAAGAGAGGCATTGGCAGATGCAATTGCAGAGGATGCAAAAGAGGCTTACAAGAAAAAGGCAGAGACAATAGGAAATGAAATGTTTTCACATCTTGAAAAGATTGTGATGCTCCAAACCATTGACACATTATGGAAAGACCACCTGCTTGGAATGGATCATTTGAAAGAAGGCATAGGGCTTCGCGGATATGCGCAGAAAAATCCATTGCAGGAATATAAAAAAGAGGGCTTTGATTTATTCGCAGACATGATTTTCAGGCTCAAGACCGAGATTGTTGAAAGGCTCTTTAAGGTTCAGATTGCAAGCGAGGAACAGGTTGCAGGTTTGGAGACAAGGAGGAGACAGCAGTTTGTTTTGGGCAGAGGTGAAATGCCGATAGCGGCAAGGACACCGGATGCAGGACAGGCGTCTCGCCTGTCAGAAGAAAAACCAAAGCCTGTCCATGTCGGACCAAGGGTCGGCAGAAACGACCCATGTCCTTGCGGAAGCGGGAAAAAATATAAGAAGTGCTGTGGGAAGTGAAACTATTTAGTTTACGCTGAAAAATACCCATCTGCGGCGTTGTCGCTGCGGCTTCTGCGCTCAACATACTAAAAAAGTATGCCTCACTTGAAGCCTTGCTCCGCCTTGCATCTGTGCAATTTTTGAGCGTAAACTTAACAAAAGATTGTAGGGTGGGCAATGCCCACCAAAGATAATGGAAGAGGGCAAAAGGGAAGATAGAAGGGCTATGGAAATAAATCAGTTCCCCTTTTTCCGAATTCTTTAAAGAGATATATTTATGTGGGTAAAAAGTGTCCAAATTAAAAATATTAAAGGGTTTTCAGATTCCCAAAAGATCGAATTCTCACCCCGAATAAATGTCTTAATAGGTAATAATAATGCCGGTAAATCAACAGTCTTGAGATCTATCTTTCAACTTCAAGATTTCAATAGTATAAGCAATAATGACATTAGAAAAGGGCAAACCGTTGCCGATATGGAAATTGAGATTGATGGTGTTGACTCAAGTTTAATTCCTATTAGTGGGGTTAAATTACCCGAAAAAACAAATGTATCGATGAGATTTTTTAAAGAACGTCAAAATCCTGAGCGTAGTATAACGACGCACAGTCAAGGTCATTATGACTTTCCTCAGATTCATCAAGCAGAACCCAAAAATTTTATATACCCATACTTATCAAAAAGAAAAGTGAATGTATTTGATCAGCAAATAAATATTAACAGCACAATATCTGTTACTGGAGATTTAAGGTTTCTACATGCAAAAATAAATCGTTTATCAAATCCATCATTTCCGGCACATAGTGAGTATACTGAGAGTTGTAATAAAATTTTAGGGTTTACAGTTACCTCTTCGGCATCGACCGGCGGTGTGCAGGGTGGTCTGATCGTGAATAACTTTGAAAACATTCCTTTGGAAATGATGGGCGATGGCGTCCCAAATATATTAGGTTTACTTGTTGATTTATGTGTGGCAAACAATAAACTATTCATTATTGAAGAACCAGAAAATGATCTACATCCAAAGGCTATAAAAAATCTAATTGAATTCATTATACAAAAATCTAAACATAATCAATTTATAATTACAACGCATTCAAACATAGTAACCAAATATTTAGGCTCGGAACCAGACAGCAAATTATTTCACGTTACTTCAACGCTAGTAGAAAACATACCCACCTCATCTGTGCATCCTATAGGTAATAGCCCTGAAGAGCGCATAAGTGTGTTGGAAGATTTAGGTTATGAATTATTCGATGTTGATTTGTGGCAAGCCTATCTGATATTAGAAGAGTCCTCGTCCGAGAGAATAATCCGCGATTTTCTGATTCCAGAGTTCTTTCCTGGTTTAAATAATAAATTGAAGACAATAGCATCACAAGGGATTTCAGATGTCGAACCAAGATTTAACGACTTTCGCAGGCTTTTTGTCTTTATACATACATCTCTTGCATATAAAGATAGAGCATGGGTATTAGTAGATGGGGGTAAAGAAGGTAAAGATGTGATCCAACGATTTAAGGATACCTTCAAAAGTTGGGACGAATCTCATTTCGTTCCTCTTTCAAAAGAAGATTTTGAAGAGTACTACCCTGCGCGCTTTAATGAAGATACTTCCAAAGTTCTTATCATCCCGGATAAGGCTAAGAAACGAAAAGCAAAAGAAGAGTTGTTAAACCAAGTTCTTGCTTGGATTAGCAGCAATAAAGAAGCCGCAAAGTCCGAATTTAAAGAATCCGCCGCGGAAGTAATTTCTTTTCTCTCATCAATTAATAAAACACTATCTTAATCTCCATTTTGCAAGGTGGAGGTAACAGATTCCTTCCTTTTCTTGACTTCCCCTCCTGATTTGCTTTAAACTTCTGAAAGGCAATAAATTAGATGTGGTAAAAGTATGGTTAAAACTATGAAACCCTCAAATCTATCTATCACCGGTTTTAAAACCGCTGGCATTGCCTGCGGCATAAAGAAGGATAGCGGGAAAGACCTTGCCTTAATCTATTCAGAAATCCCTGCTGTCTGTGCAGGGGTGTTTACAAAGAATAAAATCAAGGCAGCGCCTGTTTTGCTTGACATGCAGAGGATTAAGAAGGGTTTGTGTCAGGCTGTTATCATAAACAGCGGAAATGCAAATGCCTGCACAGGAAAACAAGGTTTTAAAGATGCAAAGGCAATGGTGGAGATGACTGAAAAGGCGCTTGGCATCAAAAAAGGTCTTGCCTTTGTATCATCAACAGGGGTTATCGGGCAGAATCTTCCGATTGACAGGATCGAGCAGGGGATTCCAAAACTTGTTTTATCCCTTTCATCAAAAGGGTGGAATGATGCAGTTCATGCGATTATGACCACAGATGCCTTTCCAAAGATTGCCATTGAGAAAGGCAAAATAGACAATAAAGAAGTTACTGTTTTAGGCATAGCAAAGGGCGCTGGCATGATATGCCCGAACATGGCAACAATGCTTTCCTTTATTGCAACAGATGTTAATATTGAAAGAAACGTCCTGCAAAAATCATTGAAGACCGCAGTTGATAATTCATTCAACAGCATAACAGTTGACGGCGACACCTCAACAAATGATACTGTGCTTGTGCTTGCAAATGGCTTTGCTGGAAATAAAAAAATACAGGGGCAAGGGGCAAGGGGCAAGGGGCAAGACTACGAAATATTTTGTAAAATGTTAGAAAATGTTTGCAAGAAACTTGCTTTTATGCTCGTTATGGACGGCGAGGGTGCGACAAAGTTTTTAGAGTTTAAAATAACAGGCGCAAAAAATAAAATTGACGCAAAAAAGATTGCAGAAACAGTTGCAAATTCACTTTTAGTCAAGACCGCTTTTTTTGGCGAGGATGCAAACTGGGGCAGGATTATGGCTGCAATAGGCAGAGCAGGCGTGGATGTGAAGGAAGAAAAAATAAACATCTATTTTAATGATGTGCCTGTTGTAATAAAGGGGCAAGGGGCAAACAAAGAGAAAGAGGCAACAAAGACAGTCAAGCAAAAACATATCTGCATCAGGATTGAACTTGGTTTGGGCAAAGGCATCGCAGCAGTTTGGGCAAGCGATTTGTCGTATGAATATGTAAAGATAAACGCATCGTACAGGACTTAAAAAACAATAAAGTGGAGGAGATTTTTATGAGAGCAAATCAAGCAACAGCAGAGGTTTTCTTTACAGCATTTAAGGCGCTTGGTGATAGAGAAAGAGAGGCCTTTTTTGAGAAGGTTATAAGTATCCGTCGGTTAAGGGAAGACCTTTTTGATATACTCATGATTGAAGAAGCGAAGAAGCCAAAAGGAAAACCAGTTTCTGCCAGAGATTATTTTGCAAAACGCTGCAAATAGGGGAGTCTCTTTGAATCAATATGATGTTCTAATAATGCCAAAGGCACAGAAAGACCTCGATAATTTTTCTGGTAAACTGCTGATAAGATTTGAAAAGATAATTCTAGGATTATACAGCGAACCAAGACCACAAAATTCTAAAAAACTAAGCGGTGGAGGCTCAAAATGGCGTATTAGAGCAGGTAATTATAGGATACTTTATGAAATAGATGATTTTCAAAAGATTGTTAAGATTTACAGAATTGCCCATCGCAAAGAAGTGTATAGATAATGACTTGGAGAACTTCCAATGCCAAACATCAACCTTACCATAGATAACATCATCCCATTCCTTCCAAAAGGGGAAATCTTTAATCTCCAGCCTCAAGTCTCCAAGATCCATGAGCAGATGGCAAAGGGTGAAGGGGCAGAGAGTGATTTTATTGGATGGCTTCATCTGCCTTCAAATACATCCAAAAATTTAATTAAAAAAATAAATGATACTGCAAGGTATGTGAAAGAAAATGCAGATGTATTTATCTGCATTGGCATCGGCGGCTCGTATCTCGGCGCAAAGGCTGCAATAGAGTTTGTCAATCACACATTTTATAATCAACTTCTGCAAACAAAAAGAAAAACCCCTGAAATTTATTTTGCAGGGCAAAATATAAGTTCGGATTATCTTTCAGATTTACTGGATATAATTGAAAACAAAGACATCTGTATAAATGTGATTTCAAAATCAGGGACAACAACTGAGCCTGCAATTGCATTCAGGATTTTAAAAGATGCTCTGGAAAAAAGATACGGCAAGGATGAGGCAAGGAAAAGGATTATTGCAACGACTGACAAAGAAAAAGGCGCATTAAAGAAACTCGCTGTTCAGGAAGGCTATGAGACCTTTGTTGTGCCTGATGATGTTGGAGGAAGGTATTCGGCGCTTACGCCTGTTGGACTGCTGCCAATCGCAGTTGCAGGGATTGATATTGCGGAATTATTAGAAGGCGCAAGGGATTTTGAAGAAATAACAAACAACCCTGATATAAAATTAAATCTATCTTATTTCTATGCTGCTATTCGCTATCTCCTGTATAAAAAGGGAAAGTCTATAGAAGTCCTGTCCTCATTTCATCCATCCCTGCATTATATCGGAGAATGGTGGAAGCAACTGGCAGGTGAGAGCGAGGGCAAAAATGGCAAAGGCATATTCCCTGCATCTGTTGATTTTACAACTGATTTACATTCTATGGGGCAGTGGATACAGGACGGGCAGAGAATCATATTTGAGACATTTATGATGATTGAAAAATCAAACAGGGAAATCCTGATACCATTTGCTAAAAACGACGGCGATGGACTGAATTACATTGCAGGCAAATCCCTTGACTATGTGAATGATAAGGCATATCAAGGCACTGCTCTGGCGCACAAAGACGGCAATGTTCCAAACATGCTCATTACAATCAAAGACAGGACACCATATTCACTCGGACAAATCTTTTATTTCTTTGAAAGGGCGATTGCAATGTCAGGTTATCTGCTAGACGTCAATCCATTCAACCAGCCCGGTGTGGAGTTTTATAAAAAGAATATGTTTACCCTTCTTGGAAAAAAGTGAGCAGTAAACAGCCAACAGTTAAAATTTTCATATTCGCTGTCCTTATAATCACTTCTATCATAATTATAAGAATAACAGGTCTGGATGACTACCTTGATAAAGACAAACTTCAAACCTATGTAAAAGGTTTTGGCATGTGGGGGCCTCTGCTTTATATACTCATCTTTTCCATAGCGCCAAGTTTTTTTCTTCCCGGACTCCCGATTACAATTGCAGGAGGACTGGCATTCGGTCCAATCTATGGGACAATCTATACCATAATCGGCGCAACAATCGGCGCATCAATTGCGTTTCTTGTTGCCCGATATTTTGCAAGAGGCTTTGTTGAAAGGCTGTTCAGGGAACAGCCCCTGCTTCAAACCATAGACAAAGGCATAGAAAAGAAAGGCTGGCTCTTTGTGGCAATAACAAGGCTCATCCCAATCTTTCCGTTTAATCTTTTAAACTATGCCTTCGGTTTAACAAAGATAAAATTCAGCCATTATGTAATTGCCTCTTTTTTCTGCATGCTTCCGGCAACTGCCGCATATGTTGTATTTTCAAGTTCCATATTTGATATTTTAAAAGGGAACATATCTGTTGAACTGATAATCGGGATTGTTTTGATTGCGGCTGTTTCTATCATCCCTGTTATATACAAAAAAAGAAAGGGTCTGTAGGGATGGTGCCGGAGGTCGGAATCGAACCGACATGGGGTTGCCCCCGCGGGATTTTGAGTCCCGTGCGTCTACCTGTTTCACCACTCCGGCATATTGAAAAATCAAATATCAAAATATAAAATTGAGACGTATTTATTTTTAACCCTAAATTTTTTATTTGAAAATATCATATGGTCAAACCACTGTCAAGGACAGCATCTTCTTTTGCATCTTCCCAAAAATAGACTTTGATTTTTGGGGAAACCTGCAAGTTGCCTGTCAGACGAGGCAGCGGGCAATTTTTACGACGAGCCGTATATTCACCGATACGGTGAGGAGTAAAAATTGTCCGATAACGAAGTATGGCAGGCAAATCGCAGGTTTGTAAAATAGCGAGGTTTTTAATCGCTATTTTACGGTTCTTCTTTCTAATTTACACCTTCTCTATATTTTGTTAGTATCAGCCCTTATGCAAAATCTGGCGTCAAAACCAACACCTCGCTTAACTCCCCAACTAACCCCAATGATGCGGCAGTATCTTGAGATAAAAGACACCTGCAAGGATGCCATCCTGTTTTTTAGAATGGGCGATTTTTACGAGATGTTTTTTGAAGATGCAGAGACTGCGTCAAAACTCCTTGGGCTTACATTAACCACAAGGGATAAAAGCGACCCTGATGCGCCGCCGATGTGCGGCATACCCTATCATGCAGCAAATAAATATATCGCTCAGCTTATTCGGGAAGGCTACAAGGTTGCGGTCTGCGATCAGGTTGAAGACCCGAAGACGGCAAAGGGCATTGTTAAAAGGGAAATCACAAGGATTATAACCCCGGGCATTGCATTTGACGAGGAACTCCTTGATGCAAAGGCAAATAACTTTGCCGCATCTGTAGTAATGGGCATAGCGGGTCAAAAAAAGCATGGTTTTGCATACCTTGACGCCACAACAGGAGACTTTCGTGTTGCAGAGTTTAATGATATTGCAAAACTTTTAGATGAGATAAAGAGGATAAATCCAAAGGAACTCATCTTGCCTGAAGGCATTGCAAATGATTCGGATGTATGCGCTTCTGTCGGCGCAAATAGGGTAAGCCGTATAAATTACCGCATTGATTATGACAGGGCAGTGTCAAAACTTGCAGGGCATTTTCAGGTTGCATCAATGGACGGCTTCGGCTGTTCATCCATGAAAGAGGGCTTGATTGCCAGCAGCATGCTTCTTCATTATGTGAAGGATACGCAAAAGGCAGGGCTTGAACATATAAAGAGATTATCCCCGTATAATCCAGACCAGTTTATGACAATAGACGCCATTACAAAGAAAAACCTTGAACTTACGGAAAATATGCAGGACGGCTCGAAGAAATGGACGCTTCTGGGACTCATGGATAAGACAAGAACTGCAATGGGCGCAAGAAGGCTTAGATACTGGATGGATTATCCGCTTATGGATGTAGTAGAAATCAATAAAAGGCTGGATGCTGTTTCTGAACTTTTTGCAGACAGGTTAACAAGGCAGGATGTTCAAGGCATGCTTGTAAAGGTGTATGACCTTGAAAGGCTTGCAGGACGGATGACGCTGCCTATCGCAGCCCCAAGGGATATGACTGCGCTCCAGACATCGCTTGAGCAGGTTCCGCTGTTAAAGGAAAAACTTTCAGGGTGCAATACATCGCTTTTAAAGGGCATATATCTGGGGCTTGATTCGCTTGAGCAGGTTCCGCTGTTAAAGGAAAAACTTTCAGGGTGCAATACATCGCTTTTAAAGGGCATATATCTGGGGCTTGATAATGTGGAAGAGGTTGTTGGTCTCATAAAAACCGTTATTGCTGACAATCCGCCGAATACATTGAAGGACGGCGGCGTTATAAGAAACGGCTGCAATAAAGAACTTGATAATCTGCGGGAGATAAGGAGCAGCAGCAGGGCATACATAGCAAGACTTGAAACAGAAGAAAAGGCGCGGACAGGCATAAATTCTTTGAAGGTCAGGTTTAATAATGTATTCGGATATTACATTGAAATAACAAAGGCAAACCTTTCGCAGGTTCCGTCAAACTATGTCCGAAAGCAGACCCTTGCGAATGCAGAAAGGTTTATAACCGCAGAACTCAAGGAATTGGAAACAAAGATTTTAAATGCCGAAGAAAGGGCGGTTTCCCTTGAATATGAATTGTTTCACAAGTTAAGAACAGACATTGGGAATTATATTGACAGGATTCAAATGACTGCAAACCTTATTGCAGGGCTTGATGTTTTAACATCGCTGGCGCAGACAGCGGATGAGTTCAACTATACAAGACCTTTTGTAAATACGGATGATGTAATAAATATAACAGGCGGAAGGCATCCTGTAATAGAGGCATCTCTTTCAGAACGTTTTGTTCCAAATGATATTTGTCTTGACCAGAAAGAAAATCAGATTCTCGTTATCACCGGCCCGAACATGGCAGGCAAATCAACATATTTAAGGCAGACGGCTCTAATCACGTTCATGGCGCAGGTCGGCAGTTTTGTGCCTGCGGATGAGGCGAGCATAGGCATAGTTGACAGAATCTTTACAAGGGTCGGCGCATCTGATGATATAACAAAAGGCAATTCAACATTCATGGTTGAGATGACAGAGACGGCAAATATACTGAACAATGCAACATCAAAGAGTTTGATTAGACTTGATGAAATCGGAAGGGGCACATCCACATATGACGGGCTTTCCATTGCGTGGGCAGTCGCCGAATATATCCATGACATGCCGTGCATCAGGGCAAAGACTTTATTTGCAACGCACTATCACGAATTGACCGAACTTTCC
>JACRNI010000167.1 GCA_016234925.1 Deltaproteobacteria bacterium | reverse complement strand
GCTTGCTACATCAATGCCTGTGTAATACATGGTCGCTACCCCCTTTTATAGATTTTTATCTTCTTCTATCACATTTATCAGGGTAGCACTATCCATGGGAAAATGTTTCGTTAGGGGTTATTCATAGTATCTCCTTATTTTAATCTTATTGGAATTCCACTAACCACAAAATACACCTCATCTGCTTTTTTTGCAATGCTCTGGTTTGCATATCCTGCAATATCTCTGAATTCTCTTGCCACTTTATTATCAGGGACTATGCCGAGACCGACTTCATTGGAAACAATGATGATGGTGAATTTTTTATCTTTGCAAGCGGAAATTAACTTTAATATTTCGGATTTCGGATTTCGGATTTCGGATTTACACAACATGTTTGAAATCCATAATGTCAAACAATCCAGTAAAATTACATCATACTTTTTATTTTTTCTGATTATATTAATAATATTTATCGGCTCCTCAATCGTTGCCCAACTATTACCCCTTTCCTTCTTATGCTTCTTAATCCTCTCAGACATCTCTTTATCAAGAGGCTCTCCTGTTGCAAGATACGCCTTTTTGCCTTTCATTGATTCTGCCAGTTTTAAGGCATAGGCGCTTTTGCCGCTCCTGCATCCGCCTGTAATAAAAATCAGTCGCGGGTCATAGGTTGTGAGTCGTGAGTTTTTTGGTTTATCTCCTTGATCCCTTGATCCCTTGACCCCTTGACCCTGTCTTTTAGTATTCAATCCCCTTCCTCGCCTTTGTACCATTATTAAAAGGATGCTTGATTTTTAACATCTCTGTAACATAGTCTGCTATTTTCACAAGTTCAACAGGTGCGTTTCTGCCTGTAAGAATAACTTCAAGTTTATCAGGCTTTTGCTCAAGAAACATTATAAAATAATTTATATCAATCCAGCCGCCGTTTAGAACACTGTTTATCTCATCTAAAACAAGTAAATCTATATCCTTGATTCTTTTTTTAACCTGTTCAAATGTCTCTATAACAGAGTCTTTAATCTTCTTACCATCCACTGATTGTTTTGTAAAAATCGGATGCCTTGTGTTTGAATGTATGAGTTCAATCTGAGGGATGTTCTTAATTATCTCCTTTTCGCCTGAAGATGCATCATCGCTTTTAAAAAACTGTACAAAAAGGACTTTCATCCCCTGCCCTGCTGCCCTTACTGCAAGCCCAATTGCAGCAGTTGTCTTACCCTTGCCCTCGCCAGTGTAAACATGTATCAAACCTTTTTTGCTATCTGACCCCTGAGCCATTATCCCTTCCTCTCAAATGATAAACTCGCAAGGATTATCATAATAAATGAAAATGCTATTACAGCGCCTATATCTAATGCAATTGGGAATTCAGGGCCAAGGGGCGGCGCAACTTGTGAAAACAGCACATGTTTGAACGCATCTATGCCGTAACTCAAAGGATTTATAAATGTGAGATATTGAAGCGCTGGCGGCAGGACATTTACAGGATACAATGCGCCGCTTAAAAAAAACATCGGCAGGACTATGAAATTCATTATGACATTAAAGCCCTCAAGCGATGTAAGATAGGATGCTATGACAAGCCCCATTGCAGTTATTGCAAGAGATACTAGGGCTATTAAAAAAACCATTGCCGCAAACTGATGAAAAGAAAGGCTTAAGCCAAGAAACGGCGATACAAATAACAAAATCACCCCTTGAAAAAGCGATAGCGCAGTCCCGCTTAAAAGTTTTCCCATGACAATTGTAACCCTTGATATAGGCGCAACAAGCATCTCACGCAAAAAACCAAATTCCCTGTCCCATACAACAGATATTGTTGAAAATATGGAACTGAAAAGTATTGTCATGCCGATAATGCCGGGCAGGATAAACTGCTTGTAACTTATATCAGTCGGTATCTTCACCATGCTGGTAAACCCTGCTCCGACAATAAAGAGCCACAAGAGCGGACGGGAGATAGTAACAAGCAATCTTCCGCGCTGCCTGAAGAATCGCTTGAATTCCCTGACTATGATTACATATATTGCCTTATAGGAAAACATTACCCCTTCTTCCTTATCCTCAAAAGTTCACTGCCTTTGCCGTTATTGTCATTTCTGATTTCCCTGCCTGTTAAATTTATAAATACATCATCTAGCGTCGGCTTTTTTAGGTTGATGGATAATATCTCGGTTGTCAGTCCTTCAAATATCTTTGGTATAAATTTATCGCCTGAATCTACATTCAAGGCAATGCCGTCATGCAATTTTGTGGGTTTTAAGCCAAACCTTGTTTCTATCTCCTGAGCAGCCTTTGAATCGTCAGAGGTCTTTATATAGATTGTATCACCCTTTATCTTTTTCTTGAGTTCATCAGGTGTTCCGCAGGTGATAATCTTTCCATTATCTATTATTGCAATCCTGTCGCAAACCTCTGCCTCATCCATATAATGGGTTGTCATAAAAACTGTAATATTTTCTTTTTTTCTCAAATCATTTATAAATGTCCAGATATTCTGCCTCGTCTGAGGGTCAAGACCAAGTGTCGGCTCGTCAAGAAACAAAACCTTTGGCCTGTGTAAAAGCCCCCTTGCAATCTCAAGCCTCCTCTTCATACCTCCTGAAAACCTTTTTACCAAATCATCTTTCCTGTCATACAAGTCAACCACATTCAATATCTCTCCTATCCTCCTGAAACACAAGCCCGATAGACGCCCTGACATCTGACGGATTTTTTGCACAGTCATAACCATTTACAAATGCCTTGCCATCTGTGGCTGAAAGAAGTGTGCAGAGAATATTTATAGTCGTTGTCTTTCCAGCGCCATTCGGACCAAGAAAGCCAAACGACTCGCCCTGCCTTACCTCAAATGATATTCCATCAACAGCAGTAAGACCGTTGTACTTCTTAACAAGATTTTGAACTTGAATGATTGACATCTCTGATTCTTTAACCCCTCAACTCTTAAACTTTTTAATTCTTATCGCCTCTATCCATACCTCTTTTAACGGTGCTTGCTTTTCTTTTGCAATCCTTTGACAGTCTTCATATTCAGGCTGGATATTTACTATCTCGCCATTTAATTTAGACACCTTTACACTTATCCTGCCATATTTTGTAGAAACCTTTTGTATGTTTCTATCAAGACAATACCTTTCTATTGGATATGCCCTTATGCCAATGGATGTTGTTTCTTTAAATATTATCTCAAGGAGTTTGTCTTTCTGTTCTTCTTCACAAAGGCAGTTTAAAAGGATTGCAGGCCTGTTCTTTTTCATCTGTATTGGGGTTAAAAATACATCCAATGCCCTTGCGTCAAAAAGTCTTTCTATCACATATTCATAAATCTGCGGGTTCATGTCATCTATGTTTGTTTCAAGCATGATGAGTTTTTTCTCTTGACCCTTGACCCCATGCTCAAAAAATCCCACCCTTCCCACCTTTTTCAAAGGGGGGATTAAGGGGTGATTATTTTTACCCATAATCACCCTCAAAAGATTCGGAACCTCTTTAAAGTCCTTATCCCCTACCCCATAGCCTGTTTTCAAGATATTCATTTGCGGCATTTCGCCAAAACTATGCGCAAGTGTTTTTATAATAGCAGCGCCTGTTGGTGTAACAATTTCGCCTTTTACATAAGATGGCTGAATCGGAACACCTTTCAATATCTCAATTGTTGCAGGCGCTGGAACAGGCATTATGCCGTGTGATGTCTTAATCGTTCCACCACCTAGTGGCAAAGGAGACGAATAAACCTTTTCAATCCCAAGTTCATTTATGCCTATTGCTGTCCCCACTATATCAATTATAGAATCAACAGCGCCGACCTCATGGAAATGGACATTCTCCACCTTGCAGTTATGAACCTTTGCCTCTGCCTCTGCAAGGGTTTTGAATATCTTTAGACTCAAATCCTTTACAGGCAGTTTCAACCTGCTCTTTTCAATCATCCTTTTTATATCAAGATATGTTCTGTGATTATGCGCTTCGCCGATATTGACAGTAAAATTTGTGCCAGCAATAAAATGTCTCTCACCTTTTTTAGCGCTCAATTTATAATTTTTTAGCGGCAATTTTTTAAGTTCTTTTTTGAGCGTGTTCAGATTAAGCCCAAGGTCAATGAGCGCTCCAAGCGTCATATCCCCGCTTATGCCTGAAAAACAGTCAAAGTATGCTGTCTTTATCTGTGTAATCATTTTTTAATCTGTGTAATCTGTGTTTGTCTGTTTATCAAACTCGCTGCATAACCTGCGCCAAAACCGTTGTCAATATTTACAACTGTTATGCCTGATGCGCATGAGTTGAGCATTGCAAGGAGCGTCGTTATACCGCCGAGGTTTGCACCATAGCCAACGCTTGTCGGCACTGCAATAACAGGTCTTGACACAAGCCCAGCAACAACAGAAGGCAGAGCCCCTTCCATGCCTGCGACAACTATCAAGACATTCGCCTTGAACAGTTTTTCCTTCTTATGCAAGAGCCTGTGGATGCCTGCAACACCAACATCATAAAGGGTTTCGACCTCATTGCCCATGATTTCTGCTGTAACCCTTGCCTCCTCTGCAACAGGCACATCAGATGTGCCAGCGCTTACAACAAGTATCCTGCCAATACCTTTCATCTCTACAGGATGAGATTTTATCACAACTGTTCTTGCAGCATCATTATAAACCGCCGTTGGAAAATTCTTTTTTATTGCCTTTGCCTTTTTTGAATCCAATCTTGTTATGAGTATATTCTCTTTTTTTTCAGCCATCTTTTTTGCAATTGCTACAATCTGCTCTTTTGTCTTGCCTTCACCAAAA
>JACRNI010000166.1 GCA_016234925.1 Deltaproteobacteria bacterium | reverse complement strand
TGTCCCCCTGCCATTGTAATACCCATGTCATCCCTTAGGTATTTTACAAATTTTCCGCCGTCAACAGACTCCGGCAGATACACGCCTGTTGTTGCGTCTGACGGCGCATCAGGCGCTAATAATTTTAAACCCATTGCCTTTACAGCAGCCCTTGTCGCCCTTGCAAGCCTATTATGTCTTGCAAAAACATTTTCAAGCCCTTCTTCCTTTATCATCTTTAAAACATCCCGTAATCCTATAATCAGAGAAACTGCTGGTGTGTATGCAGTTGTATTATCTTTTAGATTTTTTCTTTCCTTCTTAAAATCAAAATAAAACCTCGGACACTTTGAAGTCTCTTGAAATTTCCATGCCTTTTCACTTAAAGCAGCAAATGCAAGACCCGGCGGCAACATAAATGCCTTCTGTGAACCTGATACTAAAACATCAATGCCCCATTCGTCCATTGGTGTTGGGAATACGCCGACTGAGGTTATGCCGTCAACTATCAAGAGGCAATTGTCTTTCTTTTTTGTAAGTTCTGCCAGTTCCTTTATTGGATGCGCAACTGTTGTTGAAGTCTCGCTTGCCTGAACAAGGATACCCTTTATATTCGGGTTTGCGTCCAGTAATTTTTTAACATCATTTGGCTCAACTGCCTTGCCCCATTCAACATTCAGCCAGTGGGCTTTTAGACCATATGCCTCTGATATCTTGCCCCACCTTTCGCCGAACTTACCGCCGTTTATTACAACAACCTCATCTCCCGGGGAATATAGATTTGTAATTGAACCTTCCATTGCGCCTGTGCCAGATGCGGCAAGGATTAAGACATCCTGTTTTGTTTGAAACAGGTATTTTAAATCTTCTTTGACCTCTCCGAAGATTGCTGAAAACTGCGGCGTCCTGTGGTGTATCATAGGCTGAGCCATTGCCAGATTTATCTCTGCAGGCACAGGCGTAGGACCAGGAGCCAATAAAAATCTCTTCTTCATTAAACACATCCCTCCTTAAAAAAGATTTTAATTTTATTTAAAAAAGAGACTAAAGTTAGCAAACGGCACTTGTGTTGTCAAGTTTTTTAATGAACAAAAAAAATCAAAATCCTGACAAATCTATTTGTTGACAAGAGCCCTATAATTTTTTATTGTAAATCAATAAAAATTGTGCCAAAATTATTTTTTAGAAGAAAATTTAAGTAGTATTTCAAGGAGATTTACTGATGAATCAATTTTATAAGAATCTGGCAATGTGGCTGATAATAATCGCCACAATGATACTTTTATTTAATCTTTTCAGTCATCCGCAGGTGCCGCAGGAAAAGATGGTGTTCAGCGATTTTATACAGGCTGTTGAGAACGGCAATGTTGCTGAAGTTACAATCCAGGGGAATGATATATATGGAAAACTCAAGGATAATAAGGATTTTAGAACATTTGCGCCGCAGGACCCTGAACTTATAAAGACCTTGAGGGCAAAGGGTGTAAAGATAACTGCAAAACCAGAGGAGCAGGGGTTCACATGGGGCGCTATCTTAATCTCATGGTTTCCAGTGCTGCTTCTTATAGGCGTCTGGATATTTTTTATGCGTCAGATGCAGGCTGGCGGCGGAAAGGCAATGGCATTTGGAAAGAGCCGCGCAAAACTTCTTACAGAAGAACAGCAGAAAATCACATTCAAGGATGTTGCAGGCGTTGAAGAGGCAAAGGAAGAGGTTTCAGAGATTATTGAATTTTTAAAAGACCCTAAGAAATTTACAAAACTCGGCGGACGAATACCAAAGGGCGTACTTTTGATTGGTTCGCCCGGCACAGGAAAGACCTTGCTTGCAAAGGCGATTGCAGGCGAGGCAGGCGTTCCGTTTTTCAGCATATCAGGTTCAGACTTTGTTGAGATGTTTGTAGGTGTCGGTGCATCAAGGGTTAGAGACCTCTTTACACAGGGCAAAAAAAATGCGCCGTGCATAATATTTATAGATGAAATAGATGCTGTTGGAAGGCACAGGGGCGCGGGGCTTGGAGGCGGACACGATGAGAGGGAGCAGACCTTAAATCAACTTCTTGTAGAGATGGACGGCTTTGAATCAAATGAAGGTGTAATACTCATTGCCGCAACAAACCGCCCTGATGTTTTAGACCCTGCATTATTAAGACCCGGAAGGTTTGACAGAACAGTGATTGTCCCAAAACCTGATATAAAAGGAAGGGCAGAGATATTAAGGGTTCACACAAAGAAGACGCCTGTTGCCGAAGGTGTTGATATAGAGGTTCTTGCAAGGGGTACGCCCGGTTTTTCAGGCGCGGATTTGGCAAATCTTGTAAATGAGGCAGCGCTCCTTGCAGCAAGGCGGGCTAAGACAAGTGTAGAAATGACAGATTTTGACGAGGCAAAGGATAAGGTTATGATGGGGAGAGAGAGAAAGAGCATGATTATAAGCGAGGAGGAGAAGAAAAATACGGCATACCATGAGGCAGGGCATACGCTTGTGGCAAGACTTATACCGGGCACTGACCCGATTCACAAGGTTTCCATTATACCAAGGGGCATGGCGCTTGGATTGACACAGCAGCTGCCAATAGATGAAAGGCACACATATCCCAAGACCTATCTTCTTAATAATATCTCGGTTCTTATGGGCGGAAGGGCAGCAGAGGAACTTGTTTTAAAACATACTACAACAGGCGCCGGCAATGACATAGAAAGGGCGACTGAACTTGCAAGAAAGATGGTTTGCGAATGGGGTATGAGCGAGAAGATGGGACCGCTTACATTCGGGAAAAAAGAAGAGCAGATATTTCTTGGCAGAGAAATAGCGCAGCATAGGGACTACAGCGAGCATACGGCAATGGAGATAGACGCAGAGGTCAAAAAGATTGTAATGGACAATTACATCAGGGCAAAGACTATTATTGCTGAAAATATAGAAACGCTTCACAGATTGGCAAAGGCATTGCTTGAAAAAGAGGTTCTTGACAGCAATGAGATAGACAGGATAATACGCGGTGAGGATAATCCAGTGGAACCTACAAAAGAGGCTGCAGCAGCAGGGGCATAGAATAAAGCAAATTCCAAATTCCAAATTCCAAATTCCAAATTTAATTTTGGGCTTTGACATTTGGATTTTGACATTTTATGTATAAATCCCAAATCCTTAATCCAAAATCCTTAATCCAAAATCCACAATCCAAAATTTCAATAAGATACCTTCCTATTATTTCTGAAACCGAATCAAAAATTGAAATGGAAAAGATTGGTGTTGACCCTGTCGGCATAAGTCTTATGTCAAATAAACTCCTTCATCTTAACTTGAAGATAGAAAATTTAACTCCTCCTCAGGCGAATATCTTAAAACAGGAATTTCTTTCTGTCGGCGGAGAGGCTGCTGTTCCAAGGGGTGTAATAACCTGTGATATAGATAATGCAGATGCAATTCTCTCTGGCACTGAAAAGCAGTTCAGGCATGTTATAGAAAAATTAAATATCCAGCCATTTGGTCTTGAAGAGATAGGCAACAGAATAAAAAATGTAATAGACAATATTCATAAAAAAGAATTTATGTTAAAGTGCAAAAATAAAGATATTGTTTTTGGCAGAAAGACGCTTGTTATGGGTGTTTTGAATATAACACCTGATTCATTTTCTGACGGCGGGCTTTATATTAAGAAAGAAGATGCTGTGAAAAGGGCGATGGAGATGATAGATGATGGCGCTGATATAATTGACATAGGCGGCGAATCTTCTCGCCCCGGTTCAAAGCCTGTTTCATTAAAAGATGAATTGGATAGGGTCGTGCCTGTTATAAAAGAGATTGCCAGAAATATAGATGTTCCCATATCAATAGATACAACAAAGGCAGAGGTCGCAAGGCATGCCATTGAAAACGGCGCTGACATAGTAAATGACATAAGCGCATTTAGGTTTGATAAAGATATGACTGCTGTATGCGCAAAACATGATATGCCTGTGATTTTGATGCATATGCGCGGCACGCCGCAAACAATGCAGGATAATTTAAGATATGATGATTTAATGTCAGAAATATTTTGTTATCTATTAGAGAGGATTGCCTTTGCAAAAGATGCAGGAATAAAACCAGAAAAGATAATGATTGACCCGGGCATTGGTTTTGGCAAATCTGCAGAAGATAATCTAAAGATTATAAACAGGCTGGAGGAATTCAAGGGTTTTGGATTGCCGATTGTCATTGGCACATCAAAAAAATCATTCATAGGAAAAACCCTTAACCTTGATGTAGATGATAGGCTCGAAGGCACTGCCGCAACAGTTGCAGTAAGTATTCTAAAAGGCGCAAATATAATCCGCGTCCATGATGTAAAGGAAATGAAAAGGGTTGTGGATATGGCGGATGCGATTAGAAACAGTTCGGAGTTCAGGATTTAGAGTTTTGAGTTAGAAGCAGAGGGGAGGAATAGAAGGTGGGAGATAGAAAATTATTCGGCACAGACGGCGTTCGTGGTGTTGCGAATGTTTATCCAATGACCGCTGAGATTGCCCTGCAATTAGGAAGGGCGATTGCGTATGTGTTTAAAAAAGAGCCGAGGCGGCACAAGATTGTCATAGGCAAGGACACAAGGCTTTCAGGCTATATGCTTGAAAATGCAATGGTTGCGGGCATATGCTCAATGGGCGTTGATGTGATGATTGTGGGTCCGCTTCCAACGCCGGGCATTGCATTCATCACTTCAAGCATGCGGGCGGATGCAGGCGTTGTCATATCAGCATCCCATAATCAGTATCAGGACAATGGCATAAAGTTTTTTTCAAAGGATGGGTTTAAACTTCCTGACGAACTTGAGACAGAGATTGAAAAATTTATATTTGAAAACAATGTGCCTTCACACAGTCCTACAGCAAGCGATATTGGCAAGGCATACAGGATAGACGATGCAATAGGCAGGTATGTTGTATTTGCAAAAAATTCATTTCCAAAAGAATTGACGCTTAACGGACTGAAGATTGTTGTTGACTGTGCCAATGGCGCTGCCTATAAGGTTGCGCCAGAGGTGTTTTATGAACTTGGCGCAGAGGTGATTTCAATAGGCGTAAGCCCGAATGGAGAGAATATAAATCAGGAGTGCGGCTCGTTATATCCAAACCTTCTTGCAAATGTTGTAAAAGGGGAAAAGGCTGATATAGGCATTGCGCTTGACGGCGATGGCGATAGGCTCATCATTGTTGATGAAAATGGAAATGTATTGGATGGCGACCATATCATGGCAATATGCGCAGCGAGGATGCTCAAAGAAAATAAACTGAATAAAAACACGCTTGTTGCAACTACTATGAGCAATATGGGACTGGATGAGGCAATAAGGATAGCAGGCGGGAATATAATAAGGGCAGGGGTAGGGGACAGGTATGTTGTTGATGAGATGGTTAAGCACGGCTATAATCTCGGCGGGGAGCAGTCAGGTCATATAATATTTTTAGACCACACGACAACAGGCGACGGGATTATATCTGCATTGCAGGTTCTTTCCATAATGGTTAAGGAGCAGCAGAAACTTTCTGAAATTGCCAAAATTATGCAAGTCTATCCTCAGGTGCTTGTTAATGTAAAGGTAAGAGAGAAAAAAGACTTGAACAGCATTTCAAGTGTGTCAAGCAGGATTAAAGAGATTGAAAAAAAACTTGATAAAACGGGCAGGATATTTGTAAGGTATTCAGGCACAGAGCCTCTTGCAAGGATAATGATAGAAGGCAAAGACAAGGATGATATAAAAAAGATGGCTGATTATGTTGCAGAGGCGATAAAAAAGGAGATAGGATGTAACTCAAACCTTCAGGTTTGAGAAATCAAGGCTAAAGCCTTGAGTTACATGGGGTGAAACGACTATGGCTAGACTTTCGGTAAATGTTGACCATATTGCAACAGTAAGGCAGGCAAGACGTGTTATGGAGCCTGACCCTGTTACAGGTGCTTTATTATCAGAGATTGCAGGCGCAGACAGCATAACCGCCCATCTTCGCGAGGATAGAAGGCATATTCAGGACAGGGATTTAATCTTATTAAGGAAGATGGTAAAGACTAGATTAAATCTGGAGATGGCTGCAACAAGCGAGATGCAGAAGATTGCGCTTGAGGTGAAGCCTGATATGATTACGATTGTCCCTGAAAAGAGGCAGGAACTTACAACAGAGGGCGGGCTTGATGTTAAGACAAATAAGGATTATCTGAAAAAGTACATAGAGACAATAAAGGACAGCGGAATAAAGGTTAATCTTTTTGTTGATGGAGAGCCTGACCAAATAAAGGCGGCGCATATGGTTAATGCAACAGGCGTTGAAATCCATACAGGCAGATATGCTGAACTTAAAAATGAAAAAGAGATTGAATCGGAACTAGCCAAAATACATAATGCAGTTATGCTTGCGGCAAAATTGAAATTAAATGTCCATGCAGGGCATGGGCTTGATTACCGCAACATAAAGAGAATTGCAGAGATAAAAGAGATTTCAGAATTTGCAATAGGCTTTTCCATAATTGCAAGGAGTTTATTCGTCGGCATTGAAAAGGCAGTAAGAGAGATGAAGGAGTTGATAAAATAGGGTCAAGGGTCAAGTAGCAAGGGTCAAGTAGTTTCTGACCCATGACCCTTGCCCCTGTCTTTTTATGATACACGGCATTGGCATTGACATTGTTCATATCCCTAAATTTAAAAAGGCTCTTGAAAGATGGGGAGATAGATTTACAGAAAAACTCTTCACCAAAAGTGAACTGGCATATTGCTGCGAGAGAAAATTTTCTGAGCAGCACCTTGCAGTCCGCTTTGCAGCAAAAGAGGCGTTTTTCAAGGCGCTTGGAAAAGGGATAAAATTTACTGATGTTGAAGTATTAAATAATCAGGACGGAAAACCTTGTATTGTTTTCAAACCTAAAGGTTTGAGTTGCGAAAAGGGCGTAACTCAAGGCTTCAGCCTTGATAATCCGCACTCCGCACTCCGCACACATTTAACCCTTTCCCATCATGGCGAATACTGCATTGCGCAGGTGATGTTAGAAGTTTCTAAATAACCTTTCCTGAATTAAAACCTTTCAGGACAGGGCAAGAAAAACAGGATATTATTATAAGATATATTCTTTAATCTCTTGGCACTGCAAGCATCCTGTCCAAAGCCTTTTTTGCCGGTATGCGGATTTCTTCCGGAACCTTTACAATCCTGTCCATTGTCTCAAGCGCCTCAAAAATATCTTCAAGCGTTATTAGTTTCATGTTTGGGCAGACAAGCGATTTTGAAGCAATGAGAAATTTCTTGTCAGGATTTTCTTTTTTAAGCCTGTATAAAATGCCCATCTCTGTGCCTACAATTATTGTTTTCGCAGGTGTTTCTTTTGCAAATTCATACATGCCTGATGTTGAACACACATGGTCTGCGAGGTCAATGACTTCCGGCCTGCATTCAGGATGGCATACAAATATAGCATCAGGATTTTTCTTTTTGCATTTTAAAACATCTTCAGGTTTCAATTTTTCATGCGTTGGGCAAAAGCCGTTCCACCACTCCATCTTTTTCTTTGCTGTCCTTGCAACATACATTGAAAGGTTTCTGTCAGGAACCATATAGACCCTTTCTGATTCAAGGGAATTTACAACCCTCACTGCATTTGCAGATGTGCAGCATATGTTGCTCAAAGCCTTTACCTCTGCTGTTGTATTCACATATGCAACAACAGGCACGTCCGGTCTATTTTCCTTTTCTTTTTTTAAATCATCTGCTGTAATCATATCTGCCATAGGACAACCTGCGTCAAGCCTTGGCAGGATAACGGTCTTGTCAGGACACAGGATCGATGCGCTTTCTGCCATAAAATGAACGCCGCAGAATACAATCACCTTTGCGTCTGATTTTTGCGCAGATTGAGACAGGGCAAGAGAATCGCCGCATACATCCGCAATCTCCTGAACCTCGTCCCTCTGATAATTATGCGCAAGCATGATGGCATTTCTTTTTTTGAGGAGAAGCCTTATGTCTTTTTTTAAATTTTTATTAATTGTAATGCTCATTAAACACTCCGATAGTATGTGTAGGAGTTATCCATACCCCGAGCATAAGTTTAAGGGAAGGGGCGCTAAATGTCAATCCTGTTTATCCTTTTTATCCTTTTTATTTACTTTGTCATGCCGAATCTGCTAAAATCAGTTTCTGTTTGGAGTTATATGAAGACAGTCCTACCCAGAATTTTCTTGTTCTCTATTATCGGATGGTTTATTTTATCTTTATCTGCCATTGCATCTGCGAAGGAACTACCGGAAAAACCTATAGTCTATTTTGGTCTCATCCCTCTCTATACCCCCCATCTTATGTATGAAAAATTCCAGCCCCTCATGGATTATCTTTCCAGCAATACCCCTTACAGATTCAAAATGAGACTGGCTAAGGACTATAATGAGATTATCAGCCTTTTAAAGGGTGGTTCTATAAACATAGCCTTGATTGGCGGGGTCAGCTATATTGCTGCCAGAGATAAGGTAGACTTAGTCCCGATTCTTAAGCCCGTTAACCCGCAGGGCAAGCCCTTCTATCGGAGTATTATAGTTGTGAGAAAGGACAGTAACATCACTAGCCTTCCTGACCTCAAAGGCAAGGCATTTGCCTTTGGATCCCGATGGTCTACAGCCGCTGCGGTTGTTCCTCTATACCACTTATACAATAGTGGTATAAGGTTGAGCGACCTCAAAACATATTTTCATCTGAGATACAGCGATTCTGTTGTCAGAGAGGTACTTAAGGGGAACTATGACGTCGGGGCAGTAATTGACACGACAGCCTATTTTTATAAGGATAAGGGACTCAAGTTTATCTTTGTCTCAGAACCTATACCGACACTTCCCATCGTCGTCAGGAAGGATGCGTCGGAAGAACTCGTAGATGCAGTTAAAAAGGCCATCCTCGGCATTAACCCTGAAAATCCCGCGCACAGAGATATGCTGAAAGAATGGGGAGAGGAGATAAGATACGGCTTTGTAGAGGCGAAAGATTCCGACTATGAGGGGATTGGAAGAATGGTAGAATATCTAAAGGAAAAGGGGGTGTACTTCAGGGTCGATGAAAATTAAATCTTTTATCTTTTCTATAAGGGGCAAGGCCATAATTGTGACCGCCTTCTTTGTTGTTGTATTGATGGCTATCAGCGGTTTCGTAATTCTATCCAGAGAAAGGGCCATTTACCTGAATGATAAGAAGAATCAGGCAAAGGTATTTATAGAGATGGCCGGGATAAATTTTACCAATGCCATCCTCTATCAGGAGGTCGGACTTATAGAAGAGACCGGCGTCATTGACCGTTATATTACAGAACTTCTGAGCAAAGAAAAGGACATCCTCACAATCATAATCTTTGATAATACCGGAATGGTCATGGCGCACTGCCATCTTTTTGAGCATGGGAAGTTTTATAAAGACGCAAAAGAAGTCATTGCGCATCAATCTACACTTGTGAGGGAGGTTAAGGATAGGGATAGGGGGCCTATTTTAGAAGCAATAACGCCGCTGATGGTTGGTGAAAGAAGGATAGCCACATTGAGAATAGAGTTTTCCCTGAAGGATTTTTACGAGAAGCTCGCTGGCCTCGGTAAAAGGATATTTTTGCTGACCATCCTCGCCATATCAGTGTCCGTCTTTCTTGTGGTTATCGGGATCAATGCCATGACAGGACCTATAAGGAGACTTTCAAGTTCAATGGATAAGATTGATTACGGGAGATTTGACGCCATCTTTGAAAAGCCGAGAAGCGATGAGATAGGGCATCTCCAGAGGAGCTTTGCAGAGATGGTCAAGAGGCTCAAGGAATCTGATATAAAGTGGGAAAATACCTTCAACTCCATAACAGACCTCCTCTCTATTCATGACAGGGACTTTAGAATTCTCAAGGTCAACAGCGCCCTTGCCCAGAGGCTTCATACTACACCCGATATTTTAACAGGGAAATACTGCTGGGAGATTTATCATAATTCCAACGATGTATGCCCTGATTGCCCCCACACAGTAACATTGAAAACAGGCAGGATATCCACATCGGAAAATGAGTATCTGCAGTTAGGAGGGACATTTTTAACAACCACATTTCCTTATCTCAACGAAGAAGGCGAGGTAATCGGAACGATCCATATTGCGAGGGATATTACAGAGGAAAAAAGATTGCACAGGAAACTCATCCAGTCCGAGAAGATGGCAGCCATGGGGCAGATGGCATCAGGCATTGCCCATGAAATAAATAACCCGTTAAACTCCATCCTCGGTTATGCCACTTATCTTTTGGAGGAGACACAGGATGGCGCTCAGGGCAGAGAAGAATTAGACAGGATTGCCAAGGCAGCCGTGAGGTGCAAGGAAGCAGTGAAGAAGTTTTTAAACCTTGCGAGGGAAACCCCTCAAAGGAGAGAACCTTTAAGAGTTAAAGAGTTGCTTGATGAGGCCATTTCAATATGTTATCCTACTATTTCATCCCAGGGGATTAAGGTCAAAGAAGGGGCATACCCCGATTTATGGATAGATGCTGATAAGGGGCAGATAGAAGAGGTTTTTCTAAACATAATGCTTAATGCCTGCCAAGTCATGGAGCATGGAGGAGAACTCAATATAAAGGCATTCAAGGATGGCTGCTGGATAAAGGTCGATATCGCTGATACCGGTTGCGGTATACCGGAGGAAAATATGCCAAAGATATTCAACCCCTTCTTTACCACTAAAGAGCCGGGCAAGGGAACGGGACTTGGTCTGGCAGTAAGTAATATCATCATAAAGAACCATGGCGGCACAATCGAGTGCCGCAGCACGGCAGGAAAAGGGACAGTCTTTACCATTATTTTACCGGAAGGTAGAGGGATTAGAGCCTAACATTAACCATGGGACAAAGATATGCCTTATAAAATCCTGATAGCCGATGATGAACCTGATACATTAGACCTCTGCTCTAAAGTTTTAAAGAAAGAAGGTTATGAGGTTTTAATGGCAAAGGATGGCATTGATGCTGTTAAGGCGATAGAGAGGGAACCTTTCGACCTCCTCCTTTTGGACATAAAAATGCCCGGTAAAAACGGGATGGAGGTTCTGGATGAGGCAACAGCCATTGGTCTGGACACGGTAATGATTACAGCGTATTCCAGCGTGGAAACAGCAGTTGAGGCTATGAAAAAGGGGGCAAGAGACTATCTCGCAAAACCCTTTACATCGGCTGAAGTTCGCTCTGTGGTGGAGAGAATCATCTCACACCAAATGCTCCTGAGGACAGAAAGTCACTTTGACGGGGAGGCTGAAAGGTTTGAGTCCTTTGTAGGAAACACCCCGTCCATGCAGGGGCTTTATAGAACGATAGAAACAATAGCAGAGACAGGTTGCACCGTACTCATAGAAGGAGAGAGTGGAACAGGTAAGGAGATGGTAGCCAGAGCCATCCATCAAAAGAGTCCTAGTAAAGATGGACCATTTATCCCTATAAACTGCGGTGCCATACCGGAGACCTTGCTGGAGAGCGAGCTCTTTGGGCATACAAAGGGGGCATTTACCGGGGCAGTAGAATCAAAGAAGGGACTTTTTGAAGCGGCGTCAAATGGGACATTATTCTTTGACGAAATAGCCGAGATGTCCCCCGCCCTTCAGGTGAAACTATTAAGGGTGCTTCAGGATAGAGAGGTAAGACCTGTTGGAGGCACTGAGATAAAAAAGGTAGATGTTCGGATAGTTGCGGCTACAAATAAGGAACTGTCAAGAGAGGTGGCAGAAGGGAATTTCAGGGATGACCTCTTTTACAGGCTGAGTGTTATCTCTATAAGAATACCCCCTCTAAGGGAGCGTAAAGACGATATTCCAGCGCTTGTTCACCACTTCATAAATAAGTATAATAAACTATATTCCAGAGAGGTTAGCGGCGCTGCCGAGCAGGTGATGAAGTCCTTAAAGGAATATCACTGGCCCGGCAATGTCCGAGAGCTGGAAAATGTTATTGAAAGGGCTGTCATCCTTGAAAAGGGCAAGATGATAACACCAAAGAACCTCTCTACCGGGATTAAAGGGAGAATAAGAGAGTCAGGGCAAGGGCATCATAAAACCCTGCAAGAGAGGGAAAGGGAATATATTGAAACTGTGCTCAAGGCTGCAAAAGGGAACAGGACAAAGGCAGCAGAGATACTCGGAATAGGGAGGAGAACCCTTTATGATAAGATTATTGCCTATGGCATTAAGGAGCCGGAGTGAAAATCTAACCCCTCCTAACCCCCCTTTAATAAAGGGGGGATGGGGGGATTTTGGGTGGGGGTTCTTTATATTTTTCATTCTGCCCTTTGCATTTCTCATTGTTTCTTCCCCTGTTCTTGCCGCTGCCATTACCGGAAAGGTGGAGATAGCCGGTTCATATAGTATCAAGCCTCGAAAGAATTTAGAGGAGGGGATAAAGGCAGAAAGGAGCCTGATAGTTTCTAAAGATGGCGGTATAAAAGATGCTGTTGTTTTTATTAAAGGAATAAACTTGTCCCGTGATGTCTTAAAACGGGAAGAGACGTCCTCCTTAATCCAGAAAGAGGTTGCTATTGATCAAAAGAGAAAGGCATTCATTCCCCATGTCCTGCCTATCCTTGTAGGGACAACCGTAACCTTTAAAAATTCTGACCCCTTTGTCCATAGGATTATATCAAATTCTGAAACCAAGAAGATAAGGATGGAGTTTGCCTATGAAGGGGCAACCATGAATGTAACCTTTGATAAATCGGGGGTGGTGGATGTCTGGTGTGATGACCATAAAAGGATGCAGGGATGGATATTGGTTATGGAAACCCCCTTCTTTGCCGCAACCGATGGGAAAGGCGATTTTATCATCTCTAATGTCCCACCCGGGAGATATACCATAGAAGTCTGGCATGAGGTCCTCGGCGTCCAGACTCAAGAGATAGAAGTAAAAGAAGGGAAGGATAATAGGGTTGATTTTAGGCTTCCAGGCAAGGAGTTTTAAGGGTGCAAAAAGCCAAGGCAAAATGGGATGCCTCTGTATATTTTTTAATAATAGTTAT
>JACRNI010000161.1 GCA_016234925.1 Deltaproteobacteria bacterium | reverse complement strand
GTTTTGACCCCTGCTTACTGCTTGCAGGGGCATGGATTTGAGATGTATTTTCATAACACACCCTTTTCCACTGGTTTCGGCAGCATTGGCGTCATGCGGGTTGGGATTGTAAATGCAATCGGCTCGCCAAGCCTGCCCTCTTGTTTAAATGCAAGTTTAATCCTTACTGCTTGCGGCATGTCCTTTTTTTCATTTGCATCCCATGTGCCTAACCAGCCGCCTTTTTCATCCATATATTCCAGCATGATTTCTTTTACTGCCGGTTCTATAAGGGTTATCTTATCTTTTGAAATATCCATGACATTTTTATCAGGAAGCATTTTCCCTATTGAACACAAGCCTTCAAGTTCAGGCTCATTTTTTACAGAATAAAAAACATACTTAAATCCGCCTTTTGGCAGATCAGGCATAGAATCCTCATTTGTTGTAACAAAGCCTATGGAATGCTCCTCTCCTTTAAACGCATATTCCTTCACCCCGCCTGCAGCAGTTATTATGTATGGATACATTGAGCCTATTTCATTTGACAGCCTTGCTGCAAGAGTTCTTATCCTCTGTGTATCCTCGCTGACTGCATCGCCCTTTTCCCATGCGCCTATGCCGAGCCTTATGCCTGCAAACGCAATTGACAATATCATTCCAAGTATTGTGAGCGCAACAAGGACCTCAATAAGGGTGAACCCTCCATAGTTTTGACTTCGGGGCACCCAAACGAAGTTTGGGTCGTTTGACTTTTGAGTTTTCATTTCTTAGCCACTGTCTTTAATGTTTCCAGATGAACATTTTTTTGCTTGAGCCCTTCCTGCCATGTTACATCAGCAGTCAATTGATAAATATTGAATGGAGGCTCTTTTGCGAATGAACTGGTGTCATATCTTAATGCAGCAGCCTTCCATGAAAACTCATTGTCCTTTCCCGAACTGCCCTCTTGTATGCCTTCTTGAGGCTCTGGCATGGCAAGCATCTCATTAAGTTTTTCTTTTGCATATATTGATGCGATTGTATATTTTTCAGATCTTTCCACAGAATTAAGCCCTATTGAAAAAAGTTGGAATATTACAACAAACCCGATTCCAAGGATTGTAATCGCCACCATCACTTCAAGAAGCGTAAAACCCTTTGCTTGCTTTGCAGGAATTGGAAAATGCAAATTGTAAGTTTTAAATTGTAAATTTGTTTTTTCCATTTTAAAATTTTAAATTTTCAACCTTCAATTTACAATTCGGCGAATGCCGCTCACATCCTCTCAACCTTAACCCTTGCGGTTGACGGTTCAATATTTATGATATATGCAGGGCTGTCATTTGTGTCGTGTATTATAATTGAACCGCCGCTGGAGTTCCCCCTTGGATAGAATGTAATTGTCTTCTCTTCCAGTTCAGCCGGGTCATTAAACCGGGTTACTTTTGCAATCTTTGCCTTTTCACTGAGTTTCATCTCTTTTTTTGATTCGGGTTTTAAAAAAGGCGCAAGAAAGACCATATTTTCCTGCGGTTTTATTTGAACAGTGTAAGGCTGTTTTTCCGCTATAGCGGTATTTCTCGCATGTTTTAATATTGTTGATAGATTTTTCGCAGCAGATTTTATTTTTAAACTATCTATGCTTGAGCCGACTACAGGGATGGATAGTGCAGCGGATAAGCCAATGATAAACATAACAAGGAGGAGTTCAAGGAGGGTGAAACCCTTTGCCTGCTTTGCAGGAATTGGAAAATGCAAATTGTAAGTTTTAAATTGTAAATTTGTTTTTTTCATTTTGGAGTTTTCACTTTTCAATCTTCAATTTACAATTCGGCAAATGCCGTTTATTCCAGCCCTTTCCAACTTACAATGTCTTTACTTTCTTTTTCTCCGCCTTCAACGCCGTCAGAGCCATATGACATGATGTCATAGTCGCCGTGCAGCCCGGGTGATTTGTAGATATAATCGTGCCTCCACGGGTCTTTTGGTATCTCTTTTTTAAGATATGGCCCGCTCCATCTCTCTGCGCCGGGGTTAGTTTGCAGCGCATTGAGTCCTTCCTGTGTTGTCGGGTATCTGCCCACATCAAGACGAAATGTGTCCAGCGCTGCGCCGAATAATTCTATCTGCGCCTGCGCAGCCTTCTGCCTTGATTCCTCAACCTTGCCGAACATCCTTGGTCCGACAAGCGAGGCAAGCAGTCCAATGATTATAATCACGACTATGAGTTCCAGAAGTGTAAAACCTTCCTCACTTTTGATTTTTGACCCCTGATTACTGTCTTCAGGGGCATGCTTTTGAGTTTTGAGTTTCATTTATTTTCCCCCTATATCGGTTAAGGCATACTTTTATAATAAGTTTACGCTCAAAAATACCCATATGCAAGGCGCCGAGGAGCGAGCAGCGGAGCATACTTTTTAGGTATGTGAGCAGCGCAGCGACGAAGGCAACACAGCAGATGGGTATTTTTGAGCGTAAACTTTACATCGGTATCTCGCTTAAACTAAATATCGCAAGAAGCATTGCAAACACTATAAACGCAACCACTGCGCCCATTACAAGTATGAGCGCGGGTTCAATAAGCGATATGAGCCCTTTCATGGAATTTCTGATGTCATTGTCAAAGTTTTCCGCAAGTTTTATAAGCATCTCATCCAATTTTCCCGTTTCCTCTCCTACGGTTATTATATGTATTGCAAGCGGCGGAAATTTTGCAGTTTCTTTTAAAGGTTTTGCAAGCCCCCTGCCTCTTTTCACCCCTTCTATTACAGGGTTTATCGCCCTTGCAATTACAATATTTCCGACTGTATCCCTCGCAATCCTAATCGCCTCCAATATCGGAAGTCCGCTCTGAAGCAGTGTCCCGAGTGTCCTTGAAAATCTGGATACAATGGTTTTTATATACACGCTTTTTGTTACAGGCATTTTTAATTTTAAGGAATCCCATAGCATCTTTCCAGAGTCAGTTCTTATATAACCTCTAACTAAAAGTATAATTACAAGTATTGAAGCAATAATTATCCACCAGTAATTTACTATGCTGCCGCTTATTGACATAAGTATCTGCGTTGGCAGAGGCAATGTCCCGCCCATGTCTTTAAATATCTCTGAAAACCTTGGTATAACAAACAGCAGCAGCACTGAAACAGCGAGACCGCCGACTAATGTTAAGAGCGATGGATATATGAGCGCTGAAAATATTTCGTCCTTTAATCTCTGGGATTCTTCAAGATAGTTTCTTACCCTGTCCATCACGACATCAAGCGAGCCGCTTGCCTCCCCTGCCTTTACCATATTTATGTATATGCCGGAAAAGACATTTGGGTGCAGGGACATGCACTCAGCAAGGGGTTTGCCTTCCTTTATACCTGCAAGAAGTTCGTGCAGTATTTTTTTTAGGGAGGGGTTTTCTTCAAGTTCAATGAGTATTGTAAGGCTTCTGTCAATCTGCAGTCCTGCCGCAAGCATGCTTGTAAACTGCTGCGTAAATTGGAGGATTTGTTTTGATGTTATTTTTGAAGGAAATATTTGCGGAAGGATGTCTTTGGCCGCCCATTTTTCTTCAGGTTTTGAGATTTTTATTGGAAAACAGCCCTTTTCCTGCAATATATCGGCAAGCGCCTTTTCATCTCTGGCATCCATTGAACCAGAGACCACTTTGCCTGATTTGTCTAAAACCTGATATGTGTAAAGTGCCATAATGATAAAGATAAATTCCAAATAACTCAAATCTCAAAACGCAAATGAGATTATTCAATTGTCATTAAGTCATTGGTCATTGGTCAATAAAAACTAATGACAAATGACTATTGACTATTTTAATATTTGATTTTGACTTTTGAGGTTTGAGTTACTTTTCTTCTTCCTGCGTAACCCTTACAACCTCTTCCATTGTTGTTATGCCGTGCCTTACCTTTTCCCAGCCGTCTTCTCTTAATGTCTTCATGCCCAGCGCTACTGCCTTTTGTTTTATGATATTTGAGCCTTTTTTTTCTACAATCAAAAGCCTTATGTCATCATTAACCGGCATGAGTTCAAATATGCCTGTCCTGCCCTTGTAGCCTGTGTTGCTGCATGCATCGCATCCCACACCCTTGTATATTTTAAAATGCGGTTTATCTATGCCAAGTATCTTCATTGTCTCTGCATCAGGGGTTACAGGCATTTTGCAGTTATTGCAAATCACCCTCACAAGCCTCTGCGCAAGAACTCCGATTAAAGAGGATGAAATAAGATAACTCTCTATGCCCATGTCCATAAGCCTTGTTACAGCGCCTGCCGCATCATTTGTATGCAACGTTGAAAATACAAGGTGTCCTGTAAGAGCAGCATGTATTGATATGTCTGCTGTTTCCAAATCCCTTATTTCGCCGACCATTATTACATCAGGGTCCTGCCTCACAATTGAACGGAGGCCGTTTGCAAATGTAAGCCCTATTTTCGGCTTAACCTGTATCTGATTTATAGCATCAAGATAATATTCCACAGGGTCTTCTATTGTAATGACCTTTTTCTGGGATTTGTCTGTCATTCCAATTGCCGCATAAAGCGTTGTTGTCTTGCCGCTTCCTGTCGGGCCTGTTACCAAGAGCATGCCGTAAGGCGTTTTTATCATCCTTTCAAATTCAGACCTTGTGTTCGGGGAAAAGCCAAGTTCCTTTAATCCGATGATGCTGCTTGCGTCCAGAAGCCTCATTACAATGCTTTCGCCGTAAAGAGTCGGAACAGCAGATACCCTTATGTCTATATCTTTATCAAGTATCCTGGTTTTAATCCTGCCGTCCTGCGGCAGCCTTCTCTCTGCGATATTTAATTTTGACATAATCTTTATTCTGGACGCTATCGCAGGGTGCAGCTGCCTTGGCGGAGAATCAATATGATGCAGGATGCCGTCTATGCGGTATCTGATATTCAGTTTGTCCTCAAAAGGCTCTATGTGTATATCGCTTGCCTTTTTTTCAATAGCCTGCGCGATAACAAGGTTCACGAGATTTATTATCGGCGCCTCCTGTGCCATGTCTTTAAGATGCTCAACATCCTCTTCAATCTCCCATGCAGGTTTTTCACCTTCTTTTTCCTCCATTGTTCCTATAATCTTTTCCATTGTTGCGGCGCCCTTTGCATAATAATTGTCAATTGCAGAGATTATGTCCTTTTCACTGCATATGCGGGGTTCAACCATCAGCCCTGTTGATATTTGTATGGCATCTATTGCAAAAAAATCAAGGGGGTCTGCCATTGCAACTATTGCCATATTATCTTTTTTATCAACAGGGACTATCATGTATTGTTTTAAAAACTTCAGCGACAGATGAGGCTCTATAACAGGCGGGATTTTTGGAAAGTCATTTAGAGAGATGCGTGGGATTCCAAGTTGAAGGCTCAAGGCATTCAGCATATCTCCTTCAGTTATAGCCCCGAGTCTTAAAAGTATTGAGCCAAGCCGTTCTTTTGAATGTTTTTGCTCATCAAGCGCCTTTTGAAGCGCCTCTTCATTTATAATGCCTTTTTCAGCAAGTATTCTGCCAATGAGTTTATGTTCCATAATAACCCCTATACAGAGCGTCATAACTTCGCATACCTGTGTTGCTCCTCGGCTCGTCGCTGCGGCGTATGCTTAAAATACGCCTCACTCCTCGCCTTTGTCGCGCCTTGGTCTGCTTTGTTCTGACGCTCTGTATGCTGATTTACCGCCGCCCCAAGAATGCCACGCTGCAAGCAGCGGGGATGAAAGGCGGCAATTAAAAAGCAAGTCCTTACATATGCCCCGCCACTTGGGGCGGGGTCGTTGACTTATGACGCTGTGTATAACCATATATTTCAGAAAATCCTACCACAAATCATATATCTATGCCATGCTATTTAGCGTCCTTTGCAGACAATCTTTTAAGATATTTTTCCACCTCTTCAGGCATCTTGCCGAGGTCTCCGATTTTATTAACCAGAAATGAACTTGTCATCATAAGTTTCATTGAGACAAGGAGGTAATTTTTTTTAAACTCGCCATCAGGTGTCTTTGGCGTCTTCATCAGTTCATGGAGTCTGCCCATATAAAATCTTCTGTAGCAGTCAACGATAGCCCTGTCAATGTCCTCAAGGGTCATATTTTTGGGTTTGATAATCGGGTCTATCAGGTTATATCTTTTATAGTCCTTAACCTGAATATATGCCTTTAAATCATCATACATATCAGCATAAGGCCATGGCGCTATTGCAAGAAAATGGCAGAAGTCAGGATTATAAAGTGTGGCAAGTTTTAAAGTCCTTTCAATGGATTCCTTTGTTTCATCAGGCAGACCCAAAATCATGGATGTCTCAGTAATTATGTTGTTTTCAGCCAAAAGTCTTAATGCCTCTTTTGCATCCTCTGTCTTTACGCCCTTTTTAAATAAATCAAGGGTTGCCTGATCAACCGCCTCTGTGCCGACATATATATGGATAATGCCAGCCTTGCGGTATTTTGGAAGAATATCCCTGTCCCGCAAAATATCCTCAACCCTTGTCTCCATAAGAAAATATATGCCGAGGTTTCTTTCAATTATTAAATCCAAAAACCTTTCCCACCTCTGCCTGTCATATGTTGGATAATCATCTGTTAAAAGAATTACATTTACATTAAAGTCATTTTTTAATGTCTCAATATCCTTCAAAAGAGATTCCGGCGTCCTTGCCCTCCACTGCTCACGCCAGAATTTTCTCTGCGAGCAGAATGTGCACTCTTTATTGCATCCGCGGGATGTGTCTATTGCGCCCAATCTTGAATCCGGCATAATAAAATATGTGTAGTCATTCCAATCAAGGAGGTCAAATGCCTTTGGCAGATTATCCAGTTCTTCTGATGTCATTAAAGGCATTTCCGTGGTTTTTACAATATCCCTGCCTTTCCTAAATGCAATCCCTTTGACGCTTGTCAAATCAAGGTTTTTTTCAAGTGCGTTTAATAGTTCAAGCAAAATCTTTTCGCCTTCACCCCTAATAATAAAATCAATAAAATCCACACTTTTAGAGAGGTTGAATACTTCATCTATCATAAATGTCGGATGTATGCCGCCGAGAAGGGTAATAATCTTGGGGTTTATCTTTTTTGCGTTTTCAAGTATTTTAAGCGCATCAGGAAGTGTGCAGGTGATTGCAGATGCTGCCACATAATGGGGTTTAAATTCTTTTATCTTTTCTTCTATCTCTTTGTGCCCAACCCCCTTTGTCATCGCATCATAGATCTTTACCTCAAGCCGGGCGCTTCTTGCAGCGCCTGCAAGATAGGCCATATGCAGGGGCATCCACCTGCCTGCCACCTCTACAACGCCTGCATGAAACGGCGGGGTTATGAATAATATTTTTTTCGGCATATCAAAACCTATAGCAAAAAAATACCACACACCGCAAGATAGTGTCAATAACCGTAAAATAGCGATTAAAAACCTCGCTATTTTACAAACTGGCGATTTGCCCGACCCAAGATTCGCTTGGGTGCCCCGACTTCGTTGTCGGCGCATTTTTGCTCCTCACCGTATCGGTGAACATACGGCTCGTTGCAAAAATGGCCTCCGCCTCGTCTGGCAGACAACTTACCAGTTTCCCCAAAAATCAAAGTCTATTTTTGGGCAATAAAGTCATTTTCAAGGAAAAGGTTTGACATTCATAAGTTCCTGATTTATAATTTTTTGCAATATTAGGTAATTGTCTTAAAATAAACAGGGTCATGCTTGGGAAAAATGAATGATGGTGCAAAAACTTATTTGCCCGGATTGCAATAAACCTTCTTACACATCAGATGACGGGATATATAGCCCCTGTCCTTACTGCGGTTTGGTCTTTAGTAAAAACGGATATGATAAAAGAAAAGAGAAACGATTTGGCTGGAAGGTAAATTGTCAGGTATATGCAAAAGATGGACAATCTAATAATATAAATCTAACGGCAATCACGCAAGATGTGTCTCAAAATGGCATGGGCATAAGATATACTGGGGTGTTGCTGGCGGCTGCAAGCGACATTGATGTATGTATAACGGATTTAAACCTGCGCAGGACAGCCAAAGTTATGTGGTCAAAAACCGTATGCGGGCAGACAATGGAAAGCGGTATCTATGTTGCCGAACCTTTGCCAATGTCATCTCTGGGTTTTTAATTATCAGAACAGGTTTCACAGATTTCAGCATGATTTTTTGCAAATGCCTCGTTCTAATTTTTCCTATAAAAGTATGAAATTTAAAACCCCTTTAAGCGCTGTAATTACAATCACTTTAAAAAAGAGTGCAAAATAGAGAATTAGAAATTTTCCATTCAATCGTATTACCTGATTGAGGTTTGAGGTTGATTTGAAGCAAATAACTTACAAAAGCGCAGGCGTTGACATAAGAGAAGGCGAGAAACTGGTCAGTCTTATAAAGCCTCTGGCAGGGGCGACAATAAGAAAAGAGGTGCTGGCTGGCATAGGCGGTTTTGGCGCATTATTTTCTATTGATACAAAAAAATATTTAAACCCTATCCTTGTATCATCAACAGACGGCGTCGGCACAAAACTAAAATTGGCATTTATGATGGATAAGCACGATACAGTCGGCATTGACCTTGTTGCAATGGGCGTGAATGATATTATTGTGAACGGCGCAGAGCCTTTATTTTTCCTTGATTACTTTGCAACAGGCAGACTGAACGCAAAAAAGGCTGCGATGGTAATAAAAGGCATTGCGCTTGGGTGCAGAGATGCTGAATGCAGCCTAGTCGGAGGCGAGACAGCGGAGATGCCGGGCTTTTATGCTGATGGAGAATATGACCTTGCCGGTTTTGTTGTCGGCATAGTAGAAAGAAATAATATAATAGACGGCACAACAATAAAATCAGGCGATAGGATTATAGGGCTTGCATCAAGCGGGCTTCACAGCAACGGGTTTTCCCTTGCGAGAAAGGTCTTGTTTGAAAAATTGAAACTTAAGTGCAAAAGCAGGGTGAATGGTTTTAAAAAGCCCATTGGCGAAGAACTCCTGACCCCGACAAAAATCTATGTAAAGACCATAAAGGCGCTTTTAAAAAACTTCAGGATCAGAGGCATTGCGCACATAACAGGGGGCGGATTGCTGGAAAACATCCCAAGGATACTGCCAAAGAACTTTAAGGCAGTTATAAAAAAAGAAAACTGGACCATGCCTTTTATATTTAAGTTTATTCAAGATGCGGGAAGGATTTCTTTTCAGGAGATGTTCAGGACATTTAACTGCGGCATTGGCATGGTGATCATTGTGTCAAGAAATGATGAAGAAAAGATAATGCAGAAACTGAAGCAGATAAACCAGAAGGCATATGTCATAGGCGAGATTGAAAATAGGAAAAAAGGAGAATATGCTGTTTCAATAATATGATTAGACTCGGCGTTCTTGTATCAGGCAATGGCACAAACCTTCAGGCAATCATAGATGCAATTGAAGCAAAAAAACTTGATGCAGGAGTAAATGTAGTAATCAGCAATAATCCCAATGCCTATGCCATTCAGAGGGCAAAAAATCACAACATCCCGGTAGAAGTAATATTGAACAGTACCTCCTCCGCCAGAGAAGACTACGATTCAATAATTATAGAGACGCTCAAAAGATATTCTGTGGATTTGGTTGTTCTGGCAGGGTTTATGCGCCTCCTTTCTTCAAAATTTATTCGTGCGTTTCCAATGCGGATTATGAATATCCATCCTGCGCTGCTTCCTGCGTTTCCCGGCTTGAATGTCCAGAAAAAGGCGATTGATTACGGCGTGAAATTTTCAGGCGCAACAGTTCATTTTGTTGATGACGGCGTTGACACAGGACCAATAATAATTCAGGCGGTTGTGCCGGTTTATGATGATGACACAGAGGAGACGCTTGCAGAGAGGATATTAAAAGAAGAGCATAGGATATATCCTTATGCGATTCAACTTTTTGCAGAAGGCAGGCTTGAAATAAAGGGGAGAAGGGTTATTGTAAAAGACAGCAAAAAACTTGAACCGCCATATTTAGAAAACCCTGTTGTCTCTTCTAATAAACATTTATTGAAATAAGCATGAAAAATCTTTTTAACAGGCTTAAAACAGGGCTTGCAAAGACGCATAATAGCCTGATGAATAAGATTGATGCGGCATTTTCATCAGGCATGTCCAGACAGGAAATGATAGATGCGTTGGAGGAAACCTTAATAACCGCTGATATTGGCGTGAACGTATGTTCAAAGATGCTTGAGGGATTGAAGAACAAACCATGGACAAAGGATGTAGGCGAACTCAAGGGTTATCTGAAAGAGGCAATATCTAATATCTTAAAGAATTGCCAATCCCCACTTCAGCCTTTAGCCCTCAGCCATAAGCCATTTGTCATTATGGCGGTCGGCGTAAACGGGGTCGGCAAGACAACGACAATCGGCAAACTTGCCGCAAAATTTAAGGCAGACGGCAAAGATGTTTTGCTGGCAGCAGGTGATACATTCAGGGCAGCGGCAATTGAGCAGATAGAGGTATGGGCAAAAAGGACAGGATGTGATTTAATAAAACAGTCACACGGCGGAGACCCGGCAGCAGTTGCATTTGACGCTGTGAAGGCGGCAGTTGCAAGGGATGTTGACATCCTTATACTTGACACTGCTGGAAGGCTGCACACAAAGACAAACCTGATGGATGAATTAAAAAAAATAAAAAGGATTATAAACAGGGAGATTTCAGATGCGCCGCATGAGATTCTTCTTGTATTGGATGCGTCAACAGGCCAGAATGCCTTAAATCAGGCAAGGATGTTTAATGAGGCTGTAGGCATTACAGGCATTGCCCTTACAAAACTTGACGGCACTGCAAAGGGCGGCATTGTCGTCGCCATTGCAGATGAACTAAAGATACCAATCCGTTACATAGGCGTGGGCGAGACAGTAGAAGACCTTCAGGACTTTGACGCAAAAGGGTTTGTTGAGGCGTTGATATAAATTATTGTAGTTGCAGACCTTGGTCTGCATTTGCAAAGCAAGCTTTGCAACTACGGATTTTGATGTGTGTTTCGGCATGGGGACATACCGAAATATCCAAAAAGCAACAATCTCAAACATATGAAAAAGATTATAATACTATTGATTATTGCCACAGTTCTAATTTCAGCATGGTTTTTCATATTCAATAGAAATAACAGCGCTGTAAAATACAAGACTGCAAAGATTGAAAGAGGCTCTATAGAATCAAGCATATCAGCGACCGGAACATTAAATGCCGTTACAACTGTTCTTGTGGGCAGTCAGGTATCAGGCACAGTAAAGGAAATCTACGCTGATTTTAATTCCATTGTTAAAAAAAATCAGGTGATAGCGCTTATAGATGATGCGCCGTTTATCGCAAAGGTGAAACAGGCGCAGGCTAACCTTGAATCCAGCAAGGCAGGCATTGAAAATGCAAAGGCAGGCATTGAAAATTTAAAGGCTTTGGTTTTGTCAGGAAAGGCGGATGTTGACAAGGCAAGGTTTGCAGTCAATGACGCTAAAAGAAATCTTGTTCGGATTAAGGGCTTGTGGGAAAAGGAACTTGCAAGCCAGAAGGATATGGACAATGCGCAGTTTACATTTGATTCTCAAAATGCGCAGTTAAAAGGGGCAGAGGCATTGTATGATTCTCGGCTTGCCCAGTTGAATGTTCAGGAGGCGCAGCATAAGGC
>JACRNI010000002.1 GCA_016234925.1 Deltaproteobacteria bacterium | reverse complement strand
TGCATATAGTTTTTCAAGCCTATGCGCCGGGTTTGCAATCTCCAATATTGACTGCTTGTCGGATATTTTTATTGAAAGATGCGCGGCGATTGTATCGGCAAGCCTGCAAGGGTCGTCTATAGATGACACGGACATTATCATTTCCGGCGGGATATTCTTGTTAAACTTCACATATGTCTCAAATGCCTTTAAACACCCTCTTATTATCGCCTCTGTTTCAGCATCGTCTTCTGAAACCTCGACAATATCCTCTGCCTTGACCATAAAGCAGTCCTTTGAAGGCAGAAACTCCTTTAGCCGCGCCCGTTTTTTGCCTTCAACAAGCACCTTGACCGTGCCGTCAGGAAGCCTTAACAATTGCAGGATAGTAGCAAGCGTTCCAATTGTGTATATATCCTCTTCTGCAGGGTCGTCTGTCTTTGCCTTTTTCTGCGCAGAGAGAAGGATGTTCTTGTCATTCGCCATTGCGAATTCCAATGCCTTTATAGATTTATCCCTTCCGACAAAAAGCGGCACGACCATATAAGGAAACACCACAATATCGCGAAGCGGCATAAGCGGAACTATAAGTTCCTTTGGTTTTTGGAATCCCACTAAGTCTTTGCTTCCTTTAAAAAACATAATTCACCTCGTTAAAAACAGTTTCAAGTTTGAAGCGGCAAGATTCAAGTTTTTACTTGCAACCTGCAACTTGCATCTTGCATCTCTCTACCCCTCGCCCATTGCCTGTTTTTTTTCATACACGATAATCGGGCTGCCGCTTCCTGTTATAACATCCTCGTTTACCACGCACTCCTTTATATTTTCCTGCGACGGCAGTTCATACATAATATCAAGCATAGCGGTTTCAAGGATTGCCCTAAGCCCCCTTGCGCCTGTCTTCCGCTTCGTTGCCTCTCTTGCAGCAGCCATAAGCGCGCTGTCTGTAAATTTCAGTTTTACATTCTCAAATTCAAACAATTTCTGATACTGCTTTACAATCGCATTTCTCGGCTCTGTCAATATCCTTACAAGCGAGGCCTCGTCCAATTCATCAAGGACTGCAATAACAGGCAGCCTGCCGACAAATTCAGGTATCAAGCCGTATTTCAAAAGGTCCTGCGGCTCAACACTGTGAAGCACATCAGCAGCATATCTTCCGTGCTTTTTTATATCAGCGCCGAAGCCCAATGTCTTTTTCTGAAGCCTCTGCTGTATAACATTATCAAGTCCGCCAAATGCGCCGCCGCAGATAAAAAGGATGTTTGTCGTGTCAACATGGAGAAATTCCTGCTGGGGATGTTTTCTCCCGCCCTTTGGAGGCACGCTCGCCATTGTCCCTTCTATAATCTTTAATAATGCCTGCTGAACCCCTTCTCCGGAAACATCTCTTGTTATAGACGGGGTATCGCTTTTTCTTGAAATCTTATCTATCTCATCTATGTATATAATGCCGCGCTGGGTTTTTTCCACATCATAGTCCGCATTCTGGAGGAGAGACAGTATAATATTTTCCACATCCTCGCCGACATAGCCCGCCTCTGTAAGCGTAGTTGCATCAGCGATTGTAAACGGGACATTTAATATCCTTGCAAGGGTCTGCGCAAGGAGCGTTTTGCCTGAACCTGTTGGACCCAAAAGAAGGATATTGCTTTTTTGAAGTTCAACGCCGTCAAGGCTGACCTTGCTCTCTATCCTCTTGTAATGATTATGAACCGCCACAGAAAGGATTTTTTTCGCCCTATCCTGTCCAATAACATATTCATCAAGGATCTTTTTTATCTCAAAGGGCTTTGGTATGCTGGATTCCTTGCGGGTAAACTGCTCTTTTTCATACTCCTCTGCAATAATATCATTGCACAACTCAATGCACTGATCGCATATATACACCATTGGCCCTGCTATGAGTTTTTTAACCTCGCCCTGCGTCTTGCCGCAGAACGAGCATGCAAGGCTTTTGCCGTTAGTCTTTTTTTTGTTATCAAGCACGTATGCTCCTTTCACAAGGTTTAAAAAGTTACCTGCTTAAACTTACTAACTCTTTAACACCCTCTGTTCAATTATCACATCAATAATACCATACTCCTTAGCCTGCTGGCTAGTCATAAAAAAGTCCCTTTCAGTATCCACACTTATTTTTGCAACAGGCTGACTTGTGTGTTTGGCAAGTATTAGATTAAGTTCCTCTCTCAACCTGAGTATCTCCTTTGCCTGAATACCTATGTCTGTCGCCTGTCCCTGCGCGCCGCCAAGAGGCTGATGTATGAGTATCCTTGAATGCGGGAGCGCAAATCTCTTGCCTGCTGCGCCGCCTGAAAGCAGAAGCGCGCCCATGCTTGCCGCCTGACCAACGCATATTGTGGAAACTTGAGGCCTTATATACTGCATTGTGTCATATATTGCAAGCCCTGCGCTGACAATGCCGCCGGGTGAATTTACATAAAGGCTTATGTCTTTTTCAGGGTCTTCGGATTCAAGAAAGAGGAGTTGGGCAATAATCAGGTTTGCAACATCATCGTCTATTGCAGTGCCTAAGAATATAATCCTCTCCTTTAAAAGCCTTGAGTATATGTCATAAGCCCTTTCGCCCCTGCCTGACTGTTCCACTACCATTGGTATAAGCGGCATGTTTTTATCTCCTTATGAAAGAAAATTCAACCTACAACCTATCTACTCCAGATCATTGTTTATCCCTATATCAATAGGGATATAGAATCTTCACTAAATCTTTTTGGCTGTTATAGTATCATTTCCTTTTTGTGTCTTTCATTTCGTAAGTAATTGCAAGGTTCTCTTTAGCCTCTGGATAATCAGGCATTATCTTTAATGCAATAAGATATTCTTTAATTGCCTCATCTAATAAGCCTTTGAAAGTATAAACTGTTCCAAGATTATAATGAGTTACTGCAAGGTCGGGTCTTAGTCTCGCTGTAATTGAGTATGCCTCTATAGCCTTATCAAATTCGCCTTGTTTATAATAGGCATTCCCAAGATTACTATAGGCTTCTGCATAATCAAGCGCAAGTTCTATTGCAATAAGAAATTCCCTGATTGCTTCATCTATTTGTCCTCGCTCATAATACGCATTTCCACGATTGTTATAGGCTAAGGCAAAATTCGGGTCTAATGCAATTGCCTTATTCAAATCCTCAATCGCCCTGTCATATTGCCCTTTATTATCATAGGCATTTCCACGATTGTTATAGGCTAAGGCAAAATTCGGGTCTAATGCAATCGCCTTATTATAATCCTCAATTGCCCTGTCATATTGCCCTTTGTTATTATAGGCATTTCCACGATTGCTGTAGGCCATGGCAAAATTCGGGTCTAAGGCAATTGCCTTATTCAAATCCTCAATCGCCCTGTCATATTGGCTTTTATTACCATAGGCATTCCCCAGGTTATTATATCCCCTTGCCTTGTTTGGGCTTTTTTTTACCACTTCCTGCCAAAATGTCAGTTCATTGTCCCATGTGATATTTCTTATGCATGTTGTTATAGAAAAAAAGCCCAGCAAAATAAAGGCAAAAATAAAAAAAACCTCTTTCATTTTAATAGCGCAGATTTTGGGGTTTCACCTAATCCCTCAACTATATTGGCATAATAGACATAGAGGAAAAGATAGGTATTTTCATCAATCTTTCCCTGTTTTTTCATGTTGCGAAGGATTGTATAAAAATCATTTAGTTCTATAAGGGCAAAGCCAACATCAGGAGGATTTAACTGCAAAGCAGAAATAACTTGATTGATTTTATCCATAAGGGCTTTCTGTTGTTCGCCTTTACTAATCTCAATCTTTGCAAGTTCGCCTACAAGTGTTTCCGCATACAAACTAGCATCAGCAAACGGAACAGTATAACCTTTATTGTATTCAGCAATAATCTCATCTTCGGAATATACACAACCATCACAAACCTCAAAGGTGTCTGGATAAACATTGCTTGCGAGTCCTACCTCACCCACAAGACTTGGATAAAATGGTATCATTACGTCCCATCCACGAGCATTCATACTAAAATAATATTTCAGCTCGCCAGTAAAATCATAAACAATACCTTGTCTTACGCCATTTACATATAAAGTCATCTGTCTTGTTTCAGCATCGACATTTATTGCATAGAAATTTGTAGCGGTTTTTAACTTGGTTAGGTCAGTATCCAAAGCTATCCAATAGCCACAACAACCACTCGGACCATATGCAGAAGACATCGCAGTCACATACTGGAGTTGGTCTATGATTTCACCTTGGTTATTAGTATTCTGAACTACTACAAAACGGTTAACATATACGTTGTCGCCAACATAACGTCCAGTATATGGATTATAAACTGGCTCCTGATAGATTGCTTCAAAAAAAGGACGCCAATAAGGATTACCAGCAGGTAAACCTTTTGCCCAAAACTGAATTGCATAATCACGTCCTCGTATGTCGTAACTAGCCGATTCACTTCTCTCCACAACACCTAAAAATCCAAAACAAAACATTAAAACCAAAACTATTTTTTTCATATTCTCATCCTCCTTTTTACTTTTTATTATTTGCGCTTGATATTATCAAATCAAAAACCTTATCTTCCAGCAAACCCTCTTTTAAATATTCCAGAGAACCTTCCTTTTCCATCTGTGCCTTGAATGCGGTTATAGGTTCTTTTGTCTTTTCTGCAATCTCTTTTATCTTGGCATCCATTTCGTTGTCTGAAATATTCAAGCCTTCCTCTTTTGCTATTGCATCTATTATAATATCCCTTCTCACAAGTTCCTCTGCTGTTTTAGCATATCTATCTTTTAACTGTTCAGGGGAAAGTCCAATCTCATCCTTTGCAATCATGCCTTTTTTAAACCTGTCAACTGCGTGTCCGATGAGATATTGGGTATAATGCTCAACAAGTGATTTTGGAGTTTCAAAGACATTCTTCTTTATAAGTTCCTTTACAATCTCGTTTCTTAACCTTTCCTTTTCATCCCGCTCTTTGTTTTTTAAAATATCGCTTTTTACCTTTTCCTTTAACTGCGTAAGCGATTCGCACCCCATATCCTTTGCAAATTCATCATTCAAATCAGGGAGGATTTTCTCTTTTAAACCTTTTAATACAACCTTAAAAACACCTTCCTTGCCTGCGAGTTCCTTGTTCATATAATCTTCGGGAAACTTTACATTTATGCTCTTTTCCTCATCCTTTTTCATCCCGACTATACCGTGTTCAAACTCCTTCAAAAGCGAGCCTGAACCAAGGACAAGCGAATAATTATCCGCCTTGCCGTTCTTTATAGGCTTGTCGTCAACAGCGCCTGAAAAATCTATTATAACAAGATTGCCGTCCTTTGCCGCTTCATCCCCTTCCATATCCTTAAAATTTGCATGTCTTTCTTTTAAGATGTTTACTGCCTCATCTATCTCGTTATCTGACACAGACACATCTTGTTTTTTTATTTCAATGGCCTTGTAACCCTCAACCTTTACATCAGGCCTTACCTCAATAACTGCTGTATATGCAAACACCTGCCCCTGTTTTATATCGCTTATATTTTCTATCTCCGGTCTTGCTGTTACCTTTAATCCTTTTTCTTTAACAGCATTGGGATAAGAGTCCTCTATAAGTTTGGTTGTAACCTCGCCTTTTATATGGTCTCCGTAATGCTGCTCAAGAATTTGCCGCGGCACCTTTCCCTTTCTAAAACCTTGAATATTAGCCTTGTTCTGAAAAACCTTGTATGCGGTCTCAATCTCCTTCTGCACTTCTTCAGAGGGAATCTCCACAACAACCTTTTTCTTAACTGAACTTAAATCTTCTACAGATATTTTCATAAAACCCCTTTCTCGTATTTTTTTTACTCACAACTCTTAACTCATCACTGCCTTTCTGGTGCGAGAGGGGGGAGTTGGTCTTCAGTCAAGGGCATCCTGCCCTTTCCTTCAGACCCGGCCAGTTTCACTTCCGTCCGCATCCTGCGGACTTATCCTCGCACTTGCTCGGCGTTCAACTGGCTTCAACTCCCCTGTCTTTATCATAAAATCTTTGGTGCGAGAGGGGGGAGTTGAACCCCCATGGTCGCCCACTGGATCCTAAGTCCAGCGCGTCTGCCAGTTCCGCCACTCTCGCAGTTATTAGATAAAATTACAGCCTTTAAAAAAATATTGCAAGCCTTATTTTTATATGTCATTGCCTTTCTAAATGCCCTTTGTTATATTTTAAACATGGGACTAAATAGAATTTTTTATGTCATAGTTTTTATTACTTTACTGTTTTCCATTTCCATCACAACCTATTTTAGAAACATTATATGGAAGGATGATTTAACATTATGGAAGGATGTGATAGTAAAGTCACCTGACAAGGCGCGGGGGTATAACGGCATTGGGCTTGCTTATTATGGACAGAATAGATTTAAGGAAGCAATAAAGGAATATTTAAAAGCATTAGAATTAGGCCATCCCCACCTTGCACCAATCCATAACAATCTTGGGCTTGCCTATTCTAAACAGAACAGATTTGATGATGCAATAAAAGAATATACGGAAGCAATAAAACTTAATCCCGACTATTTTGAGGCATATAATAACCTTGGAATTGCTTACCTCAATCGGAACCGCTTTAATGATGCCATCAAAGTATATAATATCGCATTAAAACTCAACACCTATTATAAAATAGATGCTCATAATAATCTTGGGATAGCCTATTACTATCAAGGCAAGATAGATGATGCAATAAAAGAGTATCTGACCGCATTGACACTCAATCCGAATTCTGTTGAAACCCATAATAATCTAGGAAATGCCTATCTTAAACAAAATCGGCTGGATGATGCAATAATAGAATATCTGACCGTATTGAAACTTAATCCTAATATCTCTGAAACCCATTACAATCTTGGAATGATATATGGGATGAAGGGATCCAAGGATAAAGCAATAAAGGAATTTAAAATTGTATTGAAACTTAGACCTGATTTTATTGATGCCCAAAAAGCCCTTGAAGAACTTACGAAAAGCAGGTAAAGGTAGAGGTATAGGTAGGGTTTTTTGCTTTACCTTTTCCTCTACCTATACCTGTTTTTCTAGCATCCTGCTTTTGGCGTCTCTCCAATGCTTTTCAGTATATTTGCATAATCATTATAAAGCAGGTTATATGTTTCCTGTGTAATCTTGCCTTGCTTCTTCATATTGCAGAGGATTTTGTAGAAATCATTCATCACCAGAATTGCAAGGGTTGTATCAGGAGGATTTGCATTGATAGCAGAAATAGCAGTGTTTATTTTATCCAAAAGTGCATTCTGTTGTTTTCCAGAGCCAATATATGCGGCATTCTGGATGTTTGTTGTGGTCTGATTGAGATAGTCCATCGTAGTCATGGGTTCAAGGCAACTCGGCTGTCTTATGTTTGTCCAGTCAGAGACATTAATCTGACCAGCCCAGTTAGCACCTACTGCTACAACAGTTCCATCCTCTTTAAGACCAACGGTATGCGCATATCCTCCTGCAGCAATTGCCTTTATATCCGTCCATGAAGAAACATTAAGGTTTCCATAGTCGTTCAAACCCACCGCTACAACTGTCCCATCTTCCTTGAGACCAACAGAGTATGATACCTACTTGCGGAAATTGCTTTGATATTTGTCCATGAAGAAACATCATTGAGTTGACCATAGTCGTTCAAACCCACCGCTATAACTGTTCCATCCTCTTTAATGCCAACGGTATACCACCCTCCTGCAGCAATTGCTTTGATATTTGTCCATGAAGAAACATTAAGTTCACCATAATAATCATTATTTGCTGCTACAACAACAGTTCCATCCTCTTTAAGACCAATAGTGTGTCCACCTCCTGCAGCAATTGCCTTGATGTTTGTCCAAGAAGAAACGTTGTTAATCTGTCCCCACCAGTTAGCACCTACTGCTACAACTGTTCCATCCTCTTTGAGTCCAACAGTATGCCATCCTCCTCCTGCTACTGCCTTAATGTTTGTCCATGAAGATACATCTGTCTGACCACAACAGTTATAACCTACTGCCACAACTGTGCCGTCCTCTTTAAGACCAATAGTGTGTCCACCTCCTGCGGCAATTGCCTTAATATTTGTCCATGAAGAGACATTTGTCTGACCACAACAGTTATACCCTACTGCCACGACTGTGCCGTCCTCCATGAGTCCAACAGTATGTAACTCTGCGGCAATGGTTGGTTTATTGTAATCAATGGATTTACATTGTTGAGCCTCTGAATGAGTAGGAGTGAAGAGAAGGAATAAGAGAACAATAAAGCGCCTGCCTCCTGTTAAAATGTGTTTTTTTATCACTTTATACCTCCTGAAAAAATAGATTATTTTTGACGCATAAAATCAAAATTCACCTCCTTTCTTTTTTATTTTGGGACTTTCTGCCTTAAACTCTAGCCTAAAAAAGATGGCTGTCAATAGATTTATTTTTTATTTGCCTCTGGCCTTACAATCACAATCGTATACGCGCTCAAGTCAATATATTTTCTGGCGGCATTTAAGATGTCTTGTTTTGTAATAGACTCAATCTTCTTTGCAAACTTTTTTTGCTCATCATATCCTAGTCCATAGAGTTCATTGAATGTCATGTCAGACGCCTGACTTGATGATTCCTGAAGACCGATTTCATAATTTCCAATCAACTCGCTCTTTGCCCTTTTTAGTTCCTCGTCTGTTACGCCGTGTTTCACTACCTTTTCAAGTTCGCTTAATATGCCATTGACTGCATCATTGATTTTGTCAGGGGATGTCCCCATATAGACTGCAATAAAGCCGGGCTCTATGCCGTCCCTCTGCACTGCTGAAACAGAATATGCAAGCGCCTTTTTATCCCTAAGTTCTATAAAGAGCCTGCCGCCCTGACTTGACATTATGCCGGACAATACCTGAAGTATATATTTATCCTGTGATGTAATAGTAGTTCCGAGAAAGCCAATGGCAATATGCGCCTGCTGCTTTTCCTTAACAATCTCTTTCTTTCTTATTGCAGTCTGTCTTTTCTCATAAGAAGGCGAAGGGATTGGTTTTACCTTTCTATCAAATCCCTGCTTTAAGCCCCCGATAGATGCATTCGAGGGCAGGCCCGCAGAGACAGGATTAAACAATCTCTTTGTTTGCTCAATAACATCATTTGTATTTACATCTCCGACAACTGACATGACCATGCCTTCAGGATATATAAGCGCCTCATAAAACTTTAAAAGGTCTTCCCTTTTATAGTTTTTTATCAATTCCTCTGTGCCTAACACATCCATTTTGTAAGGGTGTTTTTCAAAGAGTGTTTCATTGAAGATTTTAAATGTCCAGCCCGGCAGATAATCCTCTTTGCTCTTTATGCCTGCTAAAATTTCCTTTCTTGCCTTTTCAATTTCATCTTCAGGAAATGCAGGGTTTTGCAGACAATCTGCGAATATCTCAAAACCTTTGTCAAAAAACCTGCTCAAAAATTTTCCTGATATGCCGATGGAATTCCTGCCTGAAAAACCGCCGACACCTCCTGCCATCCCATCAAGTTCCTTTGCAATCTCCAAAGCAGTCCGTTTATTTGTTCCTTTTGTAAGCATGTTTGCAATAAAATTGGACAAGCCGTTTGTCTTTTCATGCTCTAATCTCACACCGCCAAGAAATGCGGCATGGATTGCAACCGTAGGATTTGTGTGGTCTTCTTTGATAATCAAGGTTATGTTGTTATCAAGTTTTATTTTTATTGTTTCCTGCCCCTTGCCCCTTGCCCCTTGCCCCTCTTTGTATAACTTTTCTGCTTCAACAACTGACGCGCTTACAGTTTTTAAAACCTCATCCAGACTTAAAATATCCTTTTCAGCCTTTGGCGCAATGAGTCCGATTGTCATATTATCTTTATTCAAATATTTTTCCGCAGCCTTTTGTATGTCCTTTGCTGTAAGCTTTTTTATGCCTTCCAAATACCTTTTTTCATAATCAAGACCGCCTGCTGATGTCTCAAAATAGCCCAACTGCCTCGCCCTGCCTTCCCTTGTCTCCCTTTCAAATACAAACTCACTCTCAAGATTTAATTTCGCCTTTTCAAGTTCAGCATTGGACACACCTTCATATTCAATCTTTTTTATTTCCTCTAAAATCCCTTGAATCGCCTTTTTTGCATTTCCCGCTTCAAGACCTAGATCAAGGGACGATGTTATAAAAAATATGCCCGGCTCTTTTGGCGTCATTGCATATGATGATATTGAATTTACAATAGTATCCCTGCCTTTTAATCTTTGATAAAGCCTTGAACTCTCGCCCTGTCCAAGAATAAGCGCAAGCGCATCTATCGCATAAATATCAGGATGTCCCAAATACGGCACATGAAATGCAAGACCGAGCCTTGCCTCTTTGATTTCTTCTTTTAACACAAAACCTTTTGTCTTAATCTGCTCAGGCTCAATAAGCCTTTCTTTACGCGGGCTGTCTTTTGATTTAAAATCCTTGAAACTATTTTTTATGTCCTCTAAAGCCTTCTTGCTGTCAAAATCTCCGACAACAACAAGCGTCATATTATTCGGGATATACCACTTTTTAAAAAAGGTTAAGATGTCATCCCTTTTAAGATTTTTTACAGTGTCGCGAAAACCTATTACAGGTCTTTTGTAAGGATGCAGGGTATAAGATGTGCCTAATAATTTTAGATAGAGTTTCCTGTCAGGGCTGTCCTCGCCCATCTTGAGTTCTTCCAGAACAACATCTGTCTCCTTTGCGAGTTCATCAGGGTCAAATGATGAATTCTGGATTGCATCTGAAATAATGTCCAGCCCCTTGTCAAAGAATCTGCTTGCAAGCACAAGGTGGTAAACAGTGTGGTCATATGATGTGAATGCATGTATGCTTCCGCCTGCCGCCTCTATCTCTTTTGCAACCTCGCCGACCTTCCGTTTTGCAGTTCCTTTAAAAAGCATATGCTCAAACACATGGGCAATGCCGGCGATATTTCCATCTTCATCAGCGCTTCCAACCTTTACCCACATCTGAAATGCAGCAACAGGCGCAGAATGATTTTCCTCAAGGATGACTGTCATGCCGTTTTCAAGCGTGGTCTTTAGAGGCTCTGCATGTGAGGCTGAAGGCTGAAGGCTGAAGAATAAAATAAAAACAATTGCAGTAAAAATTTGTAAAAAAATATTTTGGTATCTTTTAAACACAGTCCCTCCTGTATCAGGTTTTTAGTTTTATCATTGTGCGGATTATATATCATTAAAACCCTTAAGCCAAGAGTATTTTGTGTTTGCATTTTTCATTGTCCCTTTGTTATATTTCGTGAATGGGTAAAACTAAAAGAGGAAAGAGGAAAGAGGGATGCGTTTGAAAACAGTACTCTGCAATCCATAATTCGGATTATCTTCTTTCTCATTTTGATAGTTTTGTTTTCTAACATAACTTATTTTAGAAACATTATATGGAAGGACAGCATAATAATGTGGGAGGATGTGGTAAAAAAGTCGCCCAATAAGGCAAGGGGATATAATAATCTCGGGGCGTGGGGCTATCACGAGCAGGGCTTGATAGATAGGGCAATTCAGGTATATCTTACCGCATTAAATCTGAAGCCAGGTTATGTGCTTGCACATAATAACATGGGTAATGCTTACAAGGATAAAGGATATATTGATAAGGCCATAGAACATTATCAGATTGCAATAAAATTAAAACCAGATTTTCCAATGGTATATAATAACCTTGGAGTAGTATATTCTGAAAAGGAATTAGTGGATGAGGGTATAATGGAATTTCAAACTGCTATAAGACTAAAATCAGATTACACTGATGCCCATTATAATCTTGGAAAGTCTTATTCTAAAAAAGGTCATTTAGAAGATGCGATAAAAGAATATATGATTACATTAAGACTGAAACCTGACCACTTTGATGCGCATAATAACCTTGGAAATATATATTTTATGCAAGGTAAATTTGATGAGGCTATAAAAGAATATAAGACTTCATTAAGACTCAAATCAGATTATGTAGAGGCGCATATTGGACTCGGGAGTGTTTATGCTAATCAAGGCAAACTAGACGAGGCTGCGGAGGAATTCTTAACTGCACTGAATCTAGACCCTAATGATGCTGGGATTCATTATAATCTTGGGAATGTATATGCTGATAAAGATTTGATAGATAAGGCTGTAGAAGAATATAAAATCGCATTAAAACTTAAACCTGATTTCACTCCTGCCAAAAAAGCACTTCAATCGCTTGATTTCAAGTAAAAACTGTAAAAACAAATTTTAAAATTCAATGCCGCTGGCTTATTTCTTCCAGCATTAGATTTTCAGTGGAGAGATTAAAAATATCTTCCTGTTTATACCTCTCTGTAGCCCCTATAATCTCAAGACCGATAATCTTCCCATCCTCGTCAATATCCAAATTTATCCCGTCTTCTATCTCTTTAGTATGGGAAACTTTTTTTTCCTGAATTCTAATGTAAAGCGCATCAACCTCTCTATCATATTCAATCTTCATATTAACCTCGCCTTCTATTTGTTTTTATCTATTGCTGTAATTGCAACAATTCTATCACTTTCTTGTTTAAAAGTCACTTTAAGCCACTTTTTGCCAATATGCTTAAAGGCATTTTTCCTATCTTTTGCAGAATCTTCCACTTTCTCTGGATAAAAAATAGTCTCCCTAACCTCGCCTTCCTCTATTTCTCTCCATTTCATTTGTCTTTTTGCGTGCCTACTGAAATATATTACCATTTTAATTTACTTCCCCTCCAGCCTCTCCAATAAGAACTTTACCTGCTTGTCCCCCGGATTTAATCTAAACGCCTCTTTCATTGCTGTTTTTGCATCATCTTCTCTGCCGAGTTGATATAATAAAAGCCCGTATGCCTTTGAAAGATTTGAGTCAAGCGGAAATTTCTCAACGCCCTTTTTCAAAAAGCCCAGCGCCTTTTCATTGTCATCCATGCTCTGATACGAGAGCGCCAAATAATAGAATGTTGTCGGGTTTTCTTCAAGTTTTAAAATCTCCTCAAACTGCGCAACTGCCTTGCCAAAATTCTTTTCTCTGAAATATCTGCCGGAACTAACAAGGAGTTCAGCGACCTTTTGCTTCTTTTCTTCAGGACTTAAAAGCGTGTATGGATTTATAGATGCTGGGACAACCTTGCCGCTCGGATATTTGTTGTCAAGCGTATTTGCAACCTTCACGTTTCCTTTCAATCTCATCTCTTCAAAAACAACTGTCCCAAAATAATTAGAGTCCATATTCGCCGATGTCTCGCCTGCATCAATATTTATCTCATTTGCATAGATATTATTTTCTTTTATCGTCGGGCTTGTTCTTGTCATTTGTATGCCTGTCTTGTTCTGGGTTATATTATTTTTTTCTATCAATGCTTGAGATGATTCCAAAACAATGCCTGTAGAATTTTGCCAAATCGTTGTCTTTGATATGCTTGGCGATGGCGTGCCAACAGCATAAATGCCTGTCTCATTCCCTTCAATGATTGAATCTGAAATCTTTGCGCCTGTGTTCACCGCCTTTATCCCACTCTTTGCGCCGCTGATTTTTGCATATGAGATGTTTGCATCTCCGCTGTCAATGATAATGCCAGACCAGTTTATATCAGGTGATTTTGGCAGGAATTCAACGATTGCCCCTTCCTTGCCCATTGCGTTAAGTTTCCCATTGATTTTGAGGCTGGCATCCTTTTCAAACAAAAGCCTCGCATCCGACTCAATATTAAGGACAACACCTTTTTCAACAACAACATCGCTGTTTATAATATATGTCCCGGCAGAAAGGGTTTTGTCAGATTTTATCCTGCCCTTTAAAACAACAGGCTCTTTTAAACGAAGCGAAAGGCTTACTGCATCTGTTTGCTCGCCTTCGTTCTTTGCATTATCAACTGCCAAGACGCGATAGTAATAAACCTCGCCTGCCTTTACATTGTTGTCAATAAATTTATCATCCTCAACAACCCCCTTTTCTTCATAGCCGGAAAGCGGTTTTGCGCTTCTCATAATTTTATAACCCTTTAAGTCGCCGGCATTTGACTTGTCCCATGAGAGTTCAATCCTGTCAATGAATGCCCTGCCTTTTAAACCTGCAATGCGGTCAGGCGCAGTTGTGTCAATTGCCACAAGACCGCTTACATCAAGCCATTGCGTCTCCTCGCCTGTCGGCCTTCTTAAATAAACAGTAACAGGCGCATCCTTTATATTATCCCCGGGATTTACCGCATATTCGCCGAGATATTCGCCCGGGTTTATTTCTTTCATTGCAATGCCCTTTTTAAAACCGCCGATTTCAAAAATGCCGATTAAGCCCGGCTCCCCTTCCATTGCAATCTTAAACACGCCGCCCTTGCCAAAACTTCCTTCCTTTGCATTTGAAAGAACATTCTTGATAATCGGATTTGCGGCAATCTTGACGCCGACAGGCGCAGGCACCTTTTCATTGATTTTCCAGCCGAGTTCATTTATAACCCTGATTCGCTGGATTTCCCTTATATTGAGAGCAGTGGTAACTGCTGTCATAACAAGACCGATCGGTGAAAGCGGCACACTGCCCTCGTGATAACGGACAGCCTCTTTAAACCTCCAAACCTCCCCGCCTGTCTTTGCATTTACCATCCAGACCTCTGCCTCAACGCCGATTTGCGAATATACTGCTGCATAGACCTTTTTATAATCAGTAACCTTGCCATAGACAAGCCCGTCAACATTCATCGCATCTGCAATATCCTTTGAAGGAATTTCAAAAATTGTCTTGTCTGACTTTTTTTCAATCTCTGCAACCTTTGCGTCAACAACCGAAGGGTCTATCTTTATATAAGGCTTGCTGCTGAAATGGTTTGAAAAACTCTTTCTCACCTGACCTGATATGCCGATTTCTTCTGTCTCATTGCCAAATGGAAGAACAGCGACAGTTCTGGGGAGTTTTTCTGCGGAAATCATTTCCTCCGGCTTCTGCGCCTGCTCCACACCTGCACAGCCTGTGAAGACAGTTAAGAGTGATGAGTAAAGAGTGATGAGTAAAAATAAAAATAGAAAATTCTTGCTTCTTGACTTTTGACTTTTTCCCATTCTGCACCTCCTAAATTTTCGCGGGTTCAAGTTTGTAACGCAGGTTCAGGTTTATAACCTGAACCCTAAATTTCATATCGGCAACGGCTCAACCAAAACCATGCTCTCAGGATTTGCCGATGACCATACCCAGTCGTCAGGACGTTTCACATACTGTTTTCGCACTGGATTTGAATGAATGTAGATTATCTTTTGAAACAAATACTCCTCTTTTTCAATTAACTTCGGCATATTAGTCCGTTCCCAGAATTCATACTTGCCGCCCCCGACATCAAAGAGACTCAAAACATTCGGTTCTGTCGCAATGATATTTTTCTGAATTTCTTTTGAGGTGAACTTTTTAAAGTCTCTCACAAAGCCTATCATATCATCGGATGATGCAATAAGATGTATATGGTTAAGCATGAATACATACGCATACAATTTAAGACCTTTGTGTTTTTGACAATATTTTAAAGATTTCGCAAGTATCTCAAAACGGTTGCGCCTGTCAAATATGTAATACCAGTTTTTGATAGTGAAAGTAAGATAATAAAAACCCGAATTACACTTTTTTGCAATCCTTATTGACGGCATAGGTTTGCGGGAGCAGGTTTGTAACCTGCTCCCCAATAATTCATGTTTGATTCCATCGCGGGTTCAAGTTTGTAACTTGAACCCTAATTTCATGTTTGCTTTATACGAATCTATTCGGGTTCAGGTTGCAAACCTGAACCCGCAGGTTGCTTATGGTCTTTTGGTGGGCGCAGCCCACCCTACTTGCTACCTCTTTCCTAAAGCCCCCTGCAATTTCTCACACCCCAATTCATGCCCCATATCACATGCCTTTTGAAAATCAGAAATCGCCCTTCCCATATTTCTTTTCAAGGCATATGCAATCCCACGACCAGTGTAGGCATTGGCAAAATTTGGATTTAATACAATCGCCTTATTATAATCCTCAATCGCCATATCATATTGACCTTTGTTATAATAGGCAAACCCACGATTGTTGTAGGCTAAAGCAAGATTTGGGTCTAAAGCAATTGCCTTATTAAAGTCTTCAATTGCCATATCACTGTATCCTTTCTTGTTATAGATAGTTCCTCGGTTAGCATAAAACGCGGCATCATTAGAGTTTAATATAATTGCCTTACTGAGATCCTCTATTGCCTTATCTAAATGTCCTTTTTTATCATAAGCAACCCCACGATTCCTGTAGGCTTGGGCAAGATTCGGGTCTAAGGCTATTGCCTTTGTAAATGTCTCTATTGCATCATCATATTCCTTGTTTAAAGCATGCTGATACCCCTTTTTATGCCAATCAGCAGCGCTTAATGTGTCTGCTGCCTTTGCATATTGTTCCTGTATCCCCCTTAACAAAGGGGGCGTCGGGGGTTGTTTGTTTTTGTCTGCCTTGACTGCCTCAAGTTCGGATTTTAACTTCTCTATCTCCTTAAATGCCTCATCCGCCCTTTTCTGGACATCCTCCAACTCTTTTGACTTCTGAACATCTTTGCGGAGCACATCCAGCGATGCTGCAACATCTTTGGGGTCTGCCTTGATCCTTGCCTTGAGAAAATATCTCTCTCCGTCCCATTTCTCGTTTAATATCTCTGTCTGAACTATGCCTGCTGTAAGCATGACCACCCTGTCTTTGGTAATCTGAAAATCCCTGACCTCTGTCTCTGCCATGAGATATACGCCAAGTTCCTCAAGCACGAGTCTTTTTACCTGCTCAACAGCAATGGCTCTGGATGTTACTTTGGAATCTATCTCGCTTGCCTGATAAATGTATTCCTTTTCAAATGTCTTGAACTCGGCAAAGGCAAGAGAGGGCAAAAGCAAAAACAAGGCAATTATAATTGCAAAGATGTGTTTCATTCTGGACCTCCTTATAGTTTCAGTTTCTTTGCGGGAGCAGGTTTGCAACCTGCTCCCTAATAATTCATGTTTACCTCATACGAATCTATTCGGGTTCAGGTTGCAAACCTGAACCCGCAAAAGTTTCAGTTTTGTAGGGGTTTGATTCATCAAACCCGCATATCGGGTCGGATAAATCGGGATGGGTAAGGAAGAAGGTTATTTATCCGTCCCATCGACCCCTACAATGTAACAACAGCGTAAACTCCCTATTCCACAAAATACCCCGCGGCCTTGAAGTTAAAATCATAGTTCAATATATTCATCCAGTCAATACCCTTTTCTGTTGAGCGGGTGTCGTCTGCGTCTCCAAACGGGTTGCCGGGGATATAAAACCAGTTCACAATCGTATCTTTTGAACGGCGCAGCACTATCCAGTATCTGCCCTTTTCAATTTGAGGCGCATCCACACCCGCGCCTTTAAATTTGAATGGAAACCATTTGTAGCCTGCCGTATATTTTATTTCATCAAGGTTTAATGGATAACTCCTTATGCCTTCCATGCCCGGCTTCCCATTATTGTCTTTAACAACATCTATCCATAAACTTCCTGCCCTGCCTCCGAACTTGTGCATTGCCAGACTTATCTCCTCTATTTTCAAAGGCTTGTCAATTGCAAACGCCTGCGCATATGTGTATTCAGATGTTACATACTCTGCTGTCTCTTTATCAAGTGTTTTAAAGCCTTCTAGTTTGTCTTTACCATGCTGAAAAAGACCAATGAGTTCAGGAAAATCAAGGTTGCCGAATTCCACATACTTTGGCGCTTTTGGCTTCTCTGGTTTTTTAGGCTCAACAGGCTTTGGTTTTTCTGCAATCTTTGGTTCTTCAGGTTTTTTTTCTGGCAGAGGTTTTTCTTCTGGTTTTTTGATTTCCTTTGCAGGAGGGCTTATTTTATGCGCTGTCAACGCATTTGTCAGGATATAATTTGAAGGCTCTTCCCTTGTGTCTTTTAAAGAAAGTTTTATGGAATCTGTAATAAAATTTGCGCCTATTGTCTCATCAAATGCAGGCAGCGATGGCGAAGCCTTCCACGAATCATTTATGTCATTTGCATCCAAACCAATTGTCTGTTTTATATGCCTCGGACTTACAAATAAGTGGCTTTGCTGCGCATCGTATGAAATCCAGCCTAAATCAGGGAAAAAAACCTCAAGCCACGCATGTCCGCCTTGGCCAATATCCTGAATGAGCGTCCCGTTTTTTAAAGGTATCTTCCAAGCCTTTTTTAGAGTTATGCCTCCGACAATCCTTGCAGGTATGCCGACAGAACGGAGGAGCGCAATTGAGATGTGCGAAAAATTCTGGCAGTTGCCTTTTTTTGTTTCAAACGTGTAAACTGCGTCATACTGCGGCGGGTTTGTCGTATATCTTATATTGTCAACAACCCAGTTTAAAACCATGTTCACAGCGTCCTGCTCTGTGTTTGCGCCCCTTGTTAGTTTTTGCGCGAGTTCTTTTATCTGGTTTGCATCCTGCGTTAATGATGTAAATGCCAAAAACCTTTTTTCCTTTTCAGGAATATCCTTTAATGGAAAGGGCGCTGCGCTTGAAACCTCTTTTAAATTGATTTTTAAATCAGATTGAAACCTGCCAACGACTAATGCATCTGTTTTCAGATTATTCCATGTAACAACTGTAAACTTATTTCCAAAATTATCCTCTAAAGCCTCTGCTGAATCAGGCTTTGGATTGTATGTGAGATTGTAATTTTTTATATCCTGTTTCGCTGTCTTTGTTTCAAATGATGTTGGGCTTGCAAATTTAAACACAAGTTTTTTCAAGCCTGTTTGCGGCACAGAAAAAGACTGGCTCTGCTCCACCTCTGCGACAGTATCCATATTGCCGTCAAGGATGATGGTGGAGGCAAATGCAGGGCTGATGGCTAAAGGCAAAAGGTTAATGGTTAAAGAGAAAAAACCAAGCAAAAAGTTTCTACCCTTTGCCCTTTGCCCTTTGCCCTTTGCCTTACTTAGTCTTTGCCACATATGCGCCGTCCCAATCAGGAGGCGGAGGATTTTTGATATATTCTTCGCACCTTTGTATGTATAGTTTGATTGGCCCATCATCCGGATGTTTCTTGAGCATTGCAATAAACCTTTCCTTTGCCTTTTCAAAAATCCTTTCTTTATAAGACAAAAGGGCAGCATTGAATTCCTTTGCAAGTTCTTCACTTGACCCCTTGACCCCCTTTTCTAATCCCCCTGCTCCGCTTCCCCCTTTACTAAAGGGGGATTGAGGGGGATTATAATCCATCAATTCATAGATTTTTACAGGAATCTTCTTTCCCTTGACTGCAACAGCGTCCAGTTCCCTGAATATAAAATTATCCTTGACCTTTTCATATGTAGGCTGGGTTACAATTATGTGCGTGCCGTAAACCTTGTTCATGCCTTCAAGCCGTGACGCAAGGTTTACATTGTCTCCGATTGCTGTGTAGTCAAAACGGAGTTCAGCGCCCATGTTCCCAACAACTGCATCGCCTGTATTTATACCAATGCCTATATCAAGTTTCGCATAGCCTTTTTCAACCCAGTTGATATTTAGTTCCTCTAGTTTTTCCATCATCTTTAAAGACATCCTGCACACCCGCAAGGCATGGTCAGGTATATCAAGAGGCGCATTGAAAACAACCATTATTGCGTCGCCTATGTATTTATCCAAAGTGCCTTTTTCCTCAAGCACGATTTTTGTCATTGGGCTTAAATATTCATTCAGAACCTTTACCAGTTCTTCAGGCGTAAGTTTTTCTGAGAGTGATGTAAATCCCCTGATGTCAGAAAAGAATATGGAAATCTCTCTCTTTTCTCCGCCTAGTTTTAGTCTGTCAGGGTCTTTCATTATTTGTGAAACAAGAGACGGGGATACATATGTGCCAAATGCCTTGCGTATGTAGCGGTTTCTGCCTTCAATAACAATGTTCCTGTATCCCTCTGCCAGAAGATATGCAAAACCCAAAGAAAATGCAGGATATATCAGACTGGAAACAACATTATATTTTAAAAACAGATAGTAGTTGGTGAATAGATGGATAAAGGAAAAAACAAAAAATATTGATAGACTTATAAATGTTCGGTTTACGCTGCCAATGGCAGCCATTAAAAATATCGGCAATAGAATAATAACTGCTGTGTCAAATGCAACGACCCTGTTGTCTTTGATAAGATAGCGGTTCTGTAAAATATCTGCCGCAACTGTCGCATGGATTTCCACACCCGGAAATATTGCATCAACAGGTGTTGCCCTCATGTCATATATGCCTGTTTCAGTTGCGCCGACAAATACAACCTTGTCCTTAATCTCATTTATGCCGACCCTGCCGGACAGGACATCGGATGCGGAATACCTCTTAAATGTCCCGCCCTTGCCATAATAATTTATTAAAAGGCTCCCTGTTTCATCAACAGGTATATCCCTATCGCCGACAATAAGGCTGTGAACGCCGTAATTTGCAATTTCTAAAAT
>JACRNI010000020.1 GCA_016234925.1 Deltaproteobacteria bacterium | reverse complement strand
CCCGGTTTACATTTCTTACTGTTGCTCTATGCAACATAGGGTGTATTCCTCCTTTGTTTTATTTTGCTGATAATACATGGAGAATACACCCTCTTTTTTTATTCATCAATGAATTTACACAGAGAAGTTTAGATTACCTAATGAGCAAATTCTCTTGACTTTTTGCAAATCTTAAAGTATTGATTATCTCTACTTTTATAGAGATTACGGATGATAAAAATCGGAAGGCTAAATCTGGGCAATGCCCCGCGGGTTGCGGCAGTTATAACAGATGATAAGAATGGACAATCACTGAAAAATGCGATAAAACAAGGCGCAGACCTTTTAGAACTGCGCATAGATTTTTTCAAAGGCATTGAACCTGAAAACCTGTCAAAGACCGTAAGAAAGATAAAGCAAAGCAGACTTCCTCTTATTGCAACAGTAAGAAGCAAGACAGAGGGCGGCAAAAAATCATTAACTGACAGGCAGAGAAAGGAAATCTTTCAGCATATCATCCCTATTGTTGATGCTGTTGATATTGAACTCTCTTCAAAAAATATCATAAAAGATATTGTTGGCAGCGCAAAAAAACAGAATAAAAAGGTCATAGTCTCGTATCACAATTTTAAAGAAACTCCGTCTGACGGAAAATTAAACAAGATAATCAAAGACAGCAAAAAGGCAGGGGCTGATATAATAAAATTGGCGGCAATGGCAAGAAACATGCAGGATATATTAAGGCTTGCCAATCTGACTTTAAAACACAAAAATCTGATAACGCTCTCAATGGGCAGTATGGCTAAAATATCAAGGGTAATATTTCCGATATTTGGCTCTTTAATAACATATGGTGAAGTAGGAGTGTCCACTGCATCAGGTCAGATGCCGTTAAATATATTAAAGAAAGAATTGGAGTTATATAAATAATTAGGAGGCTAAAATGGCTATAAGGATTGCAATAAATGGTTTTGGCAGGATAGGAAGGAATATTTTAAGGACATCCATCAAGGACAAAGATTTGGAATTTGTTGCAATAAACGATGTGACAGATGCAAAAACCCTTGCGCATCTTTTAAAATATGATTCCATATTCGGCATCTGTGATGCTGATATAAAGGCAAAGGAAAATGCAATTTCTGTAAATGGTAAAGACATAAAGGTAACAGCAATAAAAGACCCTAGCCAACTTCCGTGGAAGGATTTAAAGATTGATGTTGTTCTTGAATGCACAGGGCTTTTTACAGATGCTGAAAAGGCAAAGGCGCATATAACTGCTGGAGCAAAAAAGGTTATCATATCCGCGCCTGCAAAAAATGAGGATTTGACAATATGTATGGGCGTGAACAGCGATAAATACGACCCTTCCAAACACCACATAATATCAAATGCCTCATGCACAACAAACTGTCTTGCGCCTGTTGCAAAGGTCTTGATGGAGGAATTCGGAATAGTAAAGGGTCTTATGACAACAATCCACGCATATACAAATGACCAGAAGATTTTAGATTTGCCTCACAAGGATTTGAGAAGGGCGAGGGCGGCAACGTTATCAATGATACCGACAACAACAGGCGCTGCAAAGGCAGTGTCCCTTGTAATTCCTGAACTTAAAGGCAAACTTGACGGCCTTGCTATAAGGGTGCCTGTGCCGACTGTCTCGCTTGTTGATTTGGTTGCAGAACTTGAAAAGGATGTTACAGAAAATGATGTAAATGCCGCAATAAAAAAGGCGGCAGAAGGAAAATTAAAAGGCATTTTACAGTACTGCGATGAAGAACTTGTGTCTGTCGATTTTAAAGGAAATTCCCACTCATCCATATTTGATGCAAAATTGACAAAGGTTATTGCAAAGAGGATGATAAAAGTATTTTCATGGTATGATAATGAATGGGGATTTTCTTGCAGGATGAGGGATTTGTTAAAGATGATGGCAGAGAAAGGAATTTAGGAGGTTTTCATTGGATTTAGACTTAACCTACATAGACGACCTTGACATAAAAAACAAGCGGGTTTTTATAAGGGTTGATTTCAATGTGCCTGTGGATGATAAAGGCAATATCACGGACGACACCAGAATCCGCGGCGTTCTGCCTACAATAAACTATGCGCTTGATGAAAACGCAAAGGTAATACTTGCATCGCATCTCGGCAGGCCAAAGGGCAAAAGAATTCCTGATATGAGCCTTGCGCCTGTTGCAAAAAGGCTTGGAAGGCTTTTGCAAAAGGATGTAATACTTGCGCCTGACTGTGTTGGCGATGAGGTTGAAAAGATTGTCAATGCAATGAAGCCGGGCGATATTTGCCTTCTTGAAAATTTAAGGTTTCATCCAGAGGAAGAAAAAAATAACGAAGAATTCGGCAAAAAACTTGGAAGCCTTGCAGACATCTATATAAATGACGCATTTGCAACAGCGCACAGGGCTCATTCCTCAAATGTTGCTATTACAAAACATGTAAAGGGAGAATGCGGCGCCGGATTCTTGATGAAAAATGAACTAACCTATTTTAAAAGGGCAATGGGCAATCCATCAAGACCGCTCGCTGCAATCATAGGAGGCAAAAAGGTCTCTGATAAAATCGGTGTTTTATTAAGCCTCTGCGATAAGGTTGATAAACTCATAATAGGCGGCGGCATGTCGCTCACATTTTTAAAGGCGCGGGGATATGAGGTTG
>JACRNI010000168.1 GCA_016234925.1 Deltaproteobacteria bacterium | reverse complement strand
GAAAGGGATGATTTTAAAAAGAGATTTAATAATCAGCAGGACATAACCATACTGGAATTTTACTATCCTTTATTTCAGGCATATGATTCAGTTCATTTAAAGGCTGATGTGGAATTGGGAGGCACTGACCAACTTTTCAATCTCCTTATGGGACGCACTATGCAGAAAAAGATGGGGCAAGAGCCTCAGGTTGTAATAACAATGCCGCTTTTGGAAGGGCTTGACGGCGTTCACAAGATGAGCAAGTCTCTTGGAAATTACATAGGCATTACAGAAAGCCCGAGGGATATGTTCGGCAAAGTCATGTCAATATCCGATGAACTGATGCTCAGATATTATGAACTTTTGAGCGATACCACAAACGAAAGATTGGAGCAAATAAAAAAAGGAAACATACATCCAAAACAGGCAAAGGAAGAACTGGCGCTGGAGATTGTAAATAAATATCATGGAGAAGGCGCTGCTAAAAAGGCAAGAGAGGAGTTTAATGAGATATTTCGGAACAAGGGTCTGCCAGAGGATATAGAGGAAGTTAATCTTAAAAAAGAAGGAAATTCTATCTGGCTGGCAAAGGCAATTGCTCTGGCAGGTCTTGCAAAATCAACATCTGAGGCAAAGAGGTTTGTTGAGCAGGGCGGCGTAGAGGTTGACGGAGAAAAGATTATTGACAGTAAAAAAGAAATTTCCACAGATAAAAAATATCTGTTAAAGGTCGGCAAAAAAGGTTTTAAAAGAATTTATTTTAAATGAAGCCATAAATGAAGATAATCTCCCTAATTGGAATCGCGGGTTTTTTCGGCGCAGCGGCAAGGTATATTATCTCCGGCTGGACATATAAATTATTCGGCACAACCCTGCCATATGGAACGCTTTTAGTCAATGGGGCTTATAATGGAATTCAGCATTAGAAGCACAATCATATCAGATGAACTGCGCATCGCATTTACAATCGGTTTTATCGGCGCATTCACAACATTTTCCACATTCAGTTATGAGACATTCAAACTCTTTGAGGACGGGAGTATATTCCTGTCATTAGCAAATATATTCCTTAATCTTTTCTTGTGTATCTTTGCAGTATGGCTGGGCATAGTCCTTGTAAAAATAGTAAGGGGAGGTATGGTTTTATGACAAAGATGATTGGCGAGCAGATACTTATGAGGATATTTGTGGGAGAGGCGGATAACTACGGCAGACAACCTTTATATAAAGCAATTATAGAACTTTTACGGGAAGAAAAGTTTGCAGGCGCAACAATGTTTAAAGGCGTATCGGGTTTTGGCGCGCACAGCGTCTATCACACAGACCATATATTAAGGCTCTCGCAGGATATGCCCATTGTAATTGAGGTTGTTGACAGCGAGGAAAAAATAAACAGCGTCATGCCAAGGCTTGACGAAATGGTTCAGGAAGGGCTTATCACAATGGAAAAGGTTAAGGTTATAAAATATACATATAAGGGTGATAAAAAATAATTTCCAAAATTCAGGCACCCAAATACCCTGACCTGTCTTACACATCTTTACCTATATAAATAATTAACAATTGTAATTAACAAAGCGCTTGACAGACTACAGTATATATTGCTATACATATTACATTATCGCATATCGTTATCGGTTAACGAAATATGTTGAGAGACTTCTTCCTTGGCTTTATAAAAATCCATATCCTGCACCATGCAGATAAAGAGCCTGTGTATGGGCTTTGGCTTATTGAAGAACTTGCGCGGCATGGTTATAAATTGAGTCCAGGAACATTATATCCCATACTTCATAAACTTGAGGAGGAAAAGGTTTTGAAATCATATCCAGAAAATATCGGCGGCAAAATTAGGAAATACTATAAGACAACTGCAAAAGGTATTAGAATGTTTAAAGATATTAAAGCGAAGATAGAGGAACTTATTGAAGAGGTAATGGAATGAACAGGATAGTCGTTGCAATCCCAAATCCTGCCATTTAAACAATCCGAAGATATGCTGCTTAAAGATAGGTTTACACATATTGGACATTTTTTCTTTAAATACAGGAGTTATCTCCCTCTAGTCATGCTGCTCGTATTTTTTGAAGAGCGGGGGCATTTCCTCAACATAGTGGACAATATATTTTATGAGATGTTTTGCATCTTTGTTGCGCTTTCTGGAATAGTAATAAGGATTTTGACCTTGGGTTTTGTTCATGAAGGGACATCAGGGAGAAATACAAAGACGCAAAAAGCGGCAGAACTCAATACTACGGGCGCCTATTCAATTATCAGAAATCCGCTTTATTTGGGCAACTATCTAATATTACTCGGCATGTCTCTGCTGGCGCAAAATCATGAGGTAGTCATTTTTAATACTGCTATATTTGTTATTATCTACATCCCCATAATATTTACAGAGGAATCATTTCTTATTGAAAAGTTTGGAGAGGAATATATCAGATATGCAAGGACGGTAAATTGTATGCTGCCAGGTTTCAAAAACTTCAGAACGCCTGATAAAGAATTCAACATCAAGATAGTATTAAAACGAGAGCATGATACATGGTTTGCATCGGTTATAAGCCTTGTTTTAGTTGAGTTGATGAGAGAGTATGGCTCATCAGGCACAATAAATCTCGCTCCCTTCTGGAGTTCAATAATTATTGGAATTGGCTCTGTATGGGTGATACTAAAATATCTAAAAAGAACTAATAAACTTGTCTTGAAAAATGGATAATAAAAAAATCTTTGGTTTTCAAAAGAATGTCTTTACAGCAGGTCTTGTAAGTCTTTTCATGGATATATCCTCTGAAATGATATATCCCCTTGTCCCGCTTTTTCTCGCGACTGTACTTGGAACAACTAAAACCACAATAGGTCTTATAGAAGGTATAGCAGAATCCACAGCAAGCATATTAAAGGTCTTTTCAGGCTGGCTCTCAGACACACTTGGCAGACGAAAACTTTTAATGGGGTTTGGCTACGGCATCTCTGTTATAAGCAGACCCATAACGGCTTTGTCAAGCGCATGGTCTCATGTGCTTACAGCAAGGTTTGTAGACAGGTTCGGCAAAGGCATAAGAACTGCGCCCAGAGATGCAATAATTGCAGATTCTGCGGATGGAAATAATCTTGGCAAGGCATTTGGATTCCACAGGGCAATGGATACAGTCGGCGCTGTCATAGGTCCTGCAATTGCATTCCTCATCCTTTTATTATTTGCAAATAATTTCAGATTGGTCTTTTGGCTTTCTATAATACCCGGTTTAATAGCGGTTATTCTGATTATATTTTTTATAACCGAAAAAAGAAAATCCCGTGATGAACTTGCAAAACTTCCAAAACTCTCTTTTAAAGATTTTAACGGCGATTTCAGGCATTTTATATTTGTGGTCGCCTTATTTTCTATCGGCAATACAAGCGATGCATTTCTGATTTTAAGGGCAGAAAATTTGGGCGTTCAGAAAGAATATATACCCATCATCTATCTCTTATTCAACCTTGTATATTCTTTATCATCAATGCCTTTGGGGATACTTGCGGATAAGATAGGCATGAGAAAGATGATTATACTTGGGTTTGTCCTTTATTCAGTAGTTTATTTTGGGTTTGGTCTTGCAGATTCTGCAATCTATGTGCTGCCGCTGTTTTGCATATACGGCATATTCAAGGGCATGAGTGAAGGCACACAGCGGGCATATGTTGCGACACTTGCGCCTCCTGAAAGAAAGGCAACCGCATTCGGCGTGTATCATACAGTTAGCGGCATTGCGCTTTTGCCCGCAAGCATAATCGGCGGCATTTTGTGGGATAAAATCGGCGCAGATGCAACATTCTTTTATGGCGCAATAACAGGTCTCTTATCTGCAATACTTTTTATTGTGTTGATAAGAAACAGCAGGCATTTACCCGAAAAAAGTATTTGATTTTTGGGGATTTATCAAAGCCCTGAATCTCTTCTAAATCCAGCCTTTGATGTCATCTCAACAAGCGTGCCTGTTACATCACCGAAAAATATCATATCTTTTACAATGCCGCCCATTGGTATCAACTCCTTTGTGAAAAATGCCTCAATCTTGCCTGTCTGCGAACCGAATAATTCCTTGTCTATTATAATATCTGCAAGATAGTCAACATCATCAGGGTCGCTGTGTATCCTTTTATCCTTCTCTTCCTTTGTTACAACTCTTACATACATTGTCTTTACATCCTTTTTAGGGAAGGTTGTTATGCGGTATTCTCTGCCCTCTTCAATAGGTCCGTATGTGCCAAATCTGAAATTATAGAATGCCGCAAGAGGGTCATCGTATATATTATCAGGCGGGATTTCTTCCTGCTTGTCTTCTTCTAATCTATCCCCCTTCCATTTTTTCCATGCAATGATCCTTTTTTTGTAATCCAGATAGGTGGTAGTGCGTTTTGTCGTGTCGCCTATAATAACAGTTTTATCAAACACGCTTGTAATAAACCTCTTGCCTCCTTCTGCCTCTTCCATGTGTGCAATATAAACATCCTTTCTGTATCTTGTAACCCATCCAATTACCCCAAGCGTCTCTGCCTGAAGCACAGCAATATATCCGCCGTCCTCTTTTCTCTTTAAACCAATCTTTCCTATTGCAGCCTTTTTAAACAGCCAGAAACCAATATTATATATAAGTTCCTCTCCGTCAAATAGTTCACCTATCTTGATTTGATGGTTTGAGGCTGCAAGCAATGATTGTTTAAAAATCTTCTGGCTGGCAAATGCCTGCGGCAGTCTTTTAAACGGAAGCCAGTTAAGACCTATAATTCCGGCAAGAAAACCAGTGAGATTTTTTAAGAAATTGCGCCTGTTCATATTAGTAATTATGAAATATTCGTATGCTTAAAGCAATCAAAAAAATCCTTGACATTTTTTTATGGGGGCGGGTAGGATGGGAATGGTTTAAAAAATCTGCACTGCGTCTAACGCAATAATTGCGGATACAAACAAGTTAGCAGCAATTCATGGTCAAAAAGTGATATAATCTCTCCAAACCCATAAAACAAGGAGGAAACAAGCATGGAAACAGTAAAACAAGAGGTCAGCAACCTTCTAACCCGCTTACCTGACGATTGTTCATTGGAAGATGTCCAGTATCACCTTTATGTCCTTCAAAAGATAGAACGTGGGCTGAAGGACGCCGCAGAGGGAAGAACCTACACTCAAGAAGAGGTTGAAAAGCGGATGGCAAAATGGCTCGGAAAGTAATCTGGTCTTATGAAGCCACCGATGACCTTGATGCCCTTGCCGAATACATAGTAAGGGACTCTTCATTTTACGCCGCAGCATTCACCCAACAGATTCTGGATGCAAGCCGCTCTCTGAACGAGTTTTCTGAAAGAGGACGTATCGTTCCAGAACTTGGCGAACCCGCTATTAGAGAACTCCTTATCAGAGACTATCGCCTTATTTACAGCATAGAACAATCCAGTGTAGTAATACTGGCTTTCGTTCATGGAGCAAGAGATTTGAAAACCTTATGGGAAAAGGAAAACAGAGGTTAACCCTGAACTGCGCCTAACAACAGCGTAAGCGCACAGTCTTGAAAACCACAGTAGGAGCAATTACACCAAGCGGGTAATTCACTGCAAGGCAGTCAGTTGTGAAACAGACACGACCTCTATCTCCTCGCTTTTAAGTTCAGACGCCATTTCTTTTATTGCGGCAAATGTTGATGGGTGCGGATGGCCTATTGCTATTGCAGAGCCGTTCTTTTTTGCCATCTTTATGAGTTCAGTTATCTGATTTTTTATATATGAAACATCCTGCTCATTATCAAGAAATATCTGCCTCTGGGCTGCATTTAAACCGATTTCCTTTGCTATTTTATATGCTAAAGATTTTGCCGTAGTTTTGCTGTCAAGGAAAAATAGGTTTTTTTGTTTTACCGCTTTAAGCACAATCCTAATCCGCGCCTCATCCTCTGTGAGTTTTGACCCCATGTGATTATTCACACCCTTTATATGCGGAACAGCCTCTATGTCTTTTAAAAGCGTATCGTATATTTTATCTTCCGGCATGGTTGAAAGGATAGCGCCTTTGCCGGGATTATTATTTTTTATATCCTTTGGCTCCATTGGAATGTGCAAAAGGATTTCCATGTTGTTTTTGTCAGCCTCTTCTGCAACATCCTTTGAATGGGGCAGAAACGGCAGGATTGCAATTGTTATTGGAATGTCAACTCCCAGCAGTTCCCGAAGTTGTTTTATATCCTGACCCATGTCATCAATGACTATTGCTATTTTTGGCTTTATTTTTTCTATAACCTCTGGCAGAGGTTTTGACGCTTCAATTTCAAGTGGTTTTTCTTCAATCTTTGAGATAGACGGGATGGTTTCTGCTTCTTTAATCTCTTCAACCTTTTTTATCTTTTCCTCTGCATGATAATACTTAAAAAATATTACAGCAGCAAGGATACCAATAACAACCCCAAAAATAATAAGGGCATTTGATTTTTTCAAATGCCCTTTGTTTTTTTTGTTATTACCCATTTTAAGGATTTTCCAAAATTGCGGCGTGCCTAATGAAGATGTTCACGCTCAAAAATGCCCAGATGCAAGGCGGAGCAAGGCTTCAAGCGAGGCATACTTTAATAGTATGTTGAGCGAAGAAGCCGCAGCGACAACACAGGGGGTACCCATGACAAAGTCATGGGTCTGGGCATTTTTGGGCGTGAACTATGATGCCTTTTTCATAACATCCTTGAATATATACCAACTCTTCAGATAATCAACCGCCCTTTTTAACTGTATATCCTCTGCCTCGCCTTTTTCCTTTTCAGCCTTTTCCTCAACCTTTATCTTTTTATCTTTCTCACCTTCTTTTTCAGGGGCTGCGCCTTCGCCTTCAAGATGCCTTTCAAGGTCTTTTTCCCTGAAATGATTTTTTGTTGCGCCATCCTTTGCGTCTTCAACAACAATATCAGGTTCAATGCCCTTTGCCTGAATAGACCTGCCTGACGGCGTGTAATATTTTGATGTTGTAAGCCTAAGCGCAGAGCCGTCGCTTAATGGAATTATTGTCTGCACAGAGCCTTTGCCAAATGTCTGTATGCCCAGCACTACCGCCCTCTTATGATCCTGCAAAGCGCCTGCAACAATCTCAGATGCGCTTGCGCTTCCGCTGTTGACAATCACTATCATCGGATAGTTCGGCTGTGTGCCGTCTCCCCTTGCCTCAAACTTCATCTCCTGTCCGGCAACCCTCCCCTTTGTATAAACAATCATACCTGATGTTAAAAACTTGTCAGACACCTCTACTGCCTGATTTAACAAACCGCCCGGATTATTTCTCAAATCAAGGATGAGTCCTTTAAAGTTTTCCTTTCTTGAGCCAATTTTATCAAGGGCGTTTTCAAGGTCGCTGCCTGTCCTTTCCTGAAATTGCGTAATCCTGATGTAGCCGATGCCGTCCTCAAGGGTTTTGAATTTCACGCTCTTTACTTCTATTATTTCCCTTATGATTTCAAATGGTTTTGGCTCTTTAAAACCCTCGCGCATTATGTGTATCGTAACCTTTGTGCCTTTCGGGCCTCTCATAAGTTTTACAGCCTCTGTTAAACTCAAGTCCTTTGTTGATTTTTCATTTATCTTGACGATTTTGTCGCCTGCCTTAATGCCTGCCTTGAATGCAGGCGTATCTTCAATGGGCGATACAACAGTCAATATATTATCCCTGATGCCTATTTCTATGCCTATGCCGCCGAAACTTCCCTTTGTTTCAACCTGCATCTCTTTGTAATCTTCAGGCGGCATAAAAGAAGAATGAGGGTCAAGGTTTTGGAGCATTCCCTTTATTGCGCCGTAGATAAGCGCCTTAGGGTCAACCTCTTCTGCATAATTCTCCTGAACAGTTGCCAGCGCATCCGTGAATATCCGCATGTTTTCATACGCCTTTACAGATACTGCAGAAACCTTATAGTTTATGCCGCTCAAAAGTATGGCAGCCAAACTGGCAGAGACCGCTAATAGAAGTATTTTTTGTCCGCCGATATTTTTAAAAATCCTATACATATTTCAATCCTCCTGATTATTTAGTTCATACTAAAAAATATTTTTCAAAGTTCACGTTCAAAAATGCTCAGATACGAGGCGTCAAGGAGCGAGCAGCGGAGCATACTTTTTTAGGTATGTGAGCAGCGCAGCGACGAAGACAACGAAGTAGATGTGCATTTTTCAGCGTGAACTATTTATGTGCAAGCCATGTTAATGGGTCCTTTGGCACGCCCTTGTATCTCACTTCAAAATAGAGCCGCGCCCCCTCAAGCGAGCCAGTATCTCCAACCTCTGCTATAACATCTCCATTTTCAACCAGATTGTCAAGTTCCTTTAAAACCTTTGAAAGATGCGCATAGAGTGTGTAAAAACCATCGCCGTGGTCAAGGATAATAATCCTGCCGTAGCCCTTTAGCCAGCCCGAATATATAACCTTGCCTTTATATACTGACTTTACATCTGTGCCAAGCGGCGCATCAATTTCTATGCCATTATTAAAAGTTACTGTGTGAAACTTTGGATGCTCAATCTTGCCGTATAATGAAACAACCTTTCCATTAACAGGCATCAGGAGTTTCCCTTTCATTGCCCCAAAGCCTGTTGACGGAAACGGCGTTAAATCATGCGCATCATCTGTTTTTTCCTTAGCGGCCGCCTTTTCTTTCTCTTGTTTTTTCTTTAGTTCATCTATAAATGTCTGAAGGTCTTTTGATGTCCTTTCTAATTCCTTTATCGCTGACAGATGCACATCTTTTTCTTTTCTGATTGAGTTTAAAAATGCCAGCCGCTTGCCTTTTTCTACTGCAACCTCTTTCTTTTTCGCCTCAACACTGTTTTTTAATGATAGCATATCAGACTGCATATTTTCTAGTCTTTCTTTTTCAGTTTCAAGCGCATTTTTATTTTCATTGTATTTATCTAACAATTTAACATCTGAATCAATGATTATATTTATATATTTATACCTTCTGGACAGGTCATTAATTGAATGAGAGGAAAACAGGATTCTTACGACACCGCCTTCCCTCATCTTATACATTGATATAACCCTTTTTTTAAGAAGGGTTAAAAGTTTTTCCCTTTCCCTAACAAGTTCCAGAATTCGTCTATCTGCAATATCTATTTTTATCTTTAATTTTTTGAGGTTGTTTTCTATTTGTAAAAGTTCATCCTCTTTTTGCGCAAGCGTCCTTTCTAGATTATCAAGTTCAGTTAATACTGATGTTTCCTTTTTTTCAATAACATCTATCTCCTGCTTTTTTGCCCGTATCTCCTTTTCAACTGTTTCTAATTTTTTCCCCTTTTTTATAATCTCCTGTTTTGTCTTCTGGTTTTCCTTTGCAAAAACTTCTAGGTCAGCAGAAAATATATAAAAAAGAAAACAAAGAATGATGAACAAATACTTCATTCTTGCCTTAGAAATCTCCCTAAAGAAACAAAACTGCCGAATAAACCAATAACAGCGCCGCTGCTTAACAAGATTAGCATAAAATCAGAGGCTGAAAAAGGGATATTTATCAGACTGGCAAAAGACGCAGGCACATTGTTAAGCAATATGTATTTTCCAGCATAGATAATTCCAAGCGCAAGAACTGCGCCTGACAAACCCTCAAGCAAACCCTCTATAAAAAACGGAACTCTTATAAATGTTTCTGTGGCGCCGACAAGCCTCATGATTTCTATCTCATCTTTCCTTGCATACACAGTAAGCCTGATTGTATTTGATATTATAAATATAGTTGCGATAAATAGAAAAAGCCCTACAATAAAACCGCTGGCCTTAAAGAAATTTAAAAACGCAGAAAATCTATCAACCCATTCCTGTCCATACTGGATGTCATCTATCCCATCAAGACCCTTTAGCCTTGCAACAAGCGCATTTACCCCTGAAGAATTTCTAAAAGGCTTTTTTAAATTTATCTCAAAAGACGCAGGCAAAGGGTTTGCGCCGAGTCCATCAAGTATCCCCTTCTGCCCTTTAAGTTCATATCTAAATGTCTGGATTGCCCTTTCCTTTGATACATGGTTCACACTTTCAACCTCTTTAAAACCGACTATCTTTTCTTTCACGCTAGAAATGCCTTCTGGCATCAAATCATCTTTAAGATATGTAATTACCTGAACCTGCGCCCCAAATGTGTCCAGCACATTGCCCATATTTACAAAAAATATGACAAAGAAGCTGAATATTGTTAGGGCAAGGGATATGGTAAAGACAGCAACAAGGTTTGTTAAAAGGCTGCTTTTTATGTTCTGTCCTGCCTCTCTTATAAAATATAAAATGCGTCTTAATATTATCATTCTGCTATTTTACCGTTTTCAAGTTTTACAAACCTTTTGTTCAGCCTGTCTATAAGATTCTTGTCATGCGTTGCAATAACAACTGTTGTCCCTTTTGCATTTATATCCAGAAAAAACTGCATTATGTCTTTTGTGAGCGCGGGGTCAAGATTGCCTGTCGGCTCATCTGCAAGGAGTATCGCGGGTTCTTTTACAATCGCCCTTGCAATTGCAACCCTCTGCTGTTCTCCGCCTGATATTGCAATTGGTTTATAATTAGCCCTGTGTTTGATTCCAAGATATGAAAGGACTGCCTCAACCTTTTTTTTCGTATCATTATACGGATTGCCGATAATATTTAAAGGCAGTGCAACATTTTCAAAAACTGTCTTATTGTTAAGGAGTTTAAAATCCTGAAATATAAAGCCAATCTTTCTGCGCAGGAATGCAATTTCTCTTGCAGCAAACCTTGCTGTATTTTTGCTGTCAATTATTATCTGTCCGTCGGTAGGTTTTTCTGAACAGAAAAGGAGTTTTAAAAGTGTGCTTTTACCCGCGCCGCTTGGCCCTGTTAAAAATACAAACTCGCCTTTTTCTACATTAAACGATATATCTGTTAATGCAGGGTTGCTTGCGTCGTAGTTTTTGTATACATGATACAATTGAATCATTTTGGCATTACTTGCTCATTGAATTTAAGAAACTCTTGTTTGAGTCGGTTTTATGTATCTTTTCAAGAAGAAATTCCATGCTCTCTACAGGGTTCAACGGCTGGAGCACCTTGCGGAGTATCCAGATGCGGTTCAGTTCTTCTTTTGCCAAGAGCAGTTCCTCTTTTCTCGTGCCTGATTTATTTAAATCAATCGCAGGGAAGATTCTTCTGTCAGCAAGTTTTCTGTCAAGCACGATTTCCATATTGCCTGTGCCTTTAAATTCTTCAAATATAACCTCGTCCATCCTGCTACCTGTTTCAACAAGCGCTGTCGCAAGTATGGTCAAACTCCCGCCCTCTTCAATATTTCTTGCTGCGCCAAAAAATCTCTTTGGTTTGTGAAGCGCATTTGAGTCAACGCCGCCTGAAAGAACCTTTCCGCTCGGCGGAACAACTGTATTGTAAGCCCTTGCAAGCCTTGTGATTGAATCAAGCAGTATAATAACATCCTTTTGATGCTCAACAAGACGCTTTGCCTTTTCAATTACCATCTCAGCGACCTGAACATGCCGCTGCGCAGGCTCGTCAAATGTGGAAGAAATCACCTCGCCTTTTACCGAGCGCTGCATATCAGTAACCTCTTCAGGCCTTTCATCAATCAAAAGAACTATCAGAACTGCATCAGGGTGATTCTTTGTTATGCTGTTTGCAATCTTTTGCAGCAAAACAGTTTTGCCTGCCCTCGGCGGAGAAACAATAAGCCCCCTCTGTCCCATACCCAGCGGGGTGAACATATCCATTATGCGCATGGATAAATCGCTTTTTGGCGGTATCTCAAGTTTTATCTTATCTTGAGGATAGAGAGGCGTAAGGTTGTCAAACAATATCTTTTCGCGGGCTATCTCAGGGTCTTCATAGTTTACCTTTTCAACCTTTAAAAGCGCAAAATACCTCTCGCCTTCTTTAGGAGGCCTGATTTGACCTGAAACAATATCCCCTGTCCTCATGTTAAACCTTCTTATCTGCGACGGCGAAACATATATGTCATCAGGACCCGGCAAATAGTTATAATCAGGCGCCCGCAGGAAGCCAAAGCCGTCCGGCAAGGTTTCCAAAACACCCTCGCCGTATATAAGCCCGTTTTGCTCTGACTGGGACTGGAGAAGGGCGAATATCAAATCCTGCCTCCTCATGCTTGTAGCGCCTTCTATGTGATATTGCTTGGCTAACGTAGTCAGGTCGCTTATTTTTTTTTCTTTTAGTTCTTTAAGATTCATAGATTCTCCTCTTGACAATTTCTCTTTCAAACAACATAAATAAAGCCGCATACAGAGCGTCAGAACAAAGCAGACCAAGGCGCCGGGGCACCCACGCCAAGCGGCGTGGGTCGGGTGAAGAGTGAGGCGTATTTTTAGCATACGCCGCAACGATTAACCAAGGAGCAACGCAGGCATGTAAAGTTATGACGCTCTGTATAGATTGCATTTTTAGGGTTAAACCAATCCTTATCTCATATTATCAAATTGAATTTGACAGGAAGGTTGAAGATATTTTCCATTTTATGTAGCATTTATGCAGATTGTAAGGTATTGGTAAGAACAAATTTATAAGGTTGAATTTTGCGTTTGCGATAGGTTTAATTATTTTCAATATATTACAGCATTAAAATGTTGTCAATACTTTTTTTAATAAAATTTACAATCCAATTGAAACCATCTTCTCAACACCCGCCGCACCGATTTCCTTATCTGTCAGATAGCAGCCCGGGTCTTCTGCCCAGACATCGCTGTGTATTACCTCTGCCCTTACCCTGTAATTCCCGCCGCATATATCCAGATAATTGCATGCCTTGCATCTGCCTTTAACCATCTTTGTTTTATTTTTAAGCCCCTTCATCAATGCGTCAGATGTATCATTCCATATCTCGCTGAATCTTTTTTCTCTTACATTACCGAATGAATAATGAAACCAGAACTGGTCAGGATGAACATAGCCCTGACTGTCTATGCAGCCTATGCTGACGCCGCTTGAGTTCCCGCCTCTTTTCTTTAACATGGCATAAATCTTTTCTGCCTTTTCAGTATTTTCGCTCCTTGCCTTGAGATACAAATAAACGCCATCAGCATCATTATTGCCTGTTAAAACATCCTTATCAAGCCCCCTTCTATAAAAATCCATTGTCTTATCAAATATAAAATCCATTGCCTTTCTTGTCTCATCATGTGAAAGGTCGTCTTTCTTAATCCTTTCGCCCCTGCCTGAATAAACAAGATGAGATATGTAAATCCTTGGTATGTTTTCTTTCTCTGCAAGTTCAAAAATTTTAGGCAGTTCATCTATTGTCCTTTTGCTCATTGTAAATCTTATGCCGACCCTTATGCCTGCATCCCTGCAATGCCTCATACCAGCAAGCCCATTTTTGAATGCGCCTTTGACGCCCCTGAAACTGTCATTCACCGCGCCAGTCCCATCAAGGCTGACACCAACATAT
>JACRNI010000001.1 GCA_016234925.1 Deltaproteobacteria bacterium | reverse complement strand
TCCGCCATTGTAACCCTCATAACCTCTTCAATGGTCGTAACGCCTTCTTTTATCTTTTTTATGCCGCTCATCCTCAAACTACTCATGCCTTGTCGTATTGCCTCTCTCTTTAACTCAGCGCCAGATGAACCGCTTAAGACAGCCTCTTTTAATGCCTCTCCTAGAGGCATTACCTCATAAAGCGCAATCCTTCCTTTATAGCCTGTGCCTCCGCAGGTCGGACACCCTTTGCCTTTCATCATGCCTGTAAATGAGGCAGCCTCTTCAGGCGGCACACCGATATTTATCAGCGTTTGCGCAGGAACCTTTGCCGGCTCTGCGCAGTCTTTGCATACCTTTCTTGCAAGTCTTTGTGCAATTATACAATTTGTTGCCGATGCAATAAGAAACGGCTCAATGCCCATGTTCAAAAGCCTGCTTACAGTTGCAGGGGCATCATTTGTATGAAGCGTTGATAGCACAAGATGTCCTGTGAGCGCCGCCTTGACTGCTATTTCAGCGGTTTCATAATCCCTGATCTCGCCGACCATTATTATATCAGGGTCCTGCCTTAAAAATGAGCGAAGCGCTGCTGCAAAGTTTAAGCCTATTGCCTCGTGCATCTGAACCTGATTTATGCCCATTAAATTAAATTCCACAGGGTCTTCTGCAGTTGAAATATTCTCGCTTATCTTGTTCAAGTCCGAAAGGGCTGAATAAAGCGTCGTTGTCTTGCCGCTTCCAGTTGGACCTGTAACCAGAACCATTCCCCACGGTTTATGAATAGCATCCAAAAAATCCTTTAAAGGTTTTTCATCAAAGCCAAGTTTTGTCATGTCCAATTGAAGGTTGGACTTGTCAAGGAGCCTCATGCAGACCTTTTCGCCGAAGAGTGTTGGGAGTACAGAGACCCTGTAATCCATCTCCTTGCCGCCGCCAAGTTTCATCTTGATTCTGCCGTCCTGAGGGAGACGTCTTTCTGCTATATCAAGGTTTGCCATGATTTTTATTCTTGAAACAATGGCATTCTTTAGTTTCATAGGAGGCTTCATGACCTCCTTCAGAACACCGTCCAAACGATAGCGCACCCTGAATGACTTTTCATACGGCTCTATATGTATATCGCTTGCCTTAATTTTTATAGGGTCTGTAAGTATCTTGTTGACCAGTTTGATTATCGGGGCATCTTCTGCGCCTTTTTTAAGGTCTGTTACATCAATATCCTCTTCTTCCTTAAGAACCTCAAGGTCTTCACCTTCGAAGCCTGCAAGTAAATCATCTGTGTTTTCCTCTTCAAATTCAGGAGGAGGCGCTGCATAATGTTTTTCTATAGCAGATCCAATCGCTGCCTCTGATGCAATGACTGTATCAACATTGTAGCCTGTGAGAAATTTTATATCATCAATTGCAAAGATATTTGAAGGGTCTGCCATTGCCACAACAAGTGTTGAACCAGCCCTGCTTATGGGCAGGATTTGATACTTTTTGCATACATCTTCAGGGATGAGTTTTATAATCTCACGGTCTATTTCTGCGGCAGCAAGGTCTATTGCAGGGATGCCATATTGCTTGCTTAAGAATGTAGTCAGGTCATTCTCAGTAATAAGATTAAGTCTAATGAGATTTGCGCCTAATTTGCCGCCGCTTGAACGTTGCTCATCAATCGCCTTTTTTAACTGTTCAGACGTTATTACCTTTTCCCTTACAAGGAGTTCGCCTAATCTATCTGCCATATATTTGTCCCGAAAATACCCTCTACCCTGTCATTGCGAGCCAAAGGCGAAGCAATCCCATCCTTTGAGATTGCTTCGTCGCTTACGCTCCTCGCAATGACATTTTCATTGTTCTTTGTGTCTCTTTGAGACATATGTGTTTTACCTAAAAATTACTATGTTGCTTTTACTTTGAAATGCTAATAAAAAACAGCCCTTTTGTCAAGAACGATGGCTCGTCAGGTATTTTTCTCTGCAGCCTTCGCTGCAAAAATAATGAACAATACCGCGGTTTTTAACCCGTAGCGCGGAACCCTTTGGAAAATAAGTCTGGCATATCTCGTCCAATATCATCTCTTCGCCGCCTATTTGGGTATCATTACTATATGTGTTTTTTATGCGCTTTTCTGAGGAAAGGTAATGTTTGATAATCTTATAAAGCAAAAATATCAGGATAATGTATGCTATAAGCCGCATTTGACCCCTTCCAATCTTATTACCTGTTTTGCATCTTTTAATTCTATTCTTAATTGGTTAATGGTTTTGCTCAGGACGGGATGGATAAACAGAGGTTCAATCTCCCTAAATGGGATAAGGACAAATGCCCTTTTATGCAGAAGGGGATGAGGTATAATCAAATTACCACCTTCAATTACCCTACTATCAAAAAAAAGCATATCAATATCAATAACACGCGGATAGCCCTTTGAGGTATTTTTTCTCCCCAAATCCATTTCAATTTGCTGTAGATTTTTAAAAAGTTTGCTAACAGACAATGAGGTCTCTATCTTTGTAACGCAATTTACAAACCATTCCTGTTCTATACCTCCCCACGGTTCGGTTCTGTAAAAAGATGAAGTCTTTAGTATTTTAATCCCTTCTCGTTTTGCAATCAACTCCAATGCCATGTTACAATTTTCCACAGCATTTCCAATATTGGAGCCTATGCTTAAAAAGACAGTATGGGACATAAAAAGTGTCAAAGGGTCAAAGAGTCAGAGCGTCAAAGCAAAAACTCTGACTCGCTGGCACTATTTAAAACTCAAGTTCCAATCCTTCCAGTCTCTTTTTCATCTCTGCTATAACCCTTCTTTCATCCTCTTCATTCTTCGCAGCAAAGGTGGCTGAAAATCTCAAATAATGTCCAACATCATCCCACGGCACAGTTGAAATTAGTTTTTCTGTAATAAGATACTCGGATGCATCTTCGGCTGTTTTGAATCTTATATCTTTCTTAACACCTTTCGGCGACTTGACATAAAGATAAAAAGAACCCTTTGGCATGGCTGCATCAAAACCGATTGAGTTCAAAACATCAACCATCATTTCGAGCCTTCTTTTATATTTCTGAGAAATCTTCTCTGTCATCTCAGGATGTTCAAGCGCATAGACACCTGCCTTTTGTATTGCTATAAACTGCCCTGAATCACAGTTATCCTTTACATGGCCGAAGGCGCTTATAATATTTTCATTGCCGGCAACAAATGCAAGCCTCCAGCCTGTCATATTAAATGCCTTTGAAAATGAATGTATTTCCACGCCGACATCCTTTGCGCCCGGGACAGACAGAAAACTTAAAGGCTTGCCTTCAAAGTTCAACGCAGCATATGCTGCATCATGAACCACTATGATATTATTCTTTTTTGCAAAATTAACAACGGTCTTAAAAAACTCCTTTGTCGCATTTGCGCCAGTTGGGTTGTTTGGGTAGTTTATATATAAAAGTTTTGCCTTTTTTAAATCATCACCGTCAACTTCATCAAGGTTTGGAAGAAATTTACTTTCTTCTCTTAAAAGAAGGTTTATAACTTTTCCCCCATGCCATTGTGTGTGTGTCGCAAGGATTGGATAGCCCGGAACAGTAACAAGGGCAGCATCACCCGGGTTTATAAATGCAGACGGGAGCATTGCAAGCGCTGGTTTGCTGCCAATAGAATGAATCACCTCTTTTGCAGGGTCAATATCCTTAACCCCATAGACCTTTTCCATATATTTTGCAGCAGCATCCTTTAATTCCTGTATGCCGTTGTCAGCGTATCCCCTGTTTTCAGGCTTTGCACACTCAATCTTTAATGCCTCAACAACCATTGGAAACGCCATCTCATCAGGCTCGCCAACTCCAAAATCAAGGAGTTCAATATTTGGATATGCCTTGCGGGCTTGAGCCTTTGCCCTCTTGATTTTTTCAAATTTATAAATCTTTGTTTCTTTGCCGAATGTATTGCCGCCTATCCTTTCGGCAAATAGATTTTGGATGTAACTATCTGACACAAAAACCTCCTTATTTAACAACAATAATCAATAACCAAATCCCAATTTATAAATAAATCCCAAATCACAAACAAATTCCAATTAACAAATTACCAAAACAGGTTATTCGGTCATTGTTTGAAATTTGGTGCTTGGTCATTGTTTATTGTTTGATTATTGGTGCTTGGTTATTGATTATTATCCTATTTACAAGACTTCCTATCCCTTCAATCCTTATTTCAACCGTATCGCCCGGCTTCATTTTGCCAATGCCTGACGGCGTTCCTGTTGCAATCACATCTCCCGGCAGGAGCGTCATAACACAAGAGACAAAACTAAATAAATGATAAACATCAAATATCATATCATGCGTTGATGTGTCCTGCTTTTTTTCATTATTTAAAAATGTTTCAATGCGGCAATCCAAAGGATTTAAGTCTGTTTCTATCCACGGTCCGAGCGGCGCAAATGTATCAAAACCCTTTGCCCTTGTAAATTGTATGTCCTTTCCCTGCAAATCCCTTGCAGTAACATCATTTATGCATGTATAGCCTAGAATATAATCTTTGACGCTTTCTTTTTTTATCATATGCGCCCTTTTGCCGACAACAATTGCAAGTTCGCCTTCATAATCCACCCTTCTTGACATATGCGATGGATACACAATCTCATCCCCTGCTGCAATCACAGCGGTTGAGGGTTTTATAAACATCATCGGCTCTTCAGGCAGTGGCTTGTTAAACTCAGCAGCATGAGCCTTATAATTCAAGCCTATTGCCACAATCTTTGAGGGCTCACACGGGGCAAGGAGTTTTACATCTTTGAGTTTATGGATGATAGACGCTTTTTTAAAACTGCCAAAGATATTGCCT
>JACRNI010000102.1 GCA_016234925.1 Deltaproteobacteria bacterium | reverse complement strand
TATGGCTTCTTTGAGATTATTCAAAGCCGCCTCTATGTTTTCCTTTTCTGCAAGGATTTGTTTTGGTATGTCAGCCATAAATCTTTATCCCGGTCTCTTCCACGAGAACACTAAATAATGATTTCCTGGAGAGGTCTATGAGGTCTACAGGCTTCGATAACTTTTTAAACAGTTCGGCATAAAATTTAAAAAATACTCGCTGCTCAATACCCTTTACACCAATATCTATGTCATTAAACTCCTTGTCTTTCAGAGACGAGCCAAATAAGATGACAGCAGAAACATTATATTTCTTTGCACATTCCAATATTATATTTTTATCTCTTTCACTTATCATTGTGCTTCTCTTAAATTCCTGTACTCCACAAACGGCCCGAGTTTTTTAACTTCATCTGTAATATTGTTGATTAAATCCACCCATTTGATTGCCTCTGATGCGGAGACCCATGAGAAGTGGAGCCGCTTCATATCAATGCCGGTAAATTCCAGCAAGCTCTTAAAGGCAATCCATCTGCGCCGCGCATGATAGTTGCCTGTGGTGTAATGGCAGTCTCCTGGATGACAGCCGGAAACTATAACGCCATCCGCTCCCTTTTCAAATGCCTTGATGATAAAGAGCGGGTCAATCCTGCCTGTGCATGGAAGTTTTATAATCCTTACTATACTCCATCCTGCTCGTGCCTGCCAAATCCGCGCCTGCATAAGTGCACCAGTTGCACACAAAGGCAACGATTTGGGGTTCAAAGTTAATATCGTGTTTGCTTTCATTCATCTATTTATATCCTCACGCTAAAATCTATATTTTAATCCCATATAAACACCTTCCGGCAAGACATAAAAAATAAGCGGAGAACTGATTTTTTGCTCATAATACCCGGCAGCCACGCCTATTGCTGCGCCTGCCAACACATCTGTCTGCCAGTGGGCCTGGGCATTTACTCTGCCGATAGCTTCATATAGTGGAATGATTGCCAATATATAAACCCATGGTCTATCATCCCTGTATTCTAATATTATCGGCGTTACCAATGCGGCAACTGAAGAAACATGACCGCTTGGAAAACTATAATTATCACCCCCCTGAAACCACAAGTTTGGATCATCGGTTTTTGACGGCCTAACCCTTGTGGTTGAATATTTCAAGGCTTGAGTTACAACGCCGCTTATAATCAATGCATCTGCGCTCTTCCATAATGTTTTACCGAATCGCGTATCGTTTCCTTCCCAGATAGCGCCTGCTGCAGTTGCTCCTATAAGATACGCTGGGAGGTCATAATGATATTGCCATATGCCGCTATCGTCCTTATTTACCCTCCGGTCTATAAAATCACCCCCCCCTGCAACAGATGGAGAGACTGTAATAATCATAGAAGCAGTCAATGCAAGGAGGAAACAAATTTTCTTAAAAATATAATACATGCCTGTTTGGTTGTGTTTTTATTAAAGAAGATTGGTCGTTTTTCAGCATGCATATCCACTTCACGCTCAAGAATGCCACAGATGCTAAATGTGGTCTGCCGATTTATCGGCGACTTAAATGCGCCCAATAAATTTGGCAACTACAAAATATGTTGAGCGCAGAAGCTGCAGCGACCTGTCTGCGTGCAACGCACAGGCAGGCAACACAGAGCAGATGGGCGTTTTTCAGCATGAACACTTAAAACGCCGCCAATGCCGCATATACCTGCTCATCCGTATATCCTCTCAAATCAATACTCTTGCTCCTGCACGCCGCAACGCACACACCGCATCCCTGACACACCCCCTCATTCACCTTTGCCAGCATCTTCAAAACAACGCCCTGTCTGTTTTTAACCTCTTCCTTTTCAATCGCATTATACGGACATGCAACAACACAGTCCCAGCACGCATTGCATGTCATTCTGTTTACATTCGCGGTTATCGGCTCCCTTGCCATCTGGTCATTGGAAAAGAGCGCCAGAACCTTGCTTGCTGAGGCGCTTCCCATTGAGACTGACTCTGGAATATCCATCGGCCCAACGCATGTGCCGGCAAGAAAGATACCTGCTGTAACTGTCTCAACTGGTTTCAATTTTGGATGATATTCATTATAAAATTTATATTTGTCGTAACCGATGCCGAGTTTCTGCGCCAACGAATCCGCGCCGTCCCTTGATACAATCGCTGTTGCAAGCACAACCATATCCGCCTCTAGCTCTACCTGATTGCCGGAAAGCGTGTCCGCGCCCTGAACAATTACCTTGCCGTCTTTTTCATAAACCCTTGAAACCCTGCCTCTCAGATACATTGCGCCGTCATGCTCAATCGCCCTTCTGACAAATTCTTCATACCGCTTGCCGCCTGCCCTTATGTCCATGTAAAACACATACGACTGGCCGTCATGCACCTTGTGCTTGTAAAGCATGGTGTGCTTTGCAGTATACATGCAGCATATCTTTGAGCAGTACGAGACGCCCTTTTTCTCATCCCTTGAGCCAACACACTGGATAAACACAACATTCTTCGGGGTCTTGCCGTCTGACGGTCTTCTGATTTCACCGCCTGTTGGTCCTGATGCAGAGGCAAGCCTTTCAAACTGCAATCCGCTTATAACATCCTTGATTTTGCCGTAGCCGTATTCGCCGAACCTTTCATTCGGCATCAACTGATACCCTGTTGCAACAACGATTGCGCCGACATCTTCCGTGATAACCGCATCCTGCTGTTTAAAATCTATACATTTTGGCCCGCACACAATCGCGCATGCCCCGCATTTATCTTTTTGTATCTTCGGGCAATTGGCTGCATCAATCACCGGAATATTCGGCACAGCCTGCGGAAACGGCGTATAAATCACCTTTCTCTGTGTCATGCCCATCTCAAACTCGCTCTTTGCCTTAAACGGACACTTCTCAATACAAAGCCCGCACCCATTGCATAAATCCTCGTTTACATACCTTGCCTTTTTTCTAATCTGAACTGTAAAATTGCCGATATAACCGTCAACCTTTTCAACCTCGCTCCATGTCAAAATCTTTATGTTTTCATTGAGCGATGCCTCAACCATCTTGGGTGTCATAATGCACTGGGAGCAGTCCATTGTCGGAAATGTCTCAGACAGTTTTGCCATGTTGCCGCCAATTGAAGGCTCTCTTTCAACGAGTATGACCTGCCTGCCGCCCTCTGCAATATCAAGCGCCGCCTGAATACCTGCAATGCCACCGCCGATAACCAGAGCCCTTTTCTTTATGGGTATCTTGATTTTTGAAAGAGACTTATTTTTCTTGAGCCTCTCAATTGCCATTCTTGTCAGGTCAATGCTTTTGAGCGTGCCGGTTGCCTTTGTCGCATCATGATGAACCCATGAACACTGCTCGCGGATATTGGTAATCTCGCATTTATATGGATTTAAACCTGCTGCCTCTACCGCCTTTCTGAAGGTCTTTTCGTGCATGTGCGGCGAACAGGCAGAAACAATAACTCCGTCAAGTTTATGCTCCTTGACAATCTCTTTTAGATTATCCTGTCCGGGCGCAGAACACATGAACTTGTAATCACCGGTATAAACAACACCCGGAAGTTTAGCCATCTCATCTGCCACCTTTTTGGTGTCAACAGTGGATGCTATGTTTGTCCCGCACTGACAGACAAATACGCCTATACGCGGCATAAAAGACTCCTCTGCAAACGCAACCTTTGGCCAAAAATGCTGCTTTTTAGTTCCTTATTATCTTTCCTGTTCTTCTAATTTCCTCGGCAAAACAGCCGCCGTTATAAAAATCCTCTGGCCTGAATGGCATCGGTTCAATCCTGTTGTCTATTTTTCTTCTTAAAGGGACTATATTTCTTCTGTCTGCAAATCTGTCCCCGGTAAATGCAGGTGAAACTAAAGCAACATCAATATCGCTTTCTTCTTTAGGATTTCCTTTAGCATAAGAGCCAAAGATTATAGCTTCCAGAATTGGAAAACCATTTTTCTGAAGTTCCTTAATGTATTTCTTTACCAATTCTATTGCTGAATCTATTGTGCCTGCTGCAACAGCCATCCTCTTATCTCCTCAATCTTTTTTATATTTTCTCCTGCAAATTCTTTTGTGCATCTCTTGTAAAATGAGAACTTCTCGTCAGGATATCTGGATTCAAGATTAAAATCTGTTATTATCTCAAGAAGTTCATGTTTTTCTGGAGATAAAACCAACTCCATCTTTTCAGCCAAATAGGTTAGCCTATGGGTGAAAGGAGGATGTTCATCGAATTTACTGACAAAAATAGCCTTTAGAATCTTCTCAATTGTTAAATGCCCGAAGAATAGAGAGTAAGCATAATCTCCCTTTTCAAAAAGATGCCCTGCAACCATCCAGTCATATTCTGCTGATTTTAGCCAGTAGTCTATTTTTTCTTGTTTGATCATTTTTGCTCTAAAAACCCCTTTGGCGCTGGGTTGCCTGTCATCAATTGTAGGGACAACCAGCCGGATCGCCCCTACTCTCCCACTATTTGGGTTCAAGTTGCAAACTTGAACCCGCTGAAAAATAATTCGGGGATGACACTTTTGCAAGAGCCTCTCACGCTATAAGCCTCACAATATCTCTGTAGGTCACAAGTATTGTA
>JACRNI010000160.1 GCA_016234925.1 Deltaproteobacteria bacterium | reverse complement strand
TATTCCCCACTGCTGCCTCCCGTAGGAGTCTGGCCCGTGTTTCAGTGCCAGTGTGACTGGTCGTCCTCTCAGACCAGCTACCCGTCTTAGCCTTGGTAGGCCATTACCCTACCAACTAGCTGATGGGACGCGGGCCCATCCCTAAATGATAGCATGCAAGCAGAGGCCATCTTTTACCACTATTCCAAAGAACTGTGGTCTTATCCGGCATTAGCACTCTTTTCAGAATGTTATTCCAGTTTCAGGGGTAGGTTACCCACGCGTTACTCACCCGTGCGCCACTTTACTCATGGAGTTGCCCCCACTTTCTCGTACGACTTGCATGTGTTAGGCACGCCGCGAGCGTTCGTTCTGAGCCAGGATCAAACTCTCCACTTAAATTGTGAAAAGTGTTAAAAAATTATTGACAGGCTGTTGATTGCTATTTAGTTTTCAAAGACCAAATCACCTCATTTTAATGATACAACAATTTCTAATAATAGTAAAGAAAAGGCTGACTCAGTAAATAGGTTTTAAACTAGAGAAAGATATATATAAAAGAATTTAATTATATTGTCAAGAAAAATCTTTACATACTTTCGGTTTTATAAAAAAAATACATAATTTTGACTCATAAAATATTTTCGGCTCCAACAATTCATGGGGTTTGCAGATAGTTTCTAGTGTGGGGAATTTACACTTTTTTTGTCAAGCAATATCGTTTTCCCTATGCTTATTTGCTATGTCAGATGCCAATCTTTCCAGTGCCTTGTAATCTTCATCCTTTGGCTTTCCTTTTACAAGCACAGGCTCTAGCATCTCTAACTTCAGATTTGACATTAGTCCAGTTATCTGTTCCACCATCTTCCCGCCCCAGCCGTAAGAACCAATTATGGATGCGAATTTGAGTTTTGGCTTAAGGGCATTTGTCAAAAATGCCGCTGATACGACAAGTGGATGTGCGCCGACTAGGACTGTAGGCGAACCAACAACAATTGTTGCGGCATCAACAAGGGCGATGGCAAGTTTTCCCATATCAGTTGCAGCAAGATTGAATCTCTCTACATTTATCCCTTTATTTGACAGTGATTCGGTTAGATAATCAACCATTGATTCAGTAGAGCCGTGCATTGATACATACGGCAGGACAACTGTATTGCTAATCTTATCAGAAACCCACTCCATATGCGATTGCATAATACACTCAGGGCTGTCGTGGACAGGGCCGTGGCTTGGGGCAATAATATCTATTTTATATTTTTTAAGTTTTTCAAGATGCTTCAAGATGGTTATCCTGAAAGGCATCATAACCTCTGCATAATACCTCTTTGCAGCATCGCAGACCTTCCAATGCTCGCTCGAATACAAACCAGACACGGCAAGGTGAGAACCAAAAAGGTCGCAGCTGAAAAGAATTTTGTCTTCTTGAAGATATGTTACAAAGGTCTCTGGCCAATGCACCCATGGCATATGTATAAATTCCAAAGTCTTATTGCCAAGCGACAGAGTTTCTCCATCTGCAATTGTGATTATCTTTTCTTCAGGGATATGGAGATGTTCTGCAAGAAGACCTTTTCCTTTAGGCGATGTTATGACCTTTGCATTTTTATATTTCTTTAGAACTTGAGGGATTGCACCTGAATGGTCCTGCTCTGCATGGTGGGAGATAATGAAGTCTATGGTTTCAATGTCCTTGAGTTGTAACAGCAGTGTGTCCGCCTTTGCAGTGTCAACAGTGTCAAGCAACACTGTCTTTTCGCTTCCTTTAACCAGATATGCATTATAACTTGTGCCGTCTGGCAAAGGTATGAGTGCATCAAAGAGCCTTCTATCCCAATCTTGAGCGCCAACCCAGAATATATCGCGTTTTATTTTCTTTGGTTCCATTGAAAATATTCTCTCTTCTGCGCTGCACTCTATCAATCTCTTCCCGATATTGCAAATACATTTTGCAGGTATTATGCAATTGTTGTCAACCCAAGGATAAGGAAGAAACCGATTATTATTCCCATCACCTTTGTCAATGTCTCAAATGCCTTCATCTTAAACACCTCCTTTTTTTGCTTCTTGATTATAATTATATTCAATATCTGTGCCAATTTTAACATATCATTATAACAACTTGATTTTAATACGAAATTTTAAAATATGTTTAAACCATCTTCACCTATCTTGTGTTGCATAAATGAAACTATTTAATTATGAAACAATAAATATATTAAATATTAAATAGTTATAATATTGTTGCAATATTGAAATATTACATTTATGAAACATTTTATTGACTTTGAATCTTGCATAATATATCATGTAAATACACTATAATATATTAAAGATTAACAGGGGGTTAAAATGGCTCAATTAAATACTGCGCCAAAAGAGGTAATAATAAACAGCGACACAATATTAAACAGTCTTGCAGACGGCGTTGTTGTAATCTCTAAATCCCGCCGCATCCTTTTTATGAACAGGGCTGCGAGGGAACTTTTTGAACGTGTCGGTGATGAAACAATGGAAGGCAGGATGTGCAAAGAGGTAATACACCACAGCAACTGCTCGCTTTGCTGCCTTATGACAACAGCAGTAAATACAGGAGAACAAATTCGTAATAGAGAAGTAACCATTGGCAAAGGTGAAAAGACCATTACCTTGAGTGTAAATGCCGCACTATTAAAAGATGAGAAAGGCGCGGTCATAGGCGCTGTTGAGATATTCAGAGACATATCCTTATTAAAGGAATTAAAGCAGGAGTTAAATAATAAATACTCTTTTGAAGGCATAATCGGCAAAAATTATAAAATACACGAGGTCTATGAACTTCTACACGAGGTTGCGCCGACAAAGACAACAGTCCTGATAGAAGGCGAGAGCGGAACAGGAAAGGAACTTATTGCAAACGCCATTCATCATGCAAGCCCTAGAAAAGATAAGCCGTTTATAAAGATCAACTGCGCAGCGCTTGCAGAAGGCGTACTTGAAAGCGAACTCTTTGGGCATGTCAAGGGCGCTTTTACAGGCGCAATCGCTGACAAGCCCGGCAGGTTTGAACTTGCAGACAACGGCACAATCTTTCTTGATGAGATTGGAGACATAACACCTAATATACAGGTAAAACTTCTGCGCGTCTTGCAGGAATCTGAATTTGAGCGGGTTGGGGGCACAAAGACAATAAAGGTTGATGTGCGTTTGATTGCAGCGACAAACAAAAATCTAAAGACATTGGTCGAAGAAGGCAAGTTTCGCGAAGACCTTTACTATCGTTTAAAGGTTATGCCGATTATAATGCCGCCGCTTCGCGATAGGAAAGATGACATACCGCTTCTTGTTTCGCATTTTATCGGCAAATTCAATAAAGAGATGGGGAAGACCATATCAAATGCCTCTCCTGTAGCAATGGAAATGCTTATGGAATACAATTATCCCGGAAATATAAGAGAACTTGAACACATTATAGAGCATGCGTTTGTAAGGTGTTCAGGAAACGCCATCCTCCCAGAGCATCTCCCCAAGGACATGCAAAAAGCAGGACAGGATATTGTTGGCAGGGCGATAAAGACTGAAAGACCATTTGATGCGCTTGAAAAAGAAACTATTATTCGTCTGCTTGATGAATCTGACTGGAAACTCAAAGACTGCGCAGACAAACTCAAGATAAGCAGGACAACACTATGGAGAAAGATGAAGCAGTTGGGGATAGAGAGGAATGGTTGACGCTGAAAAATGCCCATCTGCTGTGTTGTCGCTGCGGCTTCTTCGCTCAACATACTATAAAAGTATGCCTCGCTTGAAGCCTTGCTCCGCCTTGCATCTGTGCAATTTTTAAGCGTCAAATTTGGATACAATATATTTAAATGGTCGCTTTCCCTAATTTATTTATTTTTTTGTTCACAATTAATAGGCTATGTTTCATCGATGACAATATAGTATGCATTATAAAAAAACGCTCTTCCAATTTCTCAATTCTTTCTTCAGAACTCTTGCAACGAAATGGTTCTGATCTAGGATTTATGAATTTATCTATCTTATCTTCTAATTCAGGTATATCTAGTTTATGTGCCAATTTATTTCTAATTTCATTGATTTTCTCTATATTTAACCAAATGCTATCTAAATTTGTATTGCTCTTTCCCGAAAGAGATTCGACTAACATTAACTTTTGATAAAAAGTAAAAAGGCGTTTATCTTGAAATAAAACTTCAGGGGATCTAACCATAACCTCAATAAGACCGTTTAACTGTTCCTCAATCAACAAATGCCCCTTAAGAATAATTAAAGTAATATCATCTGTCTTTGGAAAATATTTCTTAAACCGATCTCTATCCGGTTTTGTTAATTTATCCAAAATAGCAAAAGCTCTTTTTTCCATTTCAATAAAATCGTCACCATTCATAATCCGAACTCCCAATTTGCCTATAAGCCATTTTCTCTACAGAACCCTTTGAAAAATAGCGAAATTAGGGACAGCGACCGTCAAAATAACTATTTATTGCATTGGTATTAACCCGGCAACCCTTAAAACCAATTTTTTCTGCCCTACGTTTTGGAAATTGACTGTCACCTTTGTATTTTCACCAATGCCTTCTGTCGCCTTGATAATGCCTATGCCAAAATTGGGATGCCGAACCTTCATGCCGACCCTCAATCCATCATCTGCAAAATCAATTCCACCAGTTTCTATCTGACTCTCTAAAGAGGTATATCTTGTTTCCTGTGTCCTGTATCGTGCATCCTCATTCATTGCCTCTTGACCCATGACCCATGCCCCTTGACCCTTGACCCTATCTTCTTGACCCTTTTGTTTCGCCTCTGTCTCCGCAATCTCAATGAACCTTTCATCTATCTCGTCTATAAACCGTGACTGCCTCTGAAAACGGCAGTCGCCATAAATTGTCCTTTCCCTCGCAGCGGTCATAAATAGTTTTTCCATTGCCCTTGTCATGCCGACATAACAGAGTCTTCTTTCTTCTTCAAGTTCATCAGCACTTCCCTCGTCAAGAGACCTTGAGTGCGGGAATAAACCTTCTTCCATTCCAACCATGAAAACAACAGGGAACTCAAGCCCCTTTGCAGAATGTATGGTCATCATTGTTACGCGGTTGTGCTTGTCCTCAAAGGAATCTATATCGCTTATAAGCGCAACATGGTCTAAAAAATCAGAAAGCATATCTGAAGATTTACTCGTTATTCCCTCTCCACTTGCTGGAGAGGGGGAGGGGTGAGTCGCAGGACTCTTATACATTTCAAAATCCTTTATTGCAGATATGAGTTCGTGTATATTTTCAACCCTTGTATCTGCCTCTTCTGTTTTCTCTTCTTCCCACATCTTTATATAACCGCTTTGCTCAAGAAACCCTTTTGCTGTTTCATGCAATGGAGGTTTTGCTCCTTTTTCCCTCTCCACTTGCTGGAGAGGGGCAGGGGAGAGGTCAGGTTCTTTGCCGACAAGCCCTTGAAATTTTTGAACCAATGCTGAAAACCCTTTTAGTTTTTGAAAGGTATTTGGCTTTATTGCGTGCATGTTATCTGCTGAATTATCAAGTGTCGTGAGACATTCAAATATAGATACGCCTTTTTCTGCTGCAAGACCTGCGACCTTATCAAGCGTTGTCTTGCCAATGCCCCTTGCAGGCGTGTTTATTATCCGCATTAAACTTAATGAGTCACTTGGATTTGCCAAAACCCGCAAATACGCAAGGCTGTCCTTGATTTCTTTCCTGTCATAGAATCTTAAACCGCCGACAATTGTGTAGGGCATCCCGCTTCTTATAAAATGCTCTTCAAATATTCTGGACTGCGCATTTGTGCGGTAAAATATAGCAAAGTGTTTGTAATCATATCCGTTATGCTGCTTTAATTTTTCTATTTTGCTCGCGGCAATTGCTGCCTCGTGGCGCTCATCCCTTGCCATTTGAAATAAAGGGACGCTGCCGTCTCTATTTTCTGTCCAGAGTGTCTTGCCAATCCTATTTACATTTTTTTCAACAACAGAATTTGCAGCAGCAAGGATGTTCTTTGTTGAACGGTAGTTCTGCTCAAGCCTTATGATTTTTACATCAGGATAATCTTTTTCAAAATTCAATATATTGCTTATATCAGCGCCACGCCAGCCGTATATTGACTGGTCTTCATCCCCGACAACACATAGATTTTTATGCGCCTCTGCCAGAAGATTTATCAATATATACTGGGCGCGGTTTGTGTCCTGATATTCATCTATAAGTATGTATGAAAATCTATTTTGATATTTTTTCAAAACATCAGGCGCTTGTTTAAAAAGCCTTATCGGCTCTAAAATTAAATCGCCGAAATCAAGCGCCCTGTTTGAACGGAGTTTTTCCTGATATAGATTATAAACAGCCGAGACCCTTGTCCTGAAAAAATCATTTGCGCCAAGCGCATACTCCTGCGGAGACAATATTTCATTTTTTGCCTGATTTATATGCGACAAAACCGCTCTTGGAGCCATTGCCTTTTCACTATACCCAAGTTCTGCCAGCGAGAGTTTTACAAGGGACAACTGGTCATCGTCATCATAGACAATAAAATCCTTGTCAAAGCCAATAGAATGGCCATCCTGCCTTAATATGCGAAGCCCTGTTGAATGAAATGTGCCAAGCCATAAACCATGCGCAATTGCCCCAATGAGCTTTTCAAGACGCTCCTTCATCTCTTGACTAGCCTTGTTCGTAAATGTAACAGCAAGGATTTTTTGAGGCAGGATGTTTTTTTCTTTGAGCAGGTATGCAATCCTGTGCGTCAAAACCCTTGTCTTGCCGCTTCCAGCGCCTGCAAGGATAAGGGTCGGGCCATCTGTATGTAAAACAGCCTCTTTTTGTTTAGGATTTAGGTTTTTTAGAGAGTCCATATTTGTAATGATAGGGTTAGGGGTAGCCGCGGGCTTTATGCCTGCGAATATCACGCACCCATAAAGGGTGCGGCTACTTGCTATTTTCTTAATCCTTTTTTTAACGCGCCCTTCAACTCTTCTGGCGTAACAGTCGCAGTTCCGACCTTGCCGACAACAATCCCTGCGGCAAAATTTGATATGACCGCCGCCTCTTTTAATGTTGCGCCTGCTGCAAGCGCAATGGTAAAAACGCTTATAACAGTATCCCCTGCGCCTGTAACATCATAGACCTCCTGCGCAACAGTCGGGATGTGCGTTATGCTGCCGTCCTTTTCAAACAAACTCATGCCATGCTCGCCCCGTGTTATCAGCACAGCGTCGCTCCCTAATTTATTAAGCAGGATTTCGCCTGCGCGAAGTAAACTAGCATTATCTTTTATTTCAATGCCGGATGCACGGGAAGCCTCATCATTATTGGGCGTAACAACTGTAACACTTTTATAAAAATCAAAATGGCTGACCTTCGGGTCAACTGCCACGATTTTATTTTTTCCCTTTGCAACAGCGGCAATCTCGTCAACAAGTTCCCTTGATACAATGCCCTTTGCATAATCAGATATAACCACGCCGTCAATGCCTGCAATCTTCTTTTTCACATAATCAAGTATTTTCTTTGTTGTATCAAGGTTTAGATAATCATCGCTTTCCCTGTCAAATCGGACAACCTGCTGATGATGGGCGATTATCCTAGTTTTGATAATCGTCGGCCTTTTCTTGTCAATAATCAAGGCATCTGTTGACATATTCTTTTTCTTTAATTCATTAACAAAAGACTTGCCTCCTTCATCATCGCCTACAACGCCGCATAACAACACATGACTATTCAGAGAACTTATATTATTGGCAACATTCGCAGCGCCGCCGAGCATCATATTTTCCGACACAACCTTGACAACTGGCACAGGCGCCTCAGGCGATATCCTTGAAACCCTGCCCCATATAAAATGGTCAAGCATAAGGTCGCCGACAACAAGGATGCGCTGCCTTTTAAAATTATTTAATATAGAAACGGCTTTTTTTAAGTTTAAGAGTTTTTTCATGCATATCCTCCATTATTTATATGAAGCGTCATAAACAATTACGCATTCATAAAAACGCAAGTATCTAAGTCGTTTTATGTATTTATACTTTCTTTATATCAACTCTTCAAGTGATATTTTGGCTTGGGGGTGGTTGAGGTTTAGTTTTAATACAATTTCAAATTCCTTTCTCGCCTTATCTTTTAAACCCTTTATTCTTATTGTGCATCTCCCGCAAGGATGGTTTAAGTTCTGATGCTGTTAAATACTCCCTCTTTGCATCATCGTGTCTACCCTTTTCATAATAGACGATGCCAAGGTTATAATGCGCATCTGCATAATCAGGTTTAAGCCTTATTGCTGTTTCATATTCTTTTATCGCCTCATCCAGCAGACCCTTATCTGCATAAGCATTCCCAAGATTATTATGATTTCCTGCATTATCAGGCTGGAGTTTTAATGCAATGAGATATTCTTTTATTGCCTCATCCAGCATGCCTTTGTCTGCATAGATATTCCCAAGATTAGCATGGGCATCAGAATAATAAGGTTTGACACTTAACGCGATTGAATATTCCTTTATAGCCTCATCCAAGTGACCTTGTTTTTCATATAAACTTCCAAGACCATTATGGGCAAAGGCAGTATCAGGCGAGTTTTCTATAACTTTTTTAAAAAGAACAGTGTCATTTCTCCACATCGTATTTGCAAATATTGTAATAGGTATAAATATGATTATAACCAATATCCAGCAAATCAACAGATACCTCTTTGCCCTGCCGTTAAAAATCTTTACAAGGGATGCGGAAACAAAAAGCGAAAACAGCATAAGCGGCACATATAAAAATCTTTCTGCAATATACATGTTGTCCAATCCTGCTGTAAATGTATTGACCCTCCATATAACCGGGAAAAGCATGATAAATGGAGATAACAGCAAGAAAAACATTACCCTGTCTTTTCTAATCCTGAAGGCAAGAAAAGAGAGCAATGCTAAAACTATAATCGCAAGCATAACCTTTATCTCCAATATAGACCTATACCACCTCTCAGAATAAAACGGACTTAAAGGATATGGAATAATAAGGAGACTGATATAGTCTAATGCTGCAACAGCCATTGTAAGCATTGAAAATATATGATAATGCAGCAGTTGTAATATTACTCCTCCTCCCAAAACAACATCAACAACCATTGCCCTTATAATAAAATATACGCCGATAAGAATCATGTATGGCATTATCTCAATTATCCCTTTTTTAATGTCTTGTTTATTGATTGCAAGGATTAACAAAGCGAATGGCAGCATTACTGATGTTTCTTTTGAAAGAAGCGCAAGAAAGAATGAAAACCATGAAATGTATCTTTTTTCTTTTAAAAAGAAATAAATGGATAGAATTATAAAAAAGCCGAATATAACCTCGCCTGCTGCTGCCCTTCCGACTGACTCATTATGAACAGGATGGACTGCAAAGATAGATGCTGCTGCAAGTGATATGGATGTGTCATTAAAAAGAAGCAAGCCAATTCTGTATAAAACCACTGCATTTAATAGATGTAAAAGGATGTTCGTAAGATGAAAGCCCTTTGGATTAAATCCCCATATTTTATAATTCAAAAGATAGAGCATTGACAAAAGAGGCCTGTAATAAGTATGCCTGCCTTCATCAACAGCGCCCACCTTCCATAAAGATTTTGTAAAGATAGATGGTATTTCTGTTAATGGAAGGTTAATGTTTGGATTATCAATGATAAGCGTATGGTCATCCCATACAAATTCATTCTGAAGGGAATTTGCAAAGGTAATAGCAACAAGAAGTATCAGGACTATATAGGGTTTCATTTGAAAATACCTTCCATTATAACCTCTTTTGTAGTGCGAGGCTTTAGCCTCGCTATAAACATGCGAATCTGAAGATTCGCATTTGTGCCAAATTGTCGGCATGTGTGTTTCATAAATGAATTGTAACAAAAGGTTGTTTGAAAGACAATGGGTGGGGATTAGACGAGATAGTTTCCTGAATAATTGCAGGGGCTGATTAAAACATCAGCCCCTGAATTTATGCCCCATTTCTGGTTTATTTCTTTTTAAGCCCTGGAGCTGTTTGGACTCCTGGCGCATTTTGCAGCCCTGGTGCATTACTTGTGCCTTGATTGTTAGTGCCAGAGCCTTGACCCTGGGATTGGGATGGGGTGGAAGGTAAAGTGCCAAAATTAAACTTTGATATAAAAACATCCCAATTACCATTGTGAGTAACATCATAGGCGCCTGGTGTTGTAGGATAGTCTTCTGAAAGAGTATTCCCCGTAACATAAATATTACCTGATGAATCTATTGCAATTGAATTACCATATTCATTTGGGTCATTAAGACCCAACCAACCATATGTACCCCCTACAAAGGTAGACGCAAGAAGTTGGCTTAAATTACTGTCCAGTTTTGATACAAAAACATCCTGACCACCATTAAAAGTAGCATCATACGCATCAGAAGTTACTGGATAATCTGCTGACCGTGTTTCTCCTGTAACATACACATTGCCTGATGAATCTAGAGCCATAGAATAACTGCGCTCATAATCACTGCCTCCTATAAATGTAGACGCCAAAAGTTTTGTGAGATTATTATCAAACTTTGAGATAAAAATCTCATTATAAGTAGTATCGTAAGCACCGGCTGTTGTTGGAAAATCAGATGATTGAGTTTTCCCTGTGATATACACATTACCTGACGAATTTATTGCGAGAGAATAACTTATATCAAAACTACTACCACCTATGAATGTAGAAGCAAGGAGTTGGGTTAAATCACTGTCAAACTTTGATATAAAGGCATCCTCACCACCATTATAGATAAAATCGTATGCACCAGGAGTTGTTGGGAAATCGGCTGACCATGTCTCTCCCACAACATATACATTACCTGATTGATCTATTGCCAATGAATTGCCTTCACCCTCCCCTATAAATGTAGATGCAAGGAGTTGAGATAAATCACTGCTTAACTTTGACACAAAAACATCGTAATTACCATAAGTGGTATCATATGCCCCTGGTGTTGCTGGAAAGTCAGGTGAAGATGTATATCCTGTAACATATACATTCCCTAATTGGTCTATTGCTAATGACCTACCTTCACCTGCCCCTACAAAGGTAGAAGCAAGGAGTTGGGTTAAATCACTGCTTAATTTTGAGACAAATATATTACTACCAGTGCCATTGAAAGTTGGATCATAAGCACCGGCTGTTGTTGGAAAATCTGATGAAATGGTATATCCTGTAATATATATATTCCCTGATTGGTCTATCGCTATAGAATGGCTAAGTTCGTGACTAAATATATCATTACCTCCTAGTAATGTTGATGAAAGAAGTTGAGTTAAATCACTATTTAACTTTGATACAAAAACATCATCATAACAATTACCATAACGATTAGGGGGGGCTGTGAGTAGTGTCATAAGCACCTGGTGTCGTTGGATAGTCACATGAACGAGTATTTCCCGTAACATACACATTACCCAATGAATCTATTGCAATAATAGAAGATGTGTAATCCCAACCATAGTAATCACCATCTCCGCCACCCAGATATGTAGACGCAAGAAGCGGGTCTATCACAAGTTCTTTTGTCTTGTCATAGTCGCCAACACTGAAACCATAAACCAGTTCGGCATTCGTGGTTCGTAGTTCGTGGGTAGCCGCAGGCTTCATGCCTGCGTATTCAACGCAACCGTAAAGGTTGCG